>JAYQIX010000006.1:0-432410 GCA_038141865.1 Gammaproteobacteria bacterium | reverse complement strand
ATGGAAATCAAAATGCAGGTTTTAACTTCTGAAAATTGTCATTAATTGTGAGATTAAACTGTCTCAATTTCTGGCAATATTTTGTCAAAAAAAATAAATTGATTGATTCTCTGCAAAAAATCTTGCGCTTTTTGAAAAATCTATTATTCCTTACCTGTTCATTCATTACTTTCCATAATCGCTCAATAGGTTAAATTTGGACTGTATGGCGGTAGATATGCGCACTAAATTGATATTTAGCTTATTTGCTTCTTCTGTATGCTGATTTTACGACATGATAGCAAGCACGATCCATGATCAAATGAAGTCTTTTTTCAATAGAAAATTGCTCTCTTAATTTATTCATGAAGTGAATAATGGACTCGCCATTTATTGTTTTATATTGTCCTGAAACGGTCTCGGATAAATTCTCTAACTCTATAGCACCAACTATATTTACCCTGGTTCGGCTAGCTGTTGTTTTCACTTCTTTTTCTTTGCCTTTTAATCCAACCGTATGATATTTTTGTTGTTTAAAGTTGATGAACTGGAATCCATAAACAGTATAGGCTCATCGGAAACCCAGTGATGTTTTAGGGTTCTATACTCTTTGATAAAAGCATCTTGTTTTTGCACATCATTTTATGAGACGCCCTTTAGGCTTTTTTAGGTAAAACCATTGCGGTGTAACCATTATGTAAACCAGAGACCGTAAAATTAACACCAAATGTTTCTTTTATATAAGAGACTATTTGGTGGTTGTGATGATATAAGTTTTCTTCCAAGTGAAGAGTCAAACACTGGGTTTGAGCTTCATTTAGATAACTTTCTGAACCACCACTGCTATTTTTGAATTTACCTTCTCGATAATCGTTTAAATGACGTATTACTGTTGTTTCATGAATACGAAGAGCTTGCGATATCATAGGCACAGTCCAACCTTCGCTTCGCAGCAAAACTGCTTTAATTCGATCTCCTTCTTTTCTCGAGATACATTCAGTATGTCGTAGTTCTAAAGCGATTTTTTCGCCTTCAGATAAGTGGATTCTTTTCATAAAGCGAAGCATGATCTCTTATCGAGTAAAAAGCAAGCATTTTCAAAGATCACGGGTATATTATTGATTCATGATGAAAAACTACAATTGAAAGAATCGATAAGAAAATCAGAAAAGATACATTAATTTCTTATAAACAGTGGTGATTATCTATTCAAACATCTTAAAGAATTAAGTTTTTCGGATATTGAACAGCGGAATTTTTTTCTGTTCATTAACTTTAGAACAAGCAAAATCAATCATGGAACTCATGAATTTAGCAGAAGCGACAACTAAATCCTTATATTAACTATGTAAGTTCACCCGGCCTAAACTGGAAACACGCATAAATATTTCCAAATTGTTTTATGAGAAAATATTCAAAGATGATTACCTCCTATCTGCACTTGATTATATTAGGCAATTTACCACCGATAATTAACACACTTAGAAGAAATTTGTTCTCTAAAGCCATTTCTTGTATCCTATTTTACAACTCCCAAACACAGTGAAAAAGATTCAGTTGCAGTGAAAAAGATTCAGTTGAATTAGATAAAAATAATTGGAAAGCCATTTTCAGAAACTAGATATTTTCGATGTCTCAAACTCCTGGCTTTAAAGCAAACATGTCAAGAAAACATTCAAATGTTTATTAGTTTACACCAGGCAAACGAGAATAAATGTTGTAACTATCTTCACAGAAAATATCATTTTCGCAATAGTTAAACCAAAGCTGGTTTTAGAAAATTATTTGAAAATAATACTTTAAATATCATCCATAAATATTTTCAAATAACCGTTGCAAGACAATAGAGAACTTGATTTAAGCATTTCTAAACATGTTTTTAATCCTTTATAACAACACCTCAACAACGGCATATCCATTAGGTGAGCTTTTTGTGATTTTAATCTCCAATACCCGTGATCTCTGAAAATGCTTGCTTTTACTCGATAAGAGATCATGCAACCAAATGAAAAGAAAGCATTATCTGGAAGGCGAAAAAATTTCTTATCTAAGAATTTATCGACGGTTTCTGAATGTATCTCAGAAAAGAAGGAGATCCTATCCGTCAAAGCAGTTTTGCTGGTGAAGCTAAAGTTGGATTCAAATCGCAAGCTCTTCGTATTCATGAAACAACAGTAATACTATTTAAAAAATTATCGAGAAGGTTAAATATGCCATTAGCAGTGGTGTAGAAAGTTATCTAAATTACCGCGGCAAATTGTGGATGTTGATTTCACTTGGAAGAAAAACTTATATCATCACAACCACCAAATAGTCTCTTATATAAAAAAGAAACATTTGGTGTTAATTTTACGTGTCTCTGGTTTACATAAATGGTTACACCGAAATGGTTTTACTTATAAAAAGCCTAAAGGGCGTCCTCATAAAATTGATGTGCAAAAACAAGATGCTTTTATCAAAGAGTATGAAACTCAAAACAGGACTGCAGTTTCGGATGAGCCTATAATGTTTATGGATTCAGTTCATCCAACACAAGCAACAAAAATATCATACGGTTGGATTAAAAGGGCAAAGAAAAAGAAGTTAAAAGCCCAGTAGAAGCAAGCAAAGTAAACAGTGTTCGGCAAAGTTACTACTTTATTTGCAGGTAACGTCATGACTTGGATCACAGCAATATCCCGCCACGCCAGAAAAATGCTTCGCAACCATGTTCACCAGTGATGGGTGTGCAAACTTTCTAAGTGCCATGAACAAAAGCAAACTAGTGGATTCTGTGAAAAAGAATAAATACATCGTGATCAACCATACATCCATTAACGGCCCGCGGAAAATCACCAAGCAAGCCCTTAAATATGGTGTTGATTATTGGGATGTCGAACTACCAGCAATGATTGTTTTTAAAAATGATGATTTTCAACAAGTGCAATATCTAAATATAAAACAGCGCATTGTCTCTTAAAGATAACCACCTGCAAGTAGATAGATTCTTAGCCACCAAAGGCGAACCTTTAAATTGCAAAGAAACCAGCAAAGGCATCACCGTCTCACAAGCAACGAAGCAACCAGCCAAATAAAATTGGATATTTGGTTGAAAGTAAGTAAAATGCCATAACCTATGACCAAAAAGTATTCTTATTCAGCTGGTTCTTTATGTGGTATAAACAATCTGACTTAAACAAAGCAATTAAGCTTATTGAGCAAAAAAAGTCTTTACAACAACGCCTAACTCTGGCCGTGCAAAAAAAAAGAACTTTCTCCATTCGCTTGATCCAGCTCCAGCTATCCCTAGTCAATCAAAAATGGCGTAATGCCGCCATTAAACTCATCGCTGGTAACGATACCGAATACTAAATTCTGACGGTTAAGCTTGAGTAAAAAAATATTTAAAGGATGAGGTACCGGTAACTTTTCCACTTAGTTTTGGCGATTAACGCGTATAGCCAAGGTTCACAGGGGCGGCATCTGTTTGAAGGCCTAGCCAGGCTAAGTCGAAAACAGATAACAAAGCCTGTGGGCCTTGGCTGTACGCCCTTTCGGGAAAGCCACTCTGCCCAAAACTCTGCGTTATTTCTCACTTGACAAGAGCGGGCTATTACTTTCGCATGAAAATGCCTTGATTTTTGAACAGAGTGACTTTCGTTAATCGTCAAAATTAAATGGTAAGCGTACTAGGGCCCTGGTGGCTCAATATCGTTGCTCTGATCAGGGGGTAATATTTTTGATGTTGTGGAAACCAAATATTCGTCCCAGATAATCTATAATTCTTTCAATCCCCATACTTCTTTTATCGATCACTTTACTAACTTCGTCAGAACCATAACTGATGGTATTCGCATTAACTGTCATCACAGGCTCATCGCCACTGAGATCTACAGACATGGTTGCCTGGCACTTTATAAGATGATTTTTTCCAGCTTTTGGCGCAACACTTTCTGAGCTAGCACCTTTCTTTACTTTCATATCTGTTACTTGCACACGCTCTTGCATCTCAATGCCTGTTGCCGTACTAACCAGATTAATTCGATGCTTTATCCCCACATCACGCTCAATAGGGGGCATTTATGCCATAAGTTTCTCGTGCTATCTGGCGTTGTGGGGACAGTTCTACTTCTGCAAGTTTCAAAACTTTTCTTCTAACAATGCTTTAACTCCAGTAGCTCACTGGCGTCAAGGCATCTGGGCTTCATCAAGTGAGTCATCAACATACCTGGCAATGCTTTTTCTTTATCTTTACCTTTAGAATAATTCTCCAGCAAAACATCCTTACAATATCGCTCGATATCTTCAAAGGTATTAAACTGTCCCTCTAATAATTTGCTTGAGGTTTTGCTTGTTTTTACATATATTAAGTCATCTGCCACAGCCTGCTGCCATTTTTCAACAAACTTATCTTTTCATCAATATATTACTCGTCCTTATGTAAGGGCACCCTCAACAGGGCTTTCAGCTGAGTGAAATTTTTGCCATTTTGGCGGGGCTTTCTTTGCCCTATTTTAACTATAATGCCAGCTCCCCTCAAAACTGTCAGCAACAGCCTCTGATCAAGCAACTCTATCTCGCATTTATCATGTTTAATGGTTGGTTCGATCTTATTCTTTGACTCCATTTCTACAAGTTCATTAAAATTAACACTCGATCCCTGATCCCTTAAATGTTCATCACTCCCTGTCTTAGGCTCAACGAGTTCGCCCCCTATCGCAAGCTTTTAATGCAACCGCACTCCCCTGATATCAAACCCTTGAGATGTTGCGATGAAATTCAAAGTCTTCCACATCCAACTCACCAATACTCACCTTATAATCAGTTGTCTCAGAAATATGGAGACTTGCAGAAAGGGTAAACGCCTCGCAGCAAACCTCCTTGGTGAAAATTTTTCATCAAATAATCAACTGCTGCTTCTCAAGTCAGAATCAGAGCCTGCCATTTTTTTAAAACTTCGTCCTTAAAAAATGTCCGCAAAGTGGTATTAATCTCTTCTTACCCTCATTTGATAGCGATGGGGGATATTTCATAAGTACTTCAAGTTCTGGATATTCGGACAACACGTTTGCCAATAACCCTAATGTTTTTCTTACTTTCTTTTACAGCACGCACCCAAACCAAAGCAGTAGAAGGTACACCAGTATCTCGATCATAGTTTTCAAAACATTTCCACTGAATTTATAATTACTTTCGGGCATAAGAACCTCCCCACTCAAAAAAAGTATCATCACCTTTAGAGTAGTACATAAAAAATGAACCCATGCTTTTTATTTTGGCACTTTTTTTTGCTTCCCCCTCCATTATTGTTCGAATTTTGATCCCACCCACTTTATGTCATCCTGCACTTTTGCTTGATGAGAAGTGCACATGCCCCAGACTCTAAAAAATGTGATATAACCGCCCAGTACAGGAAAAACAAACTATCTTACGAACTCAACTTGAATGTTTTGAATCCTCCTCCGAAGTCCTAGGCTTTTTCTATTCAACAAACTACTCAGCCTCAGATAAATATCTATATCTGTCTACACTTGCTACACATTACTGCTGGATTCAATTAAAACGTTTGTATGAAGAAAAAAAGAGTCTTTCAACCTTATTTACTCCCCTCCATTGAGGGACTTAAAGCGAAGGTTGGCAAAAATTAAGCTGGCTGAATTGGATTTTGGACAAATCAGCCTATTGACAAAAGTAGAGTAAATAATGCCAATTTGAGTGCTAAAAATTCTAATAACTCAGGTTCAATGTTTACCCGCCCCATTAAAAAACCTAAAGTGTATAACTGACTTATTAAATGCTTCGATCCATTAGATCCAAATGATAAGTGGGGCATTGTCATCAATGCTGTTACATCCACAAGCAATAATACTGCTCAAATGAACAGTTCAAAGTTTCTAGAGCAACTTTATAAAATCTTAATAAAAAGAAAAATACAAATTATTATCACGATATCATGTCGCCCATGTATAAAGAGGACTTATCTTTTTCTGGTAGCGCAAGAAACACCATTTGAATCACACTTTATGATTGATGCTGAATTTATAACAGCTTTACAATATGAAGAGTTTATTGAAGATTTATCAAATATTTTTAGTTTATTATAGGCTCAGGCCAAGCCTAATGAGCTCATGCCCAGCGATACCCAACAATGGCAACATCAATTTTGGGGATTTAATGATGAAAAAAACCCAAAGAAACCATTCTTGCCCTTTTGTCATTAAAATGCTCTGCAGGCCCCAAACAAGATCTCTATACAGTGAAAGGCTCTGACACGAAGTGGCTGATTAGCCGCTTTCTAGATAATAAAAATACCATTAAACAACGTTAAGCGTAGCTATATCTATAATCTATTTTTCCAACCCTCATAAGATACGACCTGCAAGTCGCATGGATACCTATGCAACTAAGCATGAAGAACAAATTGGCCGCAATAAAATGCTTCATTAAGGTTCTGTTAAGATTTTAATTATACAATCCTTTAAAAAATCCATTGAGAATAAATTATGCCAAATTCAGTATCACGCATCCTCACCACCAATCCTACTAACCTTAGCAATGCTAGAATTACTGAGAAATAATAGCCTCAAATGACGCCAAAGCTCGTTGAGCTTTTCGCTCAAAGAAACGCATTAGCTACGAGAAGTAGGCTGCCAGCACCAGAAACCTTATTTGCAACCATCACCGCATTACTACATAGCCCCCAATGGCATGCCGATTTCATTGGCACAATTAAATGCAAACCATTCAGCACTACTGAATACCACTTATACACATAAAAAACAGTTAATCTCATCACGCCTCCAGGAGATGCAACAGAACAAGATCTACGAAATTTGGCTTCAATCGCTTGCCAACATATAGAAGCCATTGTAGATGGCTATTCTCTTACTTACAGAAAAATACCAACAAGCAACAACGTTTGCTAGACCACAAAGAAATCACCACCAGACAGCACCATCACCATTATCATGGCTGCCGTGATAACTTCTGGCGCGCCATGATGTTTTATCAACTGTTGTTTGCACAATAGCAACCGTAATTATGCTAGCTATCCATCGCTTCAAGCCTACCTCTAATGACAGCAATAAAGACCAAGTTAGCTGGGCAGGGATTTTACTGGCCATCTGCATGGTAGGCAGCGCATTAGCAACCATAGGTTATGATGTAATGCAAACCTATTATCGCCTTGAAGAAATTTGTCATGGTGAAGATTTAATTGGCAATGGCACAAAACGAGCAGCAACAGGTGTTGCAGCCTGGCTTGGCTACTTAGTAGGTGCCATGATTGGTGCCGGCTCGCTTTGCTAACCCCATACTTGGCGGCATTTGTTTGGCCATTGTCTCAGCATCAACAGGTATGGCAGGCAGCAAAATGGGCTATTGGTAAGTGGCATGAATCCAACGAACACAACAGTGCTTTGGCTTCAGATCCTAGATTCTGCTTGACAGAAAAAGAAAAGAGCAAATTAATTCAGCTTGGGATCAACCCCAATGTAGCTAAAGAAGTTTTGCGCGAATGCGCCATCAGCATTGAAAATGAAACAACCAATGGACTGATTTTTTGGCAAAACCCTCATCAAGAACTGATAGAAATTGCCAGGAAAATAAAAAGCGGCAAAATTGAAGAAATTATCAGCATGAATGCCACCCATAAAGATGAACTAGGTGAAAAACACACCATCACCAAAGAGTTTCATTTAAAAGTTCCTTTTTCCGAAACAACTGCGGCTATTAACATCAGCCTTACGGAGCCAACGGCAACGCCAACTCAATCACTCAATTCCGAAAAATCCCTGTGGCTTATGCACAGCCAATGGCATAAATTAAGTGTTGGTGTTGGGAATATTAAAAACATCATTCCTAACTTATAAGGCCCTAAGTGAAGCAATAGCTGAAGTACTAACACTTACACTATCACCAGCACTGCAGCAGGGCTGCTCATTTTTTAGGGAATGATTTTACAGAAGACACGACATCTTACTTAGAGGCTTGCTAAAATAGCATCCTTGTATGGAAATATTTTTATTTTGTAAGATGTCATTATATTTTTTCAAATAATGCAGCTGCGCTTCAACTTCAACCCCCTCAGCAAAAACTTCCAAATTATACTTCCGCTAAATGAATAATTGCTTTTATGATTGAACGACCATCTTTATCTTTTTCAATTGAGTCAATAAAAATTTTATCTATTTTTTTAGTTCAGTAAAAGGTAAATCTTTTAAATAACCAAAGGAAGAATACCCAGTAACAAAATCATCAAGGGCTATACCAATACCTAATTCTTCAAGCTCAGGCAAGAATTTGTTTAGACTTTTCATTGTTGCTGAATAATTAAAAATACTTAACACTTCTTTGATATTGCTAATAATATTTTCATGATAAACCGAATAGCTGAAACATTTACTCATAATGATGGGCTAATCTTTAATTTGTCAAAATTATCTTTCCAAAGCATTAAATTGCATACAAGCTGACTGTACCCAAAAAACCAATATTATGAATGAGTCCTGTATCTTCAGCCTTAAGAATAAATTAAAATGGTGATACATGGCAAAGTTCAGCAGACTGCCAGCGAATCAAAACCTCAAAACCCGAAACACAATTCTATTTCTAAATTTATCTGAAGCTGATAAACCAAATATATTTCTTGTTTTAATAATGCTTCTTTTATTCCTTCCTCTATCGCCTTAGAACGTGCGTTCTTTTCATTCAGGACATCAGTGAAAAATTGATCTTGATATTTTCCAAGTTCTTTTGCCCGATACATTGCAATATCTGCACTTAACCAGTGTCTCTTTATCTTCTCCCGCAAATGGGTATACAGCAATACCAATGCTCATTGAAATCTCAATCTGATAATTTTCAATTTCGATTTTTTGAGAAAACATCGATAAAATTCTTTTTGCAATTAAACCAACTTCATCAGGAGCTTCTATTTCTTCGGTTAAAATAATAAACTCATCACCACTAAATCGAACTAAAGTGCTGCAATCCCTCTAACAACGTAATTGCATGTCTTCGCAGTAATTCTAAGTAACTTATCACCAACCAAGCGTCCATATAAGCGTCGTATAATCTTTTAAAGTCATCGAAGTCTAAATATAGTAATGCAAAACTTGTTTTTTTTCGTTTTGCCTTTCTGATCACTCGTTCAAATAAGTCTTGAAAAATAAACCCTGTTTGGTAAGCTCTGTCACCTCATCGTAATGAGCAAGTTTTCTAAGTTTAATTCCAGAAATTTTTCTCTCATAAACACGGGATATTTGCTGAGAGATCAGCTCCAAAGTCTTGAATAAGTTAGACCTCACTTCTCTCTTTTAAAAACTAAACAACTCAAGAACACACACGAGTTTATCATAAACATTTAGAGGTAAAAAAACAGCACTCTTAACTGCGTTTTTCTCTTCTGATACATTTCTTATAAAGTTTTTTTCATCACTGATGTTTTCAACCCATAAAATCTTTTGCTATACTAAACTTAACCAACAACCCCTTGTATTTTTTCTAAAAATGGATATCTTTTGTAAGCTGCATAAAAGACACACATCTATCTGGGTATTTTAAATACCAAAGCCCTAAAGAGCACATGGTAGATTCATCATTGTCATCAATCTTATATACGTGACCAATATCCCAGCCTAAAGTATGACAAACTTTATCTATTAAAACTTTTAAAAAATCATTAAAACCAGAAAGCTCGTTTGCCATATTTACAATATCTAATGCTATCTGTGTATTCATAGACTCTTGATTAAGTTTCTTTTCATATCTCCGTTGTTTTGATACATCTAATACGCTACACATGGTTTGATACTCACCATTAAACTTAATAGGAAGCAAGCGTCAATATCAATTGCTGTGAGCTTTTTATCTCTTCTTTGTAAAACCAGATCTAGCCCTGCTCCCATATTTCTATTAATCGGTTTTGCTTGATATACTTTTCTTTTTCCTGCATGTTCTGCTCTTATAGATTTAGGGCACCAACCTATCAATTGATAAACCAAATCCACCTCTATTTTTTTATAACCTGTTAAAGTCTCTCTGCTCGATCATTAACAAAGGAAATATTAACTTTTTTTATCAACAAGGAAAATGGCCATAGAGGATTTATTTAAAATTAATGACAAGTTCACTTTTAGATTTTCTTCTTTCACCGCCAAACTTTTATTGTTGGCAACTGAATTTTTAAGTGAGGAAACAAGCATATATGTCAACAGAGAAACCTATTACTACCCCCTAAAAACTAATATAAATAGTAGGTATTGGAGTGTTGAAACTGTTTTACTTTTCTCGCATACCAACCCATTCGTAAGATTAACTTATGCCCAAACATACAAAGGTAATAATCTCTGTATTGCTTTTCTTTATTCTAATCGAGCCTGTGATTAAGATCGGAAAATGGCAAAAGAGAAAAATACAAACCGTCATCACGGCTTCTTGGTTTTGTGAGTATAATAAATCTTGAAGTTGCAACCCAACCACAATATTATCTTTTTTTCCTCTAACGCAAAGCCAACGATTTGAAGACACACTTACTTTTACTTGTGAAGAAAACAACTTCATTTTCGAGCTGCCCTTGGCAAGCTTTAAGCACCATCTCATGTTCCTGATGCTGATCTTTGTGCAGTTCAACCAAATAATGGTGTCTTGTTAAATAAATGAACTTTAGATCAGACATATATTTTAAGTAACCTTCACTGTCTATGATGGCTTGATCTAGCAACTCAAATTGATGTCGAGCAAAAAGACGCTCGATGGTGTGTAACCGATTTACCAATTTTTCATTGTAATACAAATCAACCATAGCTAAGTTTTTTGGTTACACGCTGCTCGACTGCCTTTTCCTCTTTCATATAAGCCAATAGCGCTAAAGACAAGGTCAAGAGCAAGCAGAAGAAGAATAACACTGATAAGATGCCCCAATTTCTTCTACTACAAGCAGGCATACGCTCATACAAAAGAGCTATCAATGGAATGATTACAAAAATAGCCCATAAACATATAGAGTGCTCTATGAAATAGTGGTCATAAAATTGCCAACCGAAGTGCAAAACCGTAAGTTCAAGGTGGATCGCTATACATAAGGTCAAATAGATCAAGTTAATTCAGTAAAATGCCCCACAAGGCAAAAGAAAGCTGTTAAAATGTTTTTAACGCAACAAAGCATAACACCTATATGTAGCCAAGAAAGAAAAAAATAAATAGGCCGCCGATGCTTTGCTCACAAAGCTCCTTCAGAAAAATAAAATATAGAGATACATAGCAAAATAGGCTGACGCGCTAACAATAGCTATCTTCCTGTTTTTATTAATAAAATATGGATAAATGCTTGAAGAAATTAGACTTATACCAATACAAGGAGACAAAGCAAATAAAGGCATGCGCTCTTGTATGACAAGACTCAGCTCTTCATGAGTAGCCGACAAAAGCAAAGAAGTAAGCCCTGCTATCAGCAAGGCTGAATTAAAAAAATACGTTTTAAACAAAAAGTTAAAAAAACGCAAAAAAACTTACCTTTTATCATTATTTATACTTTTAAAAGATCCTAACATTTTCCTTTTTGATAACATTTTTTACTCAACCGTAACAGACTTTGCTAAATTCCGCGGTTGATCGACGCCGTCCTTTAAGCACTGCCACATAGTAGGCCAACAACTGCAATGGAAATTGGTAAACAATCGGCGCAATGGCATTTGGTACACTTGAATTTCTATGACATGAATCTGGTTCATCAATAAGTTCTGCGGCATTATCTGCAAACACATATAATTCCCCCCCTCTGGCTTTCACTTCTTCCAAGTTAGACTTTAACTTATCTAATAACTCATCATTAGGTGCAACAGCCACTACCGGCATATCTGCATCAATTAACGCCAATGGTCCATGTTTTAACTCACCTGCGGGATAAGCTTCCGCATGAATATAGGAAATCTCCTTTAGTTTCAATGCACCTTCTAAAGCAACTGGATACTGCACACACTCGCCCAAGAAATAACGCATGATCTTTTTCAACAAAATCCTGGGAAATTTCTTTAATCTTTTCATCAAGTTGTAGCAAATCTTCAGACAGACTTGGCATATGTAACAATGCTTTGGCCGTAGGTTTCGCTTTGTCTTCCTCCATCCCTAAACTCATAGCCAATAAAATAAATGCGCACAACTGAGTTGTAAATGCTTTGGTTGATGCAACACCAATTTCAACACCTGCCCGAGTTAAGAAAATTAAGTCTGTTTCACGTACTAAGGTAGAGCTTGCGACATTGCAAATACCAAGTGTTGATAAATAATTATTGGATTTGGCCTTACGAAGAGCGGCCAAGGTGTCAGCTGTTTCACCAGATTGGGAAATGGTAACATATAACGTATCTTGCGGCACAACAACCTGACGATAACGATATTCCTTGCCGCTTTAACAGAACAGGGTAAATGGCAATAGGATTCACCATCAATATTTAGCCACTAACCCGGCATGATAACTGGTACCGCAGGCAACAATGTGCACTTGTTTGGTTTTCCAAAAATAGCAGGAGCTTTTCACTCAAAATTTCAGCAAAACTCCGTCTTCTGTTAAACGACTTTGCAATGTCTCGGCCATGGTATAAGGCTGCTCAAAAAATTTCTTTGAGCATAAAAATGGCGATACTCACCTTTGGTTACTTGTTGGTTTGACATTGTAAAATTTTCGACATCTCTTAAGACTTTTTTGCCTGAAGCATCAAAGATCTGAACTTCATCAATGCTGATCATTGCCACGTCATCTTCTTGAGATAGGTTACCTTCTGGATAACATTTTGTAAGGCCAGTGAATCAGAGGTAATAAAATTTCCCCTGTCTGATAACCCAATTACAAAGGACTGCCCTTTCTTACCTGCAATCAAGGTTGAAGGATCATCGTGATGCACAATTCCCAAAGCAAAAGCGCCTTTCCATTTCAGCAACAGCCAGCTGTACAGATTTCAACAGATCTTTATTTTCTTGGTAAAAGTAATGAATTAAATGCGCACAAACTTCCGAATCTGTTTGTGAATAAAAACCATAGCCATGCTCTATTAATCTGTCTCGGAGGGTATGATGATTCTCAATTATCCCATTATGAACCACTGCAATTTCATCGCTAGAAGTATGGGGGTGCATTGGTCTCTGAAGGTTTACCGCAAGCGTCGCCCAACGAGTATGAGCAATACCAATATGACCTTGGAAATTCTGTTTGGCGGCTCAACTTCTGCAAGTTCTGCAAGTTCTGCAAGTTCTGCCACTTTGCCTAGAAGCTTCAGAAGGTCGTTGTAAAACGTTCTCTTTGGAAATAACTGCAAGCCCCGCAGAGTCAGTAGCCTCGATATTCCAATCTTCGTAAGCCTTCTTCGATCAATATTGGCGCTATATCTCTATCCGTAACCCCTACCTCAACAATACCGCACATATAGATAAAAACCCTTTAAAAACTGTGTAAAAGACCCATTCTATCAAACATTAAACGCTTCAGCATGATGAATTTGATCCCTTTCAAATAAAGTATTTCTCGTTGCTACAACAGTTAGCATAAGCGTATTATCATTTGAAAATGGCGTAGGGAATAAAACCACATAAGGGAATAGACATGGCAAAAACGGACAGTGCTACGAGTTGATTCATCCATTGATCTTTCTGGTGGATAGACAACCAATAGAGCTTGCTATAAATCATGGTGCAGCCCCCTCTAACCTAGAAATTAGATCTGAAAAGGTTGGCTCCAGTCTGATCAAAGCCAATTGTTTCAAAAAAAGATTTTCGAGCAAGTATGCTGGCCGTGGCGCAAAATTCTGGCTTGCACATCTGGTGGAAGAAACCCTCTGCCGCTTATCTGCACTTAGGCAACACAAGCATCATTATCGTACATCAGCCAACTTGAAAATAATTTTAATGGAAAGCCTTGCAGCCAAAACTCCCTTATCCTTAATCGACAAGCAAACGCTGTTACATGAGCATGCTTGCAGCGTTGATTGGCGCTTTTTTCATCTTCTCTTGGCAAAAGACACCTTCAGAAATGACTCCACTAAGTATCGGAGCAGAAGAATGCTAAAATTTTAACTGAGCCACGAGAAGAGTTAATGACCTTAACTTCCATGACAGAGTGCACGGAAAGAATATTACTTTTGACAAGCAGCCAATCAACTCCTCCACTTTCTGAAGAACTAAGCTAAATGAGTATTGGAATATACGACAAAATAAAGCGCCTTTGCCTTTGTGGTACTCAGCACATAGAGCCAATGGAGCGGCGTTTCTAGCAACCATCTTGGAAGCAAGCCAAATCAAAATCTGATTTACCAAAACTTTTTTTGTTAATTTTAGTAGTCGCTTACGTACCATTCCAGGCATGGCAGAACTCTTTAGACAGCATGCCATATCGATATTAGATGATTCGGTTAGAGCCCCTTTCTACAAAATCGACGTTATGCCGTCAAGCATGGTGTCCTCCAGAGATATCCAAAAGTCCCTCTATCCCCAAGCTGTAAGGAGATCATCATACCCCAACAAATATCTACCATATCATTGAAGAAGGACTGCCAAAACTCATTACAGAAAAATTAGGCCAATACTGAATTTAACGATGGGGATAGCAGTCAATCTGGATTTTAAAATGGCACCTAAACCTCTCATATCACCTAAATATACAGAGTTAGTTTCTGCCTGATAAAAACGGTAATGACGACAAGATAGAAGCGGCTGAGGCAAGTTCACCTATCATAAATTAAAAACAAACTATTCCGCCACAGACAAGCATAATAAAAATGCTAATATAGATTTGATCATTGATTTAAACCTTATGCGCTCAACTCAATCACGCTTTAAATAAAGCAAATAAATTACATACATGGTTAGAACCAATGCCCACTGCTCATCTTTGTCACGTGATGCCCAGTGAATTTTTGCATCAAAACACAACCCATAAAAACTATTCTGAAATACAAGCTTTAGTTAACCAATATGAGCAGCTGAAACAAACTGATGACTTTTCCCAAGCATCACTGGCGTGATGCCAATAAGCGCGAGCTATATGCAAGTTCTCTCGAACAATTACAACCGTACTTCTAAGGTAATCTATCCTATGGTTCCTGCGTCAGTGGCAAAGACAGAAAAGCCGTTGAACTCTTGCATACCGATGCCATGCTTATTTATCGCCGCCCTTATGGCACATGGCCAACTCTATTTCGATACGTGGATAATGCAGAACGTGCTAGATTCGTTAACATTTTTTGTAAACTCTATACCTCTCATCATCATCATTATGCAGCAGGCTTTAATGCCGATGGCTCTGAAGGCATAAAAAACATTGATGATTATCTTCCTGCTGACATTTTATACAATCTTAGAGCACTCTATGCCCGCTTGTCCAATGGTGAATCCTCACTAATAGCGGACGATGCTTTTGTTAGTTTTAATGAGCTTCGCTCAATACAAAAATTTTGTTATGTTAATGACGATTCTTATCAGTAAAGCCGTAAGCTGAACTTTGGCTACTAGAGAAAAAACAAAACATTCAGCATAATCAGGAAAGACTTAGCCTGGAAGATATCACTAAAAGATACTTATATCCATGAAATATGGCGGCTTATTTCTGAATCCAACCACTGCGTCCACCTAGACATCAATAAATTCTGGGGATGAAAACCCAATATGTAACAATATATCAAGCGCTGTACGATTAATGGGCGTTTTTAAAAACCGATAAGCTACGAGGCGTGAAAAGAATAGGCATGCCATAAAAAACCGTGACAAAGCTAAACGACGCTTCTTAGCTCAAGTTCATAGCATCCTCAAAGAGCGATCACATGCCAGCACCTTGGTTCGTGATCCTGAAACGGAGAAACTATATACTTATTGTCCCATTTGGCGGTCAAGGCGACAGCCCTAAAAAGTACATGACACAACCAATCTATCAGTATTTATCAAGGTCTATGTGAACTCTACCAAAAGCTAAAGGCACACAGCCCCCAGAAATAACTGAAATGGACAGTGATAGCGACAAAGAAGATTATGAAAAATCAGAAACAGAAACCGCAGAGTTTAGTTTAAATTGAGTATATTTTCTAAACCATATACCAAAGAGTCCAACTTCAGTACTTCATCACAAGCGAGTAAGACACCAGGCATAAAGCAATCTCATTAATACTATTGTGCGATAGGGTTAGATTTTCCCCTCACTACCAAACATTACTTGCTGACTAGCAATATATCCTGGTAAACGAAGTGGAATGAATGGTGACATCATGCACATCAGCACCTCGAGCACCAGAGTAGAGCTCTTCACAATGAATGGTGTTTTTGGCTTTGCTTCGCTTTCAATCAACTGTGCTGTTTTTACTGCCGTACCTGATGGCGCATCTAGCTTTTTTGTTGGTGATGTGTCTCAATTATCTCAACCTCAGGTAAAAAACGCGCAGCCACTTCAGAAAAATGCATCATCAAGATGGCACCAATCGAAAAGTTTTGCGCAATAATACAACCAGTTTGACTAACTTCAGCAAGCTTTGCTAATTCATCCACTTGCACTTGGCTCAAACCGCTCGCACCAATCACACACTTAACTTTATTATTCAGTACTGTTTTGGCATTTTCATAAACACTTAAAGCATTGGTAAAGTCGATAACAATATCGACATCATACGAACTTATTGCAGCATCTAAGCTATCTTCATCAAGCCCAGCGACAAGTTCATAATTGCCAGAATTAGAAATAGCCTCAGCAGTAGTGCCCATCTTACCTGGAGCACCATTAACAATAACTTTATACATCCATTTTCCTCTTATCTTTAATCTCTATCATCTCTCATGTTACGCCTTGCTTTGGTGTAATATTGCTGCGCGCGGCTCATGTCCGCGCTTGCATTTAAGGGAGAAACCATTCTCTCCCCCTTGCCCCCCCCCAAGTGAAAAGAGATCTTGCATATGACTAACACCAACACTAACACCAGCACTTATCATTTAGTCTCTATCATCTCTCATGTTTCGCCTCGCTTCTCTGGGTGCAGCTTTTCTGGCGGCGGCATCAATTTCGGCTTGTACTTCTGCTGCTGCTCTTGCTGCTGCGGCTGCGGTGGCTGCAGCTCGTTTGATTTTATCCTTCTTTCAGAGACTCTTGCCACATGTTTGAACGCCCAAATAATAGCAACAGGCCAACCGATAATGGTACTTTGCAAACCCAAGGCAACTAACCCTGCTCCAGGTAAGTCAATGATAAAAAATACTAAAAATGGAATATGACAGCCAAAACACTTAGAATAAACTTTTTTCATTTGAGCGCACTTTTATTTGAAATTAACTGTTAATTTTAGCCAAAAAACCTTTATGATAAAACCTTTGAAAAATTAATTGTAACTTTATTGTAAAAAAAGTATTGATAAAAACCATTACAACCTTTGTGTTGGTCCGAATTTTTTCATCCCTGAAAAACACATGCCCAGTTGCATCAATAAAAAACACATTACACGACATGACATTCATGGATGAAAACGCACAAAATAGAGTATTAGGAAGTTAATAAGTCATGAACAACCACATTCACCCAACCACAAAAGAAGTCAATCGCAAACAGATTGAAGAGTCTAATACAGCCAAAATGGAAGCGCTTAATTGGTTAAGTACAACCTTCCCTGAAGCGTTTGATACTGAACACCGAGTTCGCCCACTTAAAAAGGGCATTATGGATGATATCTTTGCCTATTTAGATCGTAATCCAGAATGTGACTTCTCTCGCAGCAAGTTACGAGAAGCGGTTGTGATTTTTACTCGCCGAATGGAATACTTAGTCTGCTTAAAATGCCGAAACAATCGCATTGATTTAGACGGAAAGTTTGCCGGCGAAGTAACAGAAGACGAATCAGAAAATGCTGCTGAAAAAATTAAAATTTATACATCAGGCGCATACGAACGTAATAAATACGCACACCGCCATATCGTTAGGGAACCAAGAAACGCTGCTTTTGAAGCAAAACAGCAAAACCAGTTTTATGCCAAAAACGTCATCTGCTTCTATGAACCATGATGTCGGCATGGCAACAGCTCCACAGCTACCCCACAATCAGTAAAAACCCAAGTCACCATTAAAAGAAAAGTGGCCAAAAAAATAGATCCTGAAGCCGTTGCTCGCATGAAAGCAAAACTAGGCATAACCAAGGATGATAAAACAAAGACCAAGAAACAGCCTGATAGACATCCCGCGGCAAGAACCCAACTGACCGCGGGAACTTTCCCTCCAACCCAAATTATCTTTGTACACCAAAAATGCCACTCATCGTCTACAGTTAGAAATATACAAGGAAACTGCCGAGATGAATCTATGGCTAGAGTTGCACCTGAAGTTTTACCTGAAACAGAGGTGGAAGTTGTAGTTGCGCCACCAAAACCCAAAACACATAGCGAGCTTGTCGCAGATAAAGTCTCTAGAGGGGAAATACCAGGGTCTTCAGGACTGGAACTGAGGCCATGAAAGCTTGCGGTGCTCAATCAGAATTTATCGCCCATAACATTATTCAAGCACAAAGCCTTAAAAGTCCCTTGATCCTACGTGCTGGTGATCCACCACAATACAATAAAAGTCGCAGCCCAAAAAAGAGGTGTTAATTTAACCAAAACAAGTAAACAAGGCTTTTTTAAAGGTGCATTATCTTGAGAGTTACGCTTTGCCAGGCTGGAAGCCGATGGTACGCCAAAACCTGATCATGCTAAAGATGCTACTCACTTGGCTTTACCACCTACGGATCCTGACTATCAACACACCATGCATTTAGATATCAGCATGCATGATATTTACGTGAGGTAGGCCCTAGCGGAGATTTAGAAGTCACTGGCTACAATGAACATAATGGCCAACTACGCCTTGGCTATAAAGAGGGACATGGCCCAGATCCCGAATCTTTCAATGGTCAATTTATTGTTAATCTACATATAGGGTATAGCGGTCCTCAATTTTACTCCCGCCCTTTTGGGACAGACCTGAGGCAAGCCCAGACTGGGATCCTGAAAAAGGGGTTATTACTAAGCCTGAAGTGTTTATGATCCTGATGAAATCTATGAGGAAGTCTTCACTGCAACCTTCAAAGTTAATTACACCGAAACCAAAGACTATTCTCCCGCCAGCAGAAGATATGAAACGCTGCGAGGTATTTGCCAATCACCCTCGTGATGTAGAATCCTTTAAAGCAACCCTCGACATGATAGCCGCCAAAAACCCAGGTACAAGTTGGCCTGAAATAAACAAACCTCACCGAAGATGAATTAGATGCCAAAGACCAAACCATTCAAGATGTATCCCTAGAAGATGTGCTTGCACTATTAAAAACCAAAGCAGAAATTCTCAATCAAATTTCAGAAATAGGCCCCTTACCAGGTGCTTTTGTTGATGACAGTTTTGGCTAGACCTTTAACCCAGACGTGGTGATTTGCAGTGTCTATGATGTTGCTGGCAGCATTATTGCTGGAGACTGGGACGGCATGGCATTAGGTTAGGCTCAATCCGCCAGGTAACAAAAAGAAGCCTACAAAGAGGTCCACAATACCTTTGCGCCCCCACACCTGCAGGGGCCCGCGCACATGTGAGCGATCTCATGAGTACTTCAAATGCCTATCTTGCTGACATCAAAACCTCAGCTCTAGCAAAGCCCAGTCAAGAGCGTAGTGCTTTGAAAAACAAAGCATTATCGATTGAACAAATGGAAGATATTGTCAGCGATTTGTGCTTTGTGCCAGAGCTGGGTACATAACCCCTCATGAGTTTCTATTCCAACAAGTATCTCAATGTTGCTTATCGTGATGAAGCCAACAAACATTATGGTGCAGACTATAGTGCCGAGAAATTACAAACCGCCATGAATACGCTTGGCTAAGGCAAACATTATGTTGAGGATTATCACCCAGCGGGCGGGGCAAAAGGCTCGAGTTCAGCAAGTCTGTAGCAGAAGTTTTACGCGATGGTGCTCCTCAACCGATCCACCGCCTTGTATTGCCATGCAAGCCATTTTTGACAAAACGGCAACTCATTTAAACAAACATCTAAACCAGAGCCGTTTTAGAAGAGAAAAGAAAATATAAATTGCCGCACGTCGATTACGATATGAATGTGACGCAATCTATTCTCCAGCATGGCTTCGATATGAGTAACCCCCTATTGCAGCAATCTTGAAGGCCCCTGATTAAGGTTAAGTCCAGATGGGGAGTGCTTTGCGGTGATACTCAAGAACAATGATTAAAGTTATGCTAACTATGACTTTTAAAGATAGCTTCGGATTTTGCATAAGTCATGGCAGATATGTCCATTGATTGGGATAGGTATTATCGCTAAACAATTAGAATTAGGCCAAACGGTCCTAGATAAACCTATGTTAAAATACAATGCATATAGAGTAGAGCAAGCACTTACCGAAAGAGAGCTCTTGCTGTGAAGACATCAAGTAACGGAGGTCAACTCGAGCAATTTGATATGTCACATGGTTGGGATAAGCTTTACCTCTATTACTTGAAAATGACTACGTCGTCGACTTTAATCTATGAAAAATGTGAGGTTTAAACCGCCGTCAGAAACCATCAAGGCAGGTGGAACATTTAGACACACCAGTGCACATCTGCTGATAGCTTGAAAATGGTTGGGACAAAGTCAAGAAACACTTATCGAAAAAAGATCACTTCTTGATAAAATAGAACCAGAGACTTTAAGTGCTTATGAAGAGAGCATTGGTGTTATTGTCACCCAGCCAGCTGATGTTGCGCGTTAGACCTCATAGGAGAAAAAACAGTGAGCCATGAATCATTAATTGAAGAAATCCAACACCTCATTGAGTGTTTTGAAAGTCTACTAGAATTATATGATCGTAAAACAGATAGCATGGGGTGCCATTTGAAAATATCTGCCTAGCGACCAAAATGGCTAAATTAGATGGCTATATAAAAGCCCAAGATAAATTCAACCACTCAATTACCCAAACCCTTAACTCTTTTTACCCCCTGAGTTATACCAAAAACATGGAGCGAGTCACCTCTGTTAATTCCCCCAGAAATATCCACAGGCAGATCTTGTTTTTTCTTGATTTTTTAAACAACAAGTAATCACTATCAAGCAAATACAAAGCCTAACAGCTCACAGTAGCTGAAGAAACAATGACAGATGAAGAGCGAAAGATAGTGGAAATGCACCGCCTTTGGTCGATGATCCAATGTCAGTCCCTACCAATCACACCAACACCAACACTAACACCCAAAACACCGAGTAGTACCTACTCAGTGTTCTTGTCTTTTGGCTGTTCAGGAAAACTCTTTAATGTAAACATCTTGTTGTGGAAATGTGGAACCTGATGCCTTTCTCATTAAAAGCTATATATCGCCTCATTCAACTCACTTTTAGTCCTGTATAAGAACTTAGCATGTTTAATGCAATATGAGTTTTAACACAATTGCCGAATCAGCAAAGATTTTAAACACACTTCAAGGCTGAGTTGGTTTATTATTGATAAAATATGTGGATGCGCCTTAGCAATATCTATTAATACTTGCTGTGCCAACCTCAACATCCTCACCATAAGCAATACCAACTTCAATATTACTGATAGAACTGCCTTCATCTAACATAATTCGTTACCATTGATGCGGCTAAATTGCTCATTCGGTGCTAATCACATCTGTATTAGTTGGCGTTTGAATTTCTGTTGTTGAACGCAAGCTGAATGTTTTTAATAATAACCTTCTAACATTACTGACACCTACTGATCTCCGTTTTTTTATATATTTTTCGATTAATAAAATTAATCCTGAAATAAAGTTATTGACGATGCCACGAAGCCCCATACCGATACCAACAGACAACGCCCCGGCAACAACCGCTATCCCCGTTAAATTAACGCCCGCCACATATAAACCAGCAAGGCCTGCAACAAAATAACTAAAAATTTAATAATATAGGGATTAACAATTTTAAAAATGTTTTAGCAACTGCCCGAATAACAATGGCAATAATGGTAAAAACAAGACCGGCCTTAACAAAGTTAAGCGGTATGATATGAATATACAAAAAGGTAAAGCCTTCATGCACGTACTTCAAGGGGGTACGATCAGCCCCAAAAAGATAACTGCCAAAGGTTCATACAGAAAGTGAACCAGTGCACAATAATAGTGGCTTTTAATGAAATAGTAAGCACCCTAAATTCAACTTCCATTTTAGAAGATTTTGAAACATCTTTGGCCTTGGGCATTTAATTTCCCAGCCAGCAGGTAATTTAATTGCTTAGCAAACTTTCGACTAAGAACCATAAGCACCAAAGCTAGCATCGTTGCTTCTAATGTATTTAAAATCCCGATAGAAATATAGTACGCCAAATATGGGTAGCCATATAAAGCAAGTGTTACCGTTCCCACAAAGAAAAGAGAACAGCAATAGCATCGGCAACCGATAGCGATGCATTTTGAACCCCCGGATGGGCACACTTAAAAACCAAGCACCATAAGTCAATGATCAGATAAAGTGCTGACAATACTAACCACTGAAATAAAATCTGGCTGCTACTATTATCAAAGCTGGTATCGAGTTGATAAACCCAAAAACAATAAATACTGGCTAGCACAATAAAACTAGCCCCCAAAAAATAAAAAGTCGTATTTAATTGCAACCGCTCAATGAAACTTTGATTTTTTTATTTCTCAATACAAAAAATAGCACCATGATACTGACAAAGATTGAAGAGACATATTTACTTACAGTCATAGTAATTTCTGATGGAGATTTAAGATCAAACGACATTTGTCGTAAAGTACTAAGAGGGGTTAATATAGCATCCGATAACCTAGTAGAGCGCTTCCAAGTTTGCTCTTTGGTTTGAGTGATAATAGAACTATCTAATTCATCTAAAACATCTTTAGTTTTTAATTGGTATAAAGAGCATGTCCCCAAGCGGTGCCTTACAAGTAGTTGTTTACTTCTTTTAAATATTTACTATGGCAGTCTGCGTCACTTCTTCATTTTCATCTGTTGGTGGGATTGTGACGATCTTGCTGGTGCTTCTCGCTTTTTTATAATTTTCCCTTTGCTGTTTTATGCAACATTGAGCTAACTCCATCTGTTTGGCTAAATCATTACGTTATTTTGGAGAAACGTCGAATGCTAACATTTTTCTGCTTAAGAATTCGTTCTGATTTAACCAAGCTCCTGTCTGCTTGTTTGTTATCAAACAAAAATTTATTCATCTGTGCTGATGCAGATAAACTCATAAACATCAAAACTAAACACGCAAGTCTTCCTCACAATCAAATCCTTTTATTGCTCTTTATCCTTAAGTAAAGTACTGAATTTAAATAAAATCAAATAGGCCTCTAAAGCCTGGCACTCTCATATCCTCTTTTAGAGATACCCACATTATCAGCAAGCTCTGTTTGTTCAGAAGAAAATCTCAAGTGCGTATCAACAATACTGGTTTGCCCTTTTGTGCATGGGTAGCCATATTTAAATCTGACTTATCAATCAATACTTCAGGAGGTTGATAACCAACTGATGCTAAACTTCCATCTGTGCTAAAAAGTCCAATAATAAAGTTGATTGGCTAAATAAATATCACACGACCAAGTGCAATCTGACCATTAATTTGCTGGTAAAAGTATCAACATTGTTCAAACTATCAGACTGATAAACAACTGTAGAATCATATTCGATACATTGTAAGGCAGAACGCCCATGCCAAAAGGACCTGCTGACAATCGTGGCAAAAGGAAATTATCACCATGATAAGGCAAGTTAAATTCATATTGGTTTGGCAAAACATAGGCAAAACCACTGCCAGAAACACATTCAATGCGCTGTTCCTGGTCATCATCATATTGATAATTGCAATTAAAACTAAAAACAGGTTCTCAAATTCAACTTGCGGCTTTGGGGGCGTAATTTCTAAAGGTGGAAGACTGCTGGCAAGCTGAATATCAGATAACAGTTACATAGGTATTGGTCAATTCACCTATCGCCACCTCATCATCATAGGCAGCCTGCCAGCTTTTCATTGCATTTTGGATGTTCCTCAACCAAACTGGTTGCACTTGTAAAAATTTTATCTGGATCCTTAATGCTATTAGGTGTTTAATATCCTGATTTTTTGCATAAACCCTTTTACATTGATTGTTCAGGTGCTCAAACCAAAAGTAGCAGATAAATAACTGGACCATTTATTTAGCTCAGTTTTTTGGTGATTATCCCTCAACAACTTATTTTTGTATGTCTAAATTTGCAGCAGATGGAGCAGCGTGACTTTCTTTGTGCTTTAGATATATCAGTCTTAATGGTATCCAAAAATTGCAATAATTTGTTTGATAACCTCTTGATGACTTGATACCGATTCCAAACCTCATCAACAAAAAAACCAACCAACGACTTCAATAACGATTTATATTGCAAGAGCTTATTGATATTAGAAGCTAAAATTAGCATAGATTGACCTATCTTGAATCTGACAAGTCTTGCATTAATTGTAGAGGCTCACAATCTTCCAATAATTTGACAGTAAAGGGGGAGGCTTTATCTGGTTTATTATCAAAAAAGTGCCTGGCTTGCTCGTCTCATTAAGACTAACTTCCTGATTGGATGGCTTCACTCTCTTTGCACACAACCCAACAATGCTTGTAGTGGATGTTTTCTTTTTTCATTTTCATCTATCTCACCCCAGATGGATGCAATGTGGATTCACAGACCTGATCTTTTGAAAGTCGTAATGTAACTTCTCATGACAAGTGTCCGCCACCCGCTCAATTTCATCTACTAAAGTTGTCAGTTTTAATTTTAAACTATCACTACCCATTTTCTCTTTGATTTGCGGTAACACTCGCTTATTAATCATTTCGCGAACTTGACCAATAAACATTCTATCTTGCGAGTCAAAAAGCCAGCTCTGTTTCAACAAAATTAATATAGTGGAGTAGCGCCCTAAGGAGTCAGACAACATATCGGTACTTTTTTCCTTTGCCAGCAAACGAGCAATCCGCTTTAAATCAAAGAAAAAAATAAATTCACTTCGGATCATATGGGCGTTCTGGTCGGCTTTCAGAAATTGAGTCTGTTTCTAGCCGAGCAGAAAAATCCCCAATATCCACTTCCAACCGACCTAAACTGGCCCCACTCATATTTACTTCATAATCAGGTTGAGTCACTCGAAAATCATTCATAGACAAATGGTGACGTGGTCTTTTTTGAGGGGAGCTAAAACGTAGCTAGTTTTCATTTAAATCTTCAAAAAGCAACTTCTAAATTATCACTAAACCATGTGAAGAGTCGCTTTGTAGTAGATCAGGCGGAAAATTTGCAGTAGCTTTCAAGGAGCCAAAATTTTCTCCTCTAAAAGAAAATTTTCTTCGATATAAATCAAGATTCAAAAATTAAACAATAAGTTTAATGGATTGAAATAAGACGTTCAGATCTCGAATGCCACGCGGCATAAAAAGAATACATTCCCTGCTTTTTCATAATACTTACATCCGTGTAAAACATTGTAGGTAAAACTAAATACTCGTTAACCAGACTAAGAGAAAATTTATAGATGCAATTTTTTTATCCTGCTACACTCGAGGCAACATTTTAATTACCCAGAAGCACAACAAAGTGATTAACTTTTTAAAAACTCTACCTCAATATTTAATACTGAAACCGATGCTTTCTGATCCCCATTGGCAAGCTAGCCAATACAGAGCTCAAACCATCATGCAGTTATCAAATGGTTTATAAAAACCTATGGTGTGGATATGAGTGGAGGCTAAATACTCCTGATGTTTATCACTACAAGAGTTTTAATGATTTTTTTATTCGTGAGCTGGCCGATGGTGTAAGGACAACTCACCTCAACCCCACATCAAATGGCAAGCCCCGTTGACGGGAGTAGTGTCGCAGCTAGGGCCCAATCAAATCAGGACGCATTGTTCAAGCTAAAGGTCGAAATTACTTCCATTTTAGAGTTGTTAGGGCGGAAAAAAGAGCAAGAAAACTGTTCTTAGAAGTTGTACTCTTCATTACGCCCGCATTTGTCTCCAAAGACGACTCACCGCATACATATGCCAATAGATGGCAAATTATTACTCAATGACTTACATTCCCGGTGACTTATTTGCTGTTAAAACCGAGTGCCGTTGAGAGTGTTCCGAATCCTATTTGCCTTCGTAATGAACGTTTAGTGATGCTGTTTGAAACTCCAAAAAGGACCACTTGCCGTTATCATGGTAGGTGCCAAGTGATCGCTGGCAATATGGCAAACGGTTTGGCAAGGTACACTCACCAAGACAAAAAGACATCCAGCAATGGCAATATCCAAATGACAGCCTCTAAAGACATCAACTTTAAAAAAGCGGCCAAGAATTAGGTCATTTTAAACTGGGCTCAACCGTCATCCTACCTCAGCGGCCGAAACTTTACCCACCATTGGCGCGCAAGCTTTTAGGCCCGAGGAGCCGGCAACAAAAATGGGGCAACAGCTAAGCGAATAACCAACGACTGCGCCAATTTAGACTACAAAACCCATGTCATCGGTTTCTTCATAACTGATACTCGGGCTGCAACTTGTGCTGGTCGTAAGGCAAAAAAGGAGATGGTTGATGCAACTAAACCCGCACCTGCCGTGATCCCAATCATTGCTGGGTAATGCCAAACTGGTGCGGTAAAAGTGATGGCGATTGTAATGGCAGCCAGCCAGCTAAACCTATTAAAGCTGAGCTCCCCAAAAGTGTTGGTACTTGAACATCATAGAAAAACAAAAGGTGATACAGCAGCTCTTTGAAAGTCAGGATCCCTTTTTAATCTTTCTGATGCGTAATATTGCGCTTCTGGCACCTCTTGCATCAAATCCAGCATAAACGTTTTATTGGCCTTTAGTTTGTTTGAAGCATACTTTAATGTTTTGACATTAATAACTGCAGCCTCTGACACATAGTCCCTGATTATTTTTTATTGATAGAGGAGCAAATTTAAATAAACCAACATTATTAACAAGATTGATGGCCCCAAAAAAGATATCTTCCTTTTTCATCCTGTGTTTGAGCTTTCTGATATCGATCAGTCCAATTTTGTAAGGTAGGCACCATCTCTTTCTGATATTTTGGCCATGGCGATTTCTGTCATTACTATTTTCAGCTCTCGCTGATCGGCAAGCTCTTTCTTCTACGATTATCCACCCTATCTAGCGACAACCTATTTATACGCTCTAAAGCCTGATTAAGTAACTTACCTAAGCTGCCTTCGCTTGAACCAATACTGGTAGTTACTTTTAACTTAAACAAATTGCTAGCAGCAGAAGTCAATATGTTGCCGGGGATAGTTGCAGGGATGCTTGTTTTTTGCTCGGCGCTTTCAACGCAAGCAACTTTATTTGAATTTATTAATGCTTGTATCTCACCTTGCACATAGTCAATTTTCTCTTTTGTGACATTGCATCATTTTCAAGAAAATAATTGGTGGTTTTCTTGAGCATGCCTTTGGTAAGTTTCACTTTATCAAAAGTTAATGCTTCTTTATTTTGATCCGATCACAAACATAAAGCAGCAGTAGTGCATAAAAATATCACCCGGATCAACTCATGTTACGCACGCAGTATTGCAGTCTATTGAAAAATAACTAAAATCAGCTCCTTGTAGTAAAGGGAGAAGAACCAATGGATATGCTTGATTTATACACAGATTATTTGATATGCCAAAATCATCATGCCACAGCAACAGGCTTATCTGACATGGTTGATGGTGAGTTTAGCCATGATAAGGTAAGTCGTTTTCTTCGGTTTCAAAATTTAGATTCAAAATTTTTATGGCATTATGTCAAAAGCTCGATCCGTGAAAAAGAATCTGCGCAGGGTGTTCTCCTCTTGGATGACACAATTGAAGATAAACCCTATACAGATGAGAATGAGATTAACTGTTGGCATTATTCTCATGCTAAAGGTCGGGTTGTAAAAGGGATCAATCTATTAACCTGCATGGTGAGGTATGACGATTTTTGTTTGCCTATTGGTTTTGAAATTATAAATAAGGACATTGTTTATTGTGATGTTAAAACAAAAAAACAGCGTCGAAAATCATCAGTGACAAAAAATGAATTATTCTTAGGGCTGATTAACCAAGCGGTAAAAAATAAAGTATTGTTTGAATTTGTGCTTGCCGATAACTGGTTTGGCTCGAAGGCCAATATGGCTCACATCCATAATGACCTTCACAAATCGTTTATCATTGGGATTAAATCAAACCGTACGTTAGCTTTAACTGAAAACGATGCCAAAAGCGGGCGTTTTACAAAAGTCAGAGATTTAGAATTAGAAGAAGATGTAGCCCACACAGTCTACCTTAAAGGATTAGACTTCCCCGTGAGGCTCCTGAAAAAAGTTTTCAAAAACGAAAATGGTTCTACAGGTGTCCTCTATCTTGTTTCTAATGACATGACCTCCAGCGCCGAACGCTTATATGAAGTTTACCAAAAACGGTGGCGAATTGAAGAGTTTCATAAATCTGTTAAACAAAATGCTAGCCTTGCTAAATCACCAACTAAGATTGTGAAAACACAATCTAATCACATCGTGGCTTCTATTATTGCCTACTGCAAACTTGAATTTCTCAAAATAAAAACCAAACTCAATCACTTTGCATTGAAATATAAACTTATCCTTAGAGCTAACCAAATCGCACTAAAAGAGTTGCAAATTATGAACAGATAATTTTGATACGTGCGTAACATGAGGATGCTGCAAATCACACCTCAACATCGATTATTGCTGGCTGTCGATCCAGTTGATTTTAGAAAAGGCATTTGCGGGCTAAAGGATTATGCCGAGAGCAGCTGGGTTGTAACTTTTAGCGGTACCGTTTTTGCGTTTACGAATCGGATGCGTGCACTTCAGTAAAATTATTGGTTTATGATGCCAGTGGTTTTTGGTTATGCCAAAAGCGTTTTAGTCGTGGCCGCCTTGCCTGGTGGCCAACGTCAAAAAGTAGTGCTATTGAATTAAGAGCAAGTGAATTGTTGATTTTGCTGGCGCAAGGAAATCCTGAGAAAGCGGGCATTCCCCCGCTGATTGGAAACAGGTCAATCAAGCTGCCATTGCCAATGCCAATGATGACAGTGTGTCCTGGTAGCACCAAGGTAACCAAGCATCAGGATTTTTAATCATTTGCTCTTGGTTTTCTTGTATTGCTACCAAGTAATTTAAAGGGTTAACGTTTGATAACAAGCAGGTGTAAATAATACTGGTTAGCACGCCACCAACCGATGCCCCATAAGTGTTTTTATAAAACATCCAATTTTTTCGGCCACGTATGGGGATTTTTAGCCCTTTGCTCCATGGCGTTATTATCAAGTGGTGCACCATCAACGCGAAGAAATTGCGTGAGTTTATGCCAGTGATTAAGCATGTAATTAACAGATTTCCCAAAGGTTCATTGGGCTCAGCGAGCTTTTTATCCATTAAGAAAAAAGGTAAGCATGGAGTTTGTCCGTAATGGGTGCTGAATTTTTTTATGATGGGCAACTGATTTGAGCTTGTCATTTCAGTCGTTTCTTTATCGACCTTATAGATGGCTGAGATTAGTGTCATTACTTTTTTACAAGGGACAGGAAAAACATTTATACAGCTCTGAAAACTGCCGAAATCCATGGCTCAAGCAATAGCAAAGAATGACATTTTCATAATCTGGTGTGTTATGACCAAGGCATCACACATTAAAATGACGGGTGCTTTTTCAGTGCGCTTAGTTAAGAGTGCGGTAAGATTTTCGCCGGCATGCATCACCCCATTAAAATAGAGAATGATTTGGTGATTTTCAGACCTGGCAAGCATGCCGGTGGTATACATACCTTTTCTTTTTTTATTGGGATTGTTTTGATTATCCTTAATCTCATCGACAATTTTAAGCGGCGTATCATCAAAATAAATCAACTTATTATTAGCAGCATGAATGCAAAGCCTATTAAAAATAGGGATAACACAGCCCGCTAATTCTTCAATTAATTTCCACTGCGTGCTATGAGGCAAAGGCACATTTATAAAGGAATGATAAGTCGCTTGTCGATACGACGGCACGCCCATGAAATATTTTTGAATGCCTATATGCGCCTTAAAGCTGGCATCATATTTGTCTTTGCCTAGCTCTTTTGGGATGTTTGCAGTAATGATTACATTACATAAATTACAGCGTAATTTTTCAATGGTATACCGATGAACTGCCGCCATTTGTTGGCCTTTAATGCGAATAATCGTAGCGGGAGTGAATTCATATAGCCGACCTTTGCATTCAGAGGGGCAACTCATACCTACTTTTAAATTATCAATGGTAAGCTTATGGTCAGTCGCTTCGGTATAAGCGGTGTGAGGTATTCTGCCATGACCTTTTAGCTTTTTCTTTTCGCTTGAGTCTTCAATGTCTGTTAAGTTATCTTCGTTAGCAGCATCAGTTAAGGTAGCAGGGTTATCAGTGTTATTTGTAACCGATTTTGCTTCATCTGAAGCCTTACCTTTGTCATCTTCAGGCTGGATAGTGCGCTTCTTCTTGCCAAACAAAAGCTCTTTTAGGCGGGAAATGGTGACATTTTGCTCTAGGATAAGCTTAGGTAACCATTCTATAAGATTAAGCCCATATAAAATGACCGCCATCATTTCATCAGGTAAGCCGGCTTTTTTAATGTCAGCCTTAATGGCCTCAATCTCTTCAGGCGTTTTTTCAACGATTTTAATCGCGTCTCTGATAGCGCCCATTTCCAATGCCACTGTTTTAATAAAGGCAGGAAGAGTAAATTATTACTTAAAATCAAGCAAGTAAAGTTTGAAGGATCAATATTGCTTGCTGAAACATCACACTGCTTGAAGACTGGAGTCCAGAGCAAATTTCTGGTTATGCAGCAAGAAAATGTATCTTTTGATCAGTCACGAAAGGATTTATCAGTACATTTTAAAAAAAGACAAAGAACATGGCGGCGAGTTATATAAAAACACCTGAGTCATCAACATAAAATATCGTAAACGCTATGGTAGTCCTAAGCGTGAAGGCCTGATTAAAAATAGAATATCAATTGATGATAGGCCGGAGATAGTTGATAAAAAAGAATATATTGGTGTCCATTAAAATGGGGTAAGATTAAAATTTAAATTTCTCAGAAGAAAAGGACAGTACAAGATCTTATCTGCTAACCGCCATACTTTGAGCAATTTTAGGGTTAAGAAACAAACCCTGCACTTGAAAATATTTACTACAATTAAGGTTGAGTTATTAACTAGGAGAAACAAAATGTTACATCAAGATAAATTTGATGAATTCTGCGATAAAGTGACGCAAATGTGCAAAGGAATTACCACAGGCGCACGCAAAATGTATGATCAAAAAACAAGTGGCAACATGGATTTTATTTTAGATATGGATAGCTCTACAATTGCTGATGCTATACATCATGCTTTTGAACCAGCAGCAATACGTTCAAGATCGCGCTATGGATCCATTGTAGAGTTTCAAGTTCAGGAACTTGATGAATCTGATTCTATTTTGACTCAAGAAGGGCTGGAAGCCGCTCATAGGAAAATTTTTGATAACTTACATACAAGTGTAATGAATGAATCTGGTCGATTGGGTAAATGCTTGGATAGAGTTTCGAATCTACTGGTAAATCTAAAGAGGAAACTAAAGAAATTATTGAATGCAAAATTTCAGAATTACGAGATGAGTTTAACGGTGAAGCAACATATCCTGAAAAAATCAGATGTTACTCAATTGCGTGAATTCTATAATACAAATATACCCAATGGAAATCAAAATGCAGGTTTTAACTTCTGAAAATTGTCATTAATTCTTGAAGTTAAACTGTCTCCAATTTCTGGCAATATTTTGTCAAAAAATAAATTGATTGATTCTCTAAAATCTTTTGCACTTTTGAAAAATCTATTATTCCTTACCTGTTCATTCATTACTTTCCATAATCGCTCAATAGGATTTAAATTTGGACTGTATGGCGGTAGATATACTAAATTGATATTTAGCTTATTTGCTTCTTCTTGTACTGATTTTGACTTATGATAACCAGCTTGATCCATGATCAAATGAAGTCTTTTTTCAATAGAAAATTGCTCTCTTAATTTATTCATGAAGTGAATAATGGACTCGCCATTTATTGTTTTATATTGTTCTGAAACGGTCTCGGATAAATTCTCTAACTCTATAGCACCAACTATATTTACCCTGGTTCGGCTAGCTGTTGTTTTCACTTCTTTTTCTTTGCCCTTTTTAATCCAACCGTATGATATTTTTGTTGCTTGTGTTGGATGAACTGAATCCATAAACAGTATAGGCTCATCGGAACCTGCAGTCTGTTTTAGGGTTTCATACTCTTTGATAAAAGCATCTTGTTTTTGCACATCAATTTTATGAGGACGCCCTTTAGGCTTTTTATAAGTAAAACCATTTCGGTGTAACCATTTATGTAAACCAGAGACCGTAAAATTAACACCAAATGTTTCTTTTATATAAGAGGCTATTTGGTGATTGTGATGATATAAGTTTTCTTCCAAGTGAAGAGTCAAACACTGGGTTTGAGCTTCATTTAGATAACTTTCTGAACCACCACTGCTATTTTTGAATTTACCTTCTCGATAATCGTTTAAATGACGTATTACTGTTGTTTCATGAATACGAAGAGCTTGCGATATCATAGGCACAGTCCAACCTTCGCTTCGCAGCAAAACTGCTTTAATTCGATCTCCTTCTTTTCTCGAGATACATTCAGTATGTCGTAGTTCTAAAGCGATTTTTTCGCCTTCAGATAAGTGGATTCTTTTCATAAAGCGAAGCATGATCTCTTATCGAGTAAAAAGCAAGCATTTTCAAAGATCACGGAGTTCAGGCAAGATCATCAAAAGCTGTTAAAAAGCATGCATTTATGATCAAATACAACTTTTACTTTTAAGTTGTTTTTGTTATGGCCTCACCTTTGAAGAATTTTTTCGAGCATCAAAGATCCTCGAGTTGAAGGTGGCAGGATAGATTACCCTCTTTTAGAAATAATTTTCCTTTGTATAAGCGGTATTATTTGTGGCATGGATGGTTGGGAAGACATAGAAGATTTTGGTCATAGCAACTGGATTGGTTAAAAAGATTTTTTCCCTTTGAAAACGGGATCCCAAAACACGATACGATAGCAAGGCTCATCTCGTTTATCTCCAACAGGTTTGCAAAGTTGTTTTGTTGAGTGGGTCCAATCAATATCCGAATTAACGGATGGTGAAGTAATTGCTATTGATGGAAAAAGAGCAAGGCGTTCTTATGACAAGAAACAAAATAAATCTGCAATTCATATGGTTAGTGCGTGGGCTTGTAGCAATGGTATTGTCTTGGGACAAAAGAAAACAGAAGATAAATCAAATGAAATTACAGCAATCCCAAAACTGCTTGAAGTCCTGGAAATAAAGGGCTGTATCGTTACGATTGATGCGATGGGCTGCCAAAAAGATATCGCAAAAGCTATCAGAGAAAAAGAAGCTGATTATGTTTTAGCGTTAAAAGGAAACCAAAGTTCGCTAAGCGAAATGGTTGAAGATTTATTTGAGACAGGATTTGAAACTGACTTTAAAAATTTAACACTCAGCAAGCATCATGAAACAGATAAAGGCCATGGTCGCATTGAACAAAGAACCTGTTATGCATTAGCTATCCCTAAATATTTAGGGCTACAAAAATGAATGGGAAGGGTTAAAATAGTTTTATTTGTATCGACTCACAGCGTGAAATGAATGGAGAGGTAACAACTGAAAAACGCTATTATATTAGCTCTGTTAAACCTGATGCAAACAAGCTTAATAAAAGTCGTTCGTTCTCACTGGTCTGTCGAGAATAATCTTCATTGGGTTTTAGATGTTACTTTCAATGAAGATGCTAGCCGTATTAGAAGAGGAATGGCTTCTGAAAACATGACGGTTATGAGGCACATTGCAATAAATTTACTGAAACAAGATAAAAAAAATAAACTTTATATCCCTAGGAACAGCGTAAGGCATTGTTTTATGATGACTACCGAGAAAGCCTATTGAAAAATAATGGATTTTGACGCCTTGCCCTGGTAAAGAGTTGCTAAATGAATAAATTAATTTTAATGTGTGCTTCGCAACTTTGCAGAAAGCACACGGATTTTTACCAAACACAAGAGGCTACAGGTGTTAGTGGCTAGATGCTAGCTTCTGCCATTTAACACCACATACTTCTTTCTTTACTTCATCGAAGCTGATGCCTATTAGGTAGATGGACCTCTTTATCAGCTTGGAATTTATCAACATAATTTTTATTGATAATTTGTTGCAAAGCTTCTTTCGGCTGATCCATATTTTGCAAGCTTAAACTCTAGTACTAAAATTTTGTCTGGTGTTTCGAGGGTGAGATTAATGCGTCCTAAGTTGAGGTTGCATCTTCTGCTTTTAAGTCATAACCAAGTGCTGCAAAACAACTGTAGACAATACCCGCATAAAAACCTCCATATTGTCCCATGGGGTTGTTGGTGTACCATTGATGCGAGATAGATGCAAAGTGTGCATTGAATAAAGTTTTTAAATCATCAAAGCCAAGTTGTTATTGATAATTTGGTCTACTTAACCATGCTGCTATTACTTGTCTCAGAGCTAGAGCCTCCAGAGCAAGCAAGCTTTAAGGCTTGCTTTTACTTAAGTTTGGGTACGTCATAATATAGGCGAAACGGTTACCAATTTGAAATTGCTTTTATGGTTAAATACCCAGTTTGAAACAGCAAAGTGGTGGTTGGCATGTTATCAACATCAAAACTTGAAAGTTCACTTTCACTGATAGAAAGAGACTCTAAACTTGGCAAATACATAGGTTTTTGTTGAATGAGCTTAACTAGAAAAGTTGGTGTGGCTGTTTCAAACCAGTAATTTCGATATTGATAACCCTTGAAGCAAAAAAGTAGGATATCAAATGGATTATAAACTTTTTGATTGTCTTGTCCGCCAAAGTTATAGCCGTTGTACCACTGTTTCAGCGTGTTCTGTCAACGTTGCCATGAGTCAGATATGCACCAAAAAGCAGTTTCCATCTCGGTCTGTGTAGCCACAAACATCAGCAAAGAGAGATCGGTAGAAATATCATTTAAATTGTTTAAGCCACTAAACAGACTAACTTTTGCTAAATTTTGAAACACCCGTTAGAAATACAAATTTAAGCCGAGTGTCTTGATCTTAATGACACTGTATAAGCCTTTAAAATTTCTCTGTTTTCGGGTTTCCTCAGGACTATTGATGACATCTAAAATAGGCTTGTCATATTCATCGACAAAGCCATCGACTTTTTGTGATGTTTTATCAGCAATTTTTACTATCAGTTCATTAAAGCGTGTGCTTTTTGTAGGGTTCGATATGGTCACGCCATATTGCTTGGCATGCTTTTTTAATATGGTCATCGATGACAGCAAGCAAGTTTTTTTACTTTCATAAGCAGAACCACCAGCAAACTCAAATGAATATATATAGGTTGTTTTCAGTCCCAATTTTTTTCTAAAAAGAGCCCTTAAAAAGTCGCTTGTTGGCCAGAAAAGCTTGCTTTAGCGTATCTAAAAATAAGGATTTACCAAATCGTCTTGGCCTTGACAAAAAAAAATATTTGCCACCAGTGTCTACCAACTTATGTACATGATGCGTTTTATCAATGTAAACATAATCATCTTCAAAACATGTTTGCTAAGGTTGATATGCCAATAGGAAGCTTTTTCATAAGAAGAAATAAATTTCATACATTTTGACAAGTTATAGAACAATAAGTTGTGAGATGCGAGATAAGGCAGTTTTTTTCAATATTTAAAGGCATAGAAATTAATGCAAAAGAAAAGCAAGGTAAGTGACATTTTACTTTTTTGCTTGTAGATATGACCTTATTTTTAGCGCTTCTTTTTGCTATCAAAAAGAAGAAAGAAATGTAAATCATCAAGTTAGCAAAGCTTTGAACCTAACCTATTGATTATAAATAGACCTGGTTGGCTCGGCCACATGGTAGCACATGGTAGATTATAAAATTTGGTGTATTGATGGTGGCTTTTGCTAAAACAAGATAACTCTCCATATCATATGAAAAGTTTAAGGTATCAAAGCTAGAACCCACATTAATGAGCGGCTCTATCATCCCGGGTGCATGATCATTTCGAAGATATAACGCCTCTTATGCCAACTAATAAATCGGAACCATTATTAGCCTCAGGCACAACTTTGCTCATGCCCATACCAAACATCTTGGTTGAAGCTGAAATGTCCGCACTTTCATACTGATTGACTAATCCAGGGCTGGTGTCGTGTGCAACATTAAGCGTTGCGTTTGATTTGTTTGTGCTACACCCAAGCCCATAACTGCATATGGGTGCCAATCACAACTCAACGCTGGCATAGAAATTAACGCAAAGAAAACCTAGTGCCTTTATCGATAACTGTCTCATCATCATCCTTAAATAGTAAAATATATTTATTCTTTTGATTACTTCAACAAGATGATTAAAGAAATAACAAATCAACCAGTAATTTTAAAGCAAGATAATAAATCCTAACAACCCAACTGAAAAATGCCACCCCCAACCTAATTTTGACTATGCCAGAGGAGCAGAAATAAGTTCTCTTGCCTAACTGAAGGAGATCTCGGCTTCGCTTGAGATGACGTTATCCGCCAAAGATGCCTTAAAAACTAACAGCCATATTTGAGTGGAGGTTGAATGAATCTCCTAAAAAATAGCTGAGTGTACATGCAGTACATGAGCAGATTTTTTTAGGGGGATTTATTCAAGATCCGACAAAGATGGCTGTTAGATCAGAAGGAAGAGTTGGCTATGTCTATCACAAACCGATACTTCACATCACTTTTCTCTAAACGATCAAAAGCTTGATTTATCTCTGACATTTGAATCAATTCAATATCAGAGGTGATATTGTGTCACCACAAAATCCAGCATCTCTGTGCTTCACGAATGCCACCAATCAAAGAACCTTGTAAATTGGAGTTGTTTAAAAACTAAAGGGAAAACAGAAACTGACAAATCATCTGAAGGCAAACCCACTTGAGTCAAACGGCCTTTACGTTTGAGCAGATTAAATAACTTATTGACATCATGCTTGGCTGAAACCGTATCTAAAATAAAATCAAAACTATTTTCTGCGTCATTCATGGCTTGATAAGAATCGGTTGGTAAAATGGCTTTTGCCCCCAATCTAAGCGCGTCTTCTTTCTTTGGCATCTGATCTTGAAATCACTGTAACCTCTGCCCCCATAGCAACCGCTATTTTAACTGCCATATGGCCAAGACCACCTAAACCAACCACCCCAACTTTAGTCCCTTGGGTGACTTCTGCTTGTTTCAAAGGAGAATAGGTTGTTATCCCTGCACATAAAAGAGGTGCGCTGGCTGCAGCATCTAAATGATCCGGCATACTTAAAACAAAAGCCTGATCAACCACCATTTTTTGTGAATAACCACCATAAGTTACACCACCTAAATGCTTCGTCCATACCATTATAAGTTTGTGTTGAGCCTTGTTCACAAAACTGCTCTTCATCTTCGTCACAAGCGCTGCAGCTTTGACACGAACCAACCAAACAACCGACACCAACACGCTGCCCGACTTTAAATTTTAATACATTTTTGCCAACAGCTGTCACCACTCCTAATACTTCATGGCCTGGTACCATTGGGTATTGAGAAAAACCCCAATCATCTTTAACTTGATGCAAGTCAGAATGACAAACACCACAATGAGTAATATCAAAAGCCACATCATCATCGCCTAAGTCGCGCCGATTAAATCTTAAAAGGGGTAAGCTCTGATGTTTCAGATTGTGCAGCAAACCCTACTATTTTTTCCATTTTTCACTCTTTAGGTATATATTAAACAGTCATATTTGAGTATAAATTGGATTAACTTTTGCAAAAATAGCGCAGTGTACTTATGTACATGAGCACATTTTTTGCAGAAGTTCATTCAAGTTATGCCAAAGATGCCTGTTTCCCGCTAGAGGCACTTGCCTATTTTCTCAGCTGCTGCTAGAAGGCTTTACTTACTATGTGCTCTTTATTTGCTTTAATAAGCGAAATACCTTGCTCGCTTTGAGATAACAAATCTGCATTGAGAGGAATTTGTGCAAGTACTGACACATCATATTGTTCAGCTATTTTACTGCCGCCCTTGATTAAAAAATATGACTAGACTCATGACAGTGTGGGCACTCAAACAAACTCATATTCTCAATTAAACCTAAAATAGGTACATTAACTTTTTGAAACATCTCTAAGCTTTTGGCTGCAATGTCTGTTGCCATTGGCTGAGGTGTTGTTAATCACCACACCTGCAAGGGATGTTTTTTGTGCTAAACTTAAAGGAATGTCACCTGTTCCAGGTGGAAGATCGACCAATAAATAGTCTAAATCACCCCATTTAACATCGGTTGTAATTGCGCTACCGCTCTGGTTGCAACTGGCGCTCTAACAATCACCGCACCATCTTTGGGATTCACCGATGTCATAGAGATAAATTTAATGCCATGACTTTCCATTGGCAAAAGCGCACCATCTTCACCTTTCGCTTTGTTTGAATTACCTAACAGGGAGGCTTGGCTTGGCCCATATATCAGCATCCAAGACCCCAACTTTATGGCCTTTTTCTACCAGCGCAAATGCTTGCACCATTAACAAACCACTTAACTGTAACCTTTTCTGGGTTGTATTGAACATCCAAGCTTATTCGCCAACCTGTTACCTGCCCTTGATCATTAGTAATTGTTGAAGCATTACCAGGATCATAAAAGCCTTGATTTTGTAAAGAACCTACAGCAAAACCTTCGGAATTAACTGCTCCATACCCACCACTTGAGCACGAATCCATGATATTACAGTAATTGGGTCTATAGTTATCATATAAACCATAATAATTACCTTCGAAATGACCAACTTTATTGCATTCAGGATTTTTTCTTATAAAGTCACCATTTTCATCCCATTCGTTAGAAAAACAGCCGCAATCTTCAATAACTACGCCTGTATCATCTCTATCCCATATAGTTCCATCAGCCCAGTTATAGCAAACTAGAACATCTCTACCTAGAATATTAAAATTATCATCGAAGTGGTGATTCCATTTAACTAATGTTGCGGTAGACTGGGTGCTTGTATTTATATTTAAATCAGCATAAGCGCTCACATCCCTGTCATCATCTGATCTATATTCATCACCCATAAATCCATGTGCGTGGCCAAGCTCATGCATGAGTGTATTGCTTGTTCTTTCTGGATTATCTTCTCTAATTCTCTGTATATTCCTATTACCAAGATTTACTCCTCTGCCTTGAACTCTAGTTAGTGTTGAGACTAATGTGTTATCAGGAAGGAAAACATCAAAGATAGCTGTATCCATGTCACCAATACAATAAACGCTATCATCAAAATCATAGCAACCTGTTCTAATGCCTGTAGCAGAAGTTCCATCAGGATCTACCGGTTCAGCGGATACTACAGTAAAGTAATCTTCTTTAAAAAACTCACCTGAATCAGAATCCCGCACTTTATTAATGGATGCAATTAAAGCTCTTCTATATAGATCAATATCTGATTGACCATTCAATGAATCACCGATAAATAAGTATTTAGTTTGTCCAATAGTTTCAAACTCTCCTTTACCACCAATTAGGTAATAAACGTTATAGTCCTTGGGAGTTTTTGCACCTCCATCAAAACCATCCTCTGGGTCATCATCTTGCTGAATAGTTACAACCTCTCTAGATCCTACATACCAAGTTTCAAAGGTTAATGTTGAAACATCTTCGTTATCTGCGACTATTAATTCAGTATCAAATAAACCGCCAATAGCTACGTTCACATCCATTACTAAAGTACCTGCCCCATTTGGATTTTCGCCCTCATCTGCAGTAAAACTAATGGGAGCATTATTACCGTCTATAGTTGATAAAAATTGTAGCTCTTCAATGGTATTGTCAACATCACTTAAATTTACTCTGAAGCTTACTGTGCTATCAAATACCATTGTATCTCTGGATAATTCAGGAACAGTTTCAAAAGTCATGACAGGTGGATCATTGACAGAAATAATATCTATAGTGATATTTACAGTTTTTGTCATATCTTTATCAACAGAATAGACCTCATATGTAAATGAGTCAGCTCCATTTAAATTAGCATATGGTGTATAAGTAATTTCAGCCTCTGCTGATAAATCTAGAAGACCTTTTTGAGGGCTTTCTGTGATGGTGTATTGAAGTGGGGTTGTAAGTGTCTGATTTGGATTAGCTTTTATACTACCAGTAAAAACTGTATCCTCGTCAGTAGAAATTGGATCTGTCTTTAGCCCTAAATCAAAAGCAAAAATTACCACTGATTGGGTTGAAGAACCGCCGCTACCAGTACACGTAATATTAAAAGTATTATTTCCAGCCGCACTTAAAGGAACTGTTTCAGTACCTGAAGTAGACTTTGATCCCACCCAGGCTCCTGATGCTGAGCATGAGTTTGAATTAGATGACGACCAGGTAATTGTAATGGAGTCACCAGTTGATCCTGAAGTAATATCTGATGATATTGATACAGATGGAGGTGGGGTTGTTGGTGGTGGTGTAGAGCCTCCGCCGCCTCCGCCGCCTCCGCCGCCTCCGCCGCAAGCAGAGACAAAAATAGTTGATAAAAATAATATATATATTTTGTTCATAAAATTAGTATACGGTAAATTACTTAAATATTAGTAATGTAATGGAGTAAATATAAATATCATTCTTTAGTCAAGATAAACATATAGACGCTATAAAATAGGTACTTTTAAGCTAATTTTTATGTAGCTTTACTACACAATTTTAGTTATGAGCAAAAAAAAAGGGGTTATAAATAACCCCTTTTTTTACATTAAAATCTTTTTTAAAGCTTGTATCTGAACCCAGCTCTAAAAATTGAACCATGATCTTGATATAAGAAAAGCATTTCTTCATATCTTGAATACAGTCTCACATTTTCTTTAGTTAAGTTTTGAGCCTCAAAGAAAACAGATGAATTTTCATTAAATTCATATGAAGCACTAAAGTCTAATTGACCTCTTTCTTCAATGAACAAAGGATTATATTGATCTTGTCCAGCGTAAGTCTCGCCTCTAATATTATAAGAGAGTCTTGCTGAGAAGGTTATTATCTTCGTAAAAAACAGATAAGTTACCAGCATCACCAAATCCAGGGAGTGCAAATTGCTCACCTATTCTTGCTGGATCAACATCAGTATCTCCTCTAACTAATGTCATATTAGCTAAGAAGCCCCAATTTGAATCTTCAAATAAGTGCTGAACTGCAATCTCAAAACCATCAAGTGTTCCTGAATATTTATTTACTGGTTTAAATATGCTAAATCTGTAGTAAGGATCGCCATCTGCTGAAATAAAGATATTGTTTTGTCCAGATATTCCAGTTGAAGGAATATATGGCTGATCACCTTCATATGTCCAGTCATATTGCCACCATGCCCCACCATCATCATGAGCTAGGATCCAAGCAAAACCATTTATTCTTCCATCTTCATCAACACCACATGACCAACTAAAAACTTTGACACATTTTTTTAGCACCACTCTTGCATTGTCTTCTTGATAATTTTGAGATTAAAGTCTAAGAAGAAATCAGACTGAGATATATCAGTTACTCCATTAAACTCACCTGAGCCATTTTGCCGATCCATGATATCCATCAATATCTTTTCTGAAATAATTTAACGCAAAATAACTACCTTCTGCATAATAATATTCATATGCTAAATCAAAGTTATTAGCTTCATATGGTTGTAAATCAGGATTACCTTTAATTATAGCTAGTTGGATATAAAGGAGAGTAAGGAGTTGTATCAACTGTTGCTCTCATTTGCTCTAGGTCAGGCCTTGAATTAGTTTTACTAAAAGCAAATCTAAAGATCTGATTTTCAGCAAACTCAAAACTACCATTTATATTTGGTAGAAAATAATCTCCTTCACCAGTATCTGAAAATACTTCAGGCTCACCAGTTAACATCCCAAAGAAATTACAGTCATAGTCTGGATTTACCATCTCTAAACAAACACCATGTTGTTGCTATTGGTAAAGCTTGTTGTTCCTGTTGACTCTTGATCAACTTCTTCATATCTTAATCCAAATTCTAAATTAAGAGGTTGGCCTTTTTTAGTAGTATGCTCAATATAAACATTTACAAACAAGGCTCTAATAGTTTCTTCAACTATATCATTTGAATCAAAATCACCCAGCACAAAGAATACCTCTTGTATCTGTTCTGCTTTGTGTATCATAAGAGTATAAACCTTGACCTTGAGCATCATCAACTGTTCCACATGGCCAGTTTTCAGCTCTTCAATATTCCAGTACGCTAAAGCCTGACATCATCTGAATATTTTAGATAACCATCTCTTCCATGCTTTTAATTGCATCTTCAATTGATACAGTAAAGTAATAAACATCAGAACCTGAGCCCAAGTAATCAGTTTTATTAACTTTGGTAAAAATAAAATCTGGGGTTAAAGCATTATTCCAAAAATCTGGATTTCCATCCTCTAACTTTCCTTGAATAATTTTTCTTGAGCTTTAGCTCTTCTAAATTTTTGATTAACTTCTGAATAACCAAACTTAACTCTAGTCAATGACTCATGAAAAGACCCATGTTGTTATCCCATGTGCCTATAAGCTGGATTTGATCCATGAAGTTAGTTTTTTCTTGATAGTTTTGGATAGACTCAACAGGAGCTAAGTCTGAGGCAACTAACTCTCTAGGTGTAATAATACCATTATTCAAAATCATTCTCATCAAAAGCAGTATAATCAAGAATTGGAATCATGCCTGTAAAGTCAAATGTTGCAGTTCCCATTCTAGCTCCACCAACTGGACCAAAAGGACCAGTACCATCAGTTTTGCTTCCAGATGAAGACCATCTAGCATTTGAGAACATAATGTTGTTATCTAAACCAGTACCTTTCTTTAGTAGCAGATGAATTATGCATATCAAAGTAAGGTTTAAATCTTCTGTAACTTGGAAATCAAATTTAATACCTAATGAGTTATTTCTATTTACATCACCACCCCAAATAATATTGATTGAAATACTCTCTTCCTTTTCCTTCACTGACCTACATCATCAGAATAAATAACAGCACCATTTTCATTGATAGTTACATTTCTAGCATTCCAACCAGAAAACCAAGCTCCATGCTCAACACCTGTGCTTCTAAAATCAACATTTGAATATGTGTAGTCTAATGTTGCTCTAACTCTTCCAAGCTCATACTGAAAAGCAGTTTGAAAATTATTTCTAACTCTTTCATTGTCTTTATGCTTGTACACAAGATTTCTAGGATAGAAGAATGCTCCATCCTCTCTTTGGTTTGTGGAAGTTACAACTGCTTGTGGAGGTAAGATAATTTTCTTTGTACTTGGGTTCCAAGTAATTTCGTTTGTACCTTCTTCTCTATTATGTCTTACCTGATGAGTTCCTGAAAATGAAATACCCCAACTTCCACCATTATAATCTTCACCTAAAGGTAGAAAAAACAAAATCTAATTCTGGGGTTACTTCGTCACCTTTCTCGTTTTCAGTATCAATCATTGCTTTTACAGCAAATGAACCAACGGTTTTACCAACTTCTAATGGCTTTGTTGTTACCATATTTATAGTTGCTCCAAGTCCACCAGATGGGAAGAACTGCATTTGCAGATTTATAAACTTCAACTGCAGAAACACCATGTGAAGAAATATCACCAAAATCAAAAGATCTACCGCCGCCCCACATACCAGGAACAGTTGGCATTTGCCTTCCGTTTAAAGTAACAAGGTTAAATTCTGGCCCTAGACCACGAACAGCAACTTTAGAGCCTTCAACGTTTGATCTATCGATAGCAACACCTACAATTCTTGATAAAGATTCTGCTAAGTTGCCATCAGGGAACTTACCAATATCTTCTGCTGTGATTGCATCAACAACACCAACGTTCTTTCTTTTGATATCAATAGCGTTTTTTAAACTAGATCTGATACCCGTTACAACAACCTCTTCAACGGCTGCTTCTTCAGCTTTTTCTTCATCTTCTTGTGCAAGTAGATTACTTGAAAAAGGCAATAATACTAAGAGTGATAATAAATATTTATTCACGAAATGTTTCCCCATATGAAATGTAATAAATTATGATGTTTATTAGACAATTTTGTAAATAATATGTCAAGTTGAGATACATTTATGTAAAAAAGTAAATTATTTACAAAAAGAATAAAAAAAGGGCAAAGTAAAATTGCCCTTTTTTCTAAAATTATTTATGAATTAACCGTTGTCTCTTGGTCTTGATTCATTAACAACAAGTTTACGACCATCAACCTCAGCTTCATGCAAAGCTTCAATAGCAGCTTCAGCGCCATCGCTCATTTCAACGAAGCCAAAACCTCTTGATCGATTAGTCATTCTGTCTGTGATAATTTTTGCAGAAGTGACAGTACCATGCTCAGCAAAAAGATTTTCTAAATCTTGGTCATTCATTCCCCAAGAGATGTTTCCAACGTATATATTCATAATTTCCAATTAGTTAAAAAAAATGTATCTTACAATACATTCTCTTTATTTAATACCTTAAATTAACTATCAAGAAATTTTAATGCTGCTTTGCCATATTCATCCCACCAATTCATGCCCATGAGATGAATTTTTTCTAAATTTGGACCTGAGTTATCATCAAGTCTCCTATTAATTTTACCAATGGGAGAGTTCACTCTTAAATATGCATCACTAAGAATATCTTGAACTAAATCATTTTCTAAACCAGTCTCAAGCATTATTCCCATGATGTCGTGCCTAAGCCAACCTATCCCTCCCCATGAGGAAGATCTGCTGCCATTAATCTTTCTTGTATTAATGCCTGTGCCAATACTTAGAATTTGGATATTTTCAGTTTGAAAATATTTTTTTGCTTCTACATAAGCTAAAAGAGATGGGTTGTTGGATACAACCCCTCCATCAATATACCAACATCCATCTTCAGCCTCGTATGAGGGAAAATATATTGGCGCTGCGCTTGATGCACAGCAAGCACTTATAACGCTCATTCCAGGAGTATTGTATGAACTATGAATTGCATATGATCTTTTCTCAACATCATATGCTAATGTTAAAACTGGTTTTTTAGACTCACCCAATGATTTGTCATAAAAAATTTTCTTTAAAATCTTGATGCGGCCCGTATTTTCATACTTTGGTCTAGCTTGAATAATTGATGCTTTGTCCCAGAAAAAATTACTGGAAGTAATTTCGTCAATGTACTCTTTTGCCCAATAATCTTTTGTTTCTTTAGCAGTCATTTCATTCACACCAAAGCACAAAGCATTTAGTGCTCCGGCAGAGACACCAACAAACATATCAAACATATCAGAAATCTTTTTTCCACTCTCTACTTCAAGTTTTTGCAAGAAGATCAAACCAGCAATGGCTCTTACCCCGCCCCCATCAAAAGCTAGGACTTTTTTAGAACCTGTAGATCTAGAAAAAAAATCTTTTAAACTTGCCATCAATTTATTTAAACACAATAAAGTTAAATGGAAAGTTATTTTAGGCAAAAAAAAGACCTCAAAAGAGGTCCTTTTAGTAGTTTAAAAAGTCTTAGCTTTTTACACCGGAAGTTAATCCATCTTTAGCAACTTCGTTAGTTACAGATTTAAGGATTGAGCACTTACCAGCTTTTGAATCTAACACAAAAGCAGCGCATGCATTTTTCTTTTCGCAAAGAGCTTGGCAGCCTGCTACTAGATTTATATTTGGATGATGTTTTAACTGTAGCAATTTTTCCTGATAGAGCAATATTCTCTTTCATCTCAAAATTAACTGAGTCTGCTTCAACTGAAAATACGCTGAAAGCTAAAACAGCAACTAATGATTTTAATTTAAACATTTTAGGGGGTCCTTGATTAAAAAAATTAACAACATGTTTACACCGTAAACATAACAAGTCTTGTTATCATACTCGATATGTTTACACTGTCAACATGATTATATATTTTTTTTATGTGTATATTATTTAGTTACAATAGGAATGCTTAGATTCTTGCTAGCACTTTTAATACCGCCTATGTTTGTGACATTTTTATAACCGAAATTTTGAAGAATGCTTGTGGCCTTTCCAGACCTATTACCACTTCTGCAATATAAGTAAATTTCCTTACTTTTATCAGGCTCAGTTAAAGCAATAGTTTCTTTAATTTTATCCAAGGGAACGTGAATTGCATTTTCAAGATAGCCCGAATTCCATTCGGCCTCAGTTCTAACATCTATTATTACAACTTCTGTATCTTTTGCATAAATACCAAGGCTAAGAATAAAAACAAAAAGCGAGCTAATAATATTTGCTCTCATCAGGACCAATCCTCAAGAATTATATCTGAGGCTTTTCACCTATCATTATTGTTGGTGCGTTAGTATTGCCTCCAACCAGTGTTGGCATAATGGATGCATCTACTATTCTTAAGCCTTGTGTTTTGTGAACCTTAAGTCTGTTATTTACTACGCTCATTTCATCGGAGCCCATTTTACAAGTACCGACAGGGTGGTAAACCGTATCGGCCTCTTCCCTTATTGCTTGCTCGATATCATTATCATCATCAAGATCTACAGGCCTTTGAACATGATCTTGAATATATTTATTAAATGGTTCTGTATGTAAAATTTTCATCATTTTTTTATAGCCAGCGATCATCACCTTCATATCATCGGGATGACTTAAAAAATTTGGGTCAATTAACGGATCATCAAATGGATCGCTAGATTTCAGAGTCACTTCACCAGTGGATTTTGGTCTTAAAAGACATGTATGACAGCTCAAACCATGACCCCAAACACTTGTTCTTCCATGATCAATTACCATTGCAGGTGCAAAATGCAATTGAATATCAGGCACATCTATGTCATCTCTTGTTCGTAAAAAAGCTCCACTTTCTGCAATAGTAGAAGTAAACAACCCTACTTTTTTAAAGATATATTTAAGTATTTCTAATGGAAACTTATAAAATATAGACTTAAGCGAAAAACCTATTAAGTGCATTGAGTTATATTTATGAACAGTAAGGTAGTCAATATGATCCTGTAGATTCTTACCTACTCCAGGAAGATCTACTAAGTGCTCAATTCCATGTTTAACAATTTCTTCCCTTGGACCTAATCCAGAACGCAACATAATTTGTGGCGATCCAAACGCTCCTGATGAGAGAATTACTTCCTTAGAACAATCTATAACAAATGGATTATTGTCTTTATCAATGCATCTTACGCCAACGGCTTTATCACCATCCATGAGTATCTTATCTACATTTGTGTCTGTTAATACTGTTAAATTTTCTCTTTCAAGAACGGGCACTAAATAAGCTTTAGCAGCACTGCAGCGCTTTCCATCTTTCTGTGTTGTTTGGTAATAGCCAACTCCCTCTTGATCTTCTCCATTGAAATCCGGATTGAATTTATGAAGTTTGGAGCCTGCTTTTACAAAGTCGTCAGTAAAGACATTTTCATGTCTTATTTTTGAAACATTTAAAGGACCTCCTTGGCCATGATATTCATCATCATGTTCTTCATTGTGCTCAGCTTTTTTAAAGTACGGCAAGACTTCATCGTATGACCAGCCATCATTGCCAAGCTCTGACCAATGATCATAATCCCATCTATGACCTCTTACATACAACATTGCATTAATTGAACTTGAACCACCCAGCGTCCTTCCTCTAGGCTGGAATCCCCTTCTGTGTTCAAACGATTCTGTTTCTACTTCATGAACTCCTCCAGCTGAATCAACAACAGCAGATTTAGGCTCAGTGACTGCAACTTTTTCAAAACCCTTTTGAGGAACAGTCTCATAAGACCAGTTATAAGGTGTACCTTCATTAAAAAATGCAAAGCCAACTGGAACATGAATTCTTATATCTTTGTCTTTAGGGCCAGCTTCAATTAAGCATACTTTAAACTCAGGATTTGCACTCAACCTATTAGCAAGAACACAACCTGCTGAACCAGCACCTAGAATAATAAAATCATATTTATCCATATTTTCCCCCAAAACTATCTTATCTAAGTTTATGACTTAAGTTCAAATGTGTAAACTAATCTTAATGACAGAAAGTATTTTTAACATTTTCCTAACAATTTGGGTGCTGATTGGTTTGGGAACATTTCTGTATCTTTTTAAAACAACTGCTCCTTATGGGAGACACGAAACCTCAGGTTGGGGAATGCAAGTTCCTGCCAGAATTGGTTGGATAGTGATGGAAAGTCCATCGGTCATTTTAATGTTTGGTCTTGGCTGGGTCATGAGATATGAGCTTGAAACCATACATGAAACATTTTTGATGATATGGCTAATTCACTATATTCACAGAACTTTTATTTATCCATTCAGGATGGATATGACAACCAAGACCATGCCAATAATAATCCCGGTTTCTGCCTTTGGCTTCAATATAATAAACGTTTTAGTGCAAGCCATTGGAATATATTATTTTACTGAATACTCTGGAAACTGGTATGAAACTAATATGTTTAAAATAGGATTAATAATTTTTGTAGTTGGCATGTTTATCAATATATATTCAGATTACTCAATTTTAAAAATGAAAAAAGAAAAAGGAGCTGGATATCACATACCTCAAGGTCTCTTTCATAAATCTGTTTCTTCGCCTAATTATTTGGGTGAAATTATCGAATGGCTTGGTTGGGCAATATTAACTTGGAGTATTTCTGGACTTGTATTCTTTATATGGACAGTGGCAAATTTATTTCCACGAGCAATTGCTAATCACAAATGGTACCAAGCTAAATTTGAAAATTATCCAAAAAATAGAAAAGCTATAATCCCTCGAGTAATTTAGAGCTCTCCCAATTCTTGCATCTGTTTAGCAACTTCTATAATTGATTCTTCAGCAGGCCTAGGATTCCATCCAAGAATATCTTTTGCCTTAGAAGTATGCTTTACACTCCTTAGCCTACCCAGGTATGGAAGAGTTAATTTAAGTTCTTTGTTGAATTTAGCTAGAATTTTTGCAAGCCAAACTGGAATTGCAATTTTGGGGGCTTTATCAAAACCATTATCTCGAAGAATTTTTGCAACATCTTTGTACCATAAATCTTTTTCAGCCAAAGCAAATCGCTCACCATTAGATGATGGACTTTCTAAAGCTAAAATATGAGCAGCTGCAACATCTCTAACATCAACATAACCAAACATCAAAGGCACAGCAACTGGCATTTTGCCTCCAGCTACTAATTGAACTGCTTTATTAGAAACGCCTAAGTCACCGGATAGTGTTGGGCCTATTACTAATGCTGGATTGATAACAGCTAATTCAAATGGATTATTCTCATTCTCAACAAAATCCCATGCCGCCCTTTCAGCAAGTGTTTTGCTTTTGGAGTAATGACTAATGGCAGGATTTTCTGGATCAGACCAATCAGATTCATCGTAAAAATCTTTTTTCTCCATAGTGTCAAAAATAGCAGCAACAGATGAGGTGAGTACGACTTTTTTTACATTATGTTTTTTTGCATAACTTAACGCCCTTTTGACTCCCGCAACTGCTGGATTCACAAAATACTCTTCATCTTGATCGTCTAAAGATATGGGAGATGCAACATGCAATAGATAGTCACAATCACTCATTGCCTCATCCCAGCCATCATCGGAATTTAAGTCTAAAGGAAAAAGTTTTAAATTTTCATGACTGGTACCAGCTGTTGACAAACCATCTCTAATTTCACTTTCTCTTGTTAAACTCCTCAAGCTTCCATTAACTTGATAGCCTTTTGCTAAGAGTTGCTGAATGCAATGCAATCCTATAAAACCTGTAGCCCCTGTTACTAAAACTTTGCCCATATTTACCCCATTATTTCATTTCAATGCTTTAAGAATTACTCAGGCATTATCTATTGTCAATGAATTTGCTTTTAGTCAAAACATAATAATTTTGCAAAAATTAAATATTTGTTTAGGATGAATAGATATGAACGATCAAAATCTATGGCAAAAATTCATTTGGCTGTCTGAGAGAGCTATTCTTATGATTATTGCAATTGCTACTCTTTTTGCTACTGGAATTGAGCTTGCAAGAATGTTTGATGTCCAAACTGTTAATTTGAGCGATCTATTTTTATTATTTATTTATGCTGAGGTGCTGGGCATGGTTGGTGCTTTCTACATCAATAATAGGCTTCCTGTTACATTACCAATCATTATTGCTATGACTGCCTTGACCAGAATGATAATTCTGCAGAGCAAGGATTTGGATTCTATAAATATTATTTATGAAGCATCAGGAATACTTATCTTAGCAGCAGCTGCATATGTGATGAGTCTGAAGGACGAAATAAGTCTAAGAAAGCTTAAAATAAGAAAATCTCTTGAAGATCAATCTTCTGATTAATAGAAGGAATTATCTTGGCTGCAAAAAATTATATTGAAACATGGCATAAAGTTTTTAAAAGCCAAGAGCTAGAAAAACTTGATGAAATTATTTCAGATAATGCTGTTTTTACTTCGCCTGTTGTTTTTAAACCAATGGAAGGCAAAGAGATTACTAAAAATGTATCTTTTTGCTGCTGGGCAATCTTTCAATATGGATAAATTTAAATACATTAGAGAAATTAATGATGGTTTAAATTCAGTGCTTGAATTTGAAACCTATATCGATGATATATCTGTTAATGGAGTGGATATGATTCAGTGGAATGATGAAGGCAAAATTGTTGATTTTAAAGTCATGATAAGACCGCTTAAAGCAGTGCATAAAGTTCAAGAAAAGATGGTTGAAGCACTAAACCAATTATCAAAATAATTAACCCTTGCCTAATTATGTCAAAAATTGATGATCTGATAAAAAATCTTACCCTTGAAGAGAAAGTTAAAATGCTAAGTGGGTTTGATGCATGGCACACCCATGCAATAGAAAGATTGAACATACCTAGCTTAAAGATGTCTGACGGGCCAAATGGTGTCAGAGGCAATGGTACTTCTGGTCAACCATCTGCGTGTTTCCCATCTGCAATTTCACTAGGATCAACATGGAATTTAAATCTTGTTAATCAAATAGGTATTGCTTTAGGAGAAGAAGCAAATGCTAAAGATGTTGATGTATTACTTGGGCCAACAATTAATATACACAGACATCCGCTTGGAGGAAGGCATTTTGAATCCTACTCCGAAGACCCATTCTTAACTGGAAAAATTGCTACTGAATATGTAACTGGGGTGCAATCAAAAAATGTTGCAGCATGTCTCAAACATTTTGTTGGTAACGATACAGAATTTCAAAGATATGCGGTTAGCTCAAATATTAGCGAAAGAGCATTAAGAGAGATTTATCTTTTACCCTTTGAGATGGCTATAAAAGCTGGTGACGCTCAAGTTGTTATGAGTGCCTATAATAAATTAAATAATATTTACTGCAGTTCCCATAAAGAATTACTCATAGATGTTTTAAAAAAAGAATGGGGGTTTGATGGTTATGTTGTCAGTGATTGGGGTGCAGCACTAGAAACCAATGAAAATGCAATTGGTGGGCTTGATCTAGAAATGCCTGGCCCTGCGAAAACTTGGGGTGAAAAGCTTGCTAAGTGCAATAAATTCTGGAGCAGTAGAACATGAGGTTATTGATGACAAAGTTTCAAGAATTTTAAATGTAATTGCTTTTTCAAAAAGGTTTGATAGGCCCAGTATTAAACCTGAAAAAATAAATGATAATCCTACTCAAAGAGCTCTGCTTCGAGATGCTGCAAAAGAAGGTATGGTTTTACTAAAAAATGATGGGGTCTTGCCGCTTGATAAAGATATCAAAACTCTTGGGATTATTGGACCTAATGCAAAAAAATCACAAATCATCGGAGGTGGTAGCGCGCATCTTAAAGCGTATTATGAATCTCACCCTCTAGATGCGTTTGAAGAGAATTTAGGCACTAATACTAGAATTGAGCATTCAAAAGGCTGCCATACTTATAAATATTATCCAGCTTTAGATGAAGAACTTATAAAAAATAATTCAGATAAAGAAAATGGATATCTCATAGAATATTTTGATCATGCAAGTAACAGCAAAGATCCAATTCATGCTGAATACGCTAATGGCAGTAAATTCTGGGTTTTTGAAGGATTTGCAAAGGAAATTATAGCCAAACAAGAAAGACCAGATATATATGTCAAATTCACATGCACTTATGTACCAGACATATCAGGTTTTCATGATTTTGAATTGTTTGCTATTGGTAAATCTAAGCTGCTTATCGATGATAATTTAGTTGTAGATAATTGGTCACAAGTAAAACAAGGTGATGCTTTTTTTGCGTTTGCCAGCTCACCAGTAAAAGGTGGAGCAGATCTCTTAAAAAACCAAGAATACAGAATTGAAATTCAATATAAATTTGAAGGTAATTTCCCTGCAATTTATATTGGATGCAAGACTCCAGATAAAATAGACCTATTTACACAGGCAAAGAAAATTGCTGAGGAATCTGATCAAACAATTCTTGTAGTTGGTACAAATTCTGATTGGGAAACTGAGGGGAATGACAGAACAGACCTTGAGCTTCCAGGGAATCAAAATGCTCTTATTGACGCAATACTAGAAATAGATCCCAATACTATTTTAGTTTTAAATTCAGGGTCACCAATAAGAATGCCATGGATCAATAAAGCCAAAGCAGTGCTTCAATGTTGGTACCCTGGACAAGAGTTTGGCAACGCTTTGTTTGATATTGTTGTGGGGAATACCAACCCTTCGGGAAGACTGCCTACCTCCTTTCCAAAAAAATTGGAGGATACCCCTGCCTTTAAATTTTATCCTGGGAAAGATTTACAAATGAATTATGAGGAAGACCTTCTTGTAGGCTATAAATGGTATCAAAGGCAAAACATAGCTACTCTCTATCCTTTTGGCTATGGTTTATCTTACACAAGTTTTGAATATTCTAATTTAGTCATTTCAGAAATTGATGATTACACATACAGATGCACATTTAGTATTAAAAATACCGGAAAAGTTGATGGATCAGAGGTTGCCCAGTGCTATGTTGGCTCAGATAGTGCTAATTTAAATGAACCAATAAAAACTTTACAAGGGTTTGATAAGGTTTTTATTGAATCTGGGAAAGAGAAAACTATTGAGATCATTTTGAATAAAAGAAATTTTGCACAATGGGATACCGTAACCAAGAACTGGGAGATTAGCGCAGGTAACTATGAAATCTCAATAGGAGCCTCAGTTGATGATATTAGGCTCAGTAGTTTTATTAGCCTCTAGAAAGTTTTTTCATTTCATCATTTGTTAAGTTCATAGATACAGCTGAAATTGAGCTATCAGTTTCAAATACAGTTCTTGGGCCTATCAATGGATAAATTAAAGATGATGTTTGAATAACATAAGCTAAAGCAACTTCGATGGGATGAACATTTCTTTTGGCAGCTATGTCAAAACATATTTGTCTTCTGTTTAAATTTGCTTCACTGTGCCAAACCCTCTTCTCTTCATCAAAAGAAGGGTTAGAAAAATGATCATTAGATTTTATAATTTTCTTCTTTATGAAAAATCCTCTTGCCTGACTAGACCATGGAAATAAGAGAATATCATTTTGTTTTAAGTAGTTTAAATAATCTCCATTTACTCCCACACAACCTGGCCATACAGGCTCAATCATTTCAGCTAAACTGAAATTATTACTTAATACAGTAAAAGGCTCTTTGTTTTTTGTAATTGCAAAACTTCTTGCTTCCTCAAATCGATGCTGCTCCCAATTAGAAGCACCTATCTTATCTATCAAACCCTCTTTTTTTATTTCATCCAAAGCATCAACAAACTCACTAACTGGAATTTCATGATTGTCTCTATGCAAACAAAATATATCTATTTTTTTTAATTTTAATCTTTCCAGAGACTCTTCTATTTGAGGTTTTATGTACTTAGGTTCGCATTGGGGAGTATGGGCACCTTTTCCAAGAACAATAACTTCATCTTCTAAACCTCGTGAATTTATCCAGTCGCCTAAGTAGGCATCTCCCATGCCATTGTTATAAATATAAGCAGTATCAAAAATTCTTCCACCTCTTCCGTAAAAGTGATCGAACATTACATATGCATGCAGTCTAGATGTTTGATTATCACAACCAAGAGCTAACCTAGAAAGAGTTTTTGTAGATATATCCTCATTGATGCTATCTAGAGTTCGTTTTTGAAGTTTATAGAAATTTGCTTTTGGTATCGGAGAATGATTTATTTTGCTTAAAGGGCAGTTTATATCAAGTTGTTGCCTCCATTTATCAAGCCATAACATGTTACCTTGAGAGTCTTGATGGCTTATATATTCTGACTCAAGCATATTATCAATAATCATGCTTGAGGCATGATCTATTTCTCTTGTAAAAAGTCCTACTTTATCCTCATAAGTAACTTCTTTTATTAGATCTTCATTTTTATATATTTTGATAGAAGAGTTTCCCTCTTGAAATTGGCCGCAATGCCATGGCTGATCAACAATTAATTTTGTATCGCCTGCTGAGATAATTAGATTATTCTTTAGCTCCTGATTAATAGCAGTATTTATACTTGCGTTAATGTTGTTCGAGAACTTTAATTCTGCTTTGGCAGATAGATCAGTTCCGGTTGAGTCTATTTCGCCTGAGGCCATCTATAGATATTGGATCAGCAAATGGAGCTCCTTCAAAGGCTCCAGCAATAAGTCTTACCATTGACAGCGGATAGCAACCAACATCGAGTATGGAGCCGCCTCCTAATTCTGGATTTCTTAATCTATGAGATTCAGGCACATCTGCAGCAAAGCCAAATGAGCTTTCAATTTTAATATCTAAACCTTTTTCAAAAATTGATAAGTTTTGCAGAATGTTTTGAGTTTGGGGATGCGTTCTATACATAAAAGCTTCCATTAAAAACAGTTCTTTTTCTTTGGCTAGATTAAGTAGAATCATGCTCTCCAGATGATTCATAGTTAAAGGTTTTTCACATAAAACATGCTTATTATTTTTAATGGCTTCAAGTGAATATTTGAAATGAGTATTGTGCGGGGTTGCAACATAAACAGCATCTATATCAGATGAATCTAAAAAGCTCTCAATATCTTTAAATGGCTCTACTTTAAACTTTTTTGAAAAAACATTTAAAGCTTCAGCATTCCTACCATATACTCCACTCAATTTTGAATGACTACAGTGCTCTATTGAATGCGCAAAAGCAGAGGCAATACTACCTGTACCAATTATTCCCCAATTAATTTGTTTCAAGATGACCCTCTGTTTTGTATATCTGCAATAAGCTGGCTATGGAATTTTTTATCAATAGGATAAAACCACATAAGAATAAAACTGATGCATATTCCAACAATTGGTATTAATGTCATTAAAGTTTTAAGGTCAGAAATAGTTTGAGCAGATTGAACTTCGTTAGGTTCAAACCCAATGCTTGTTAAGACCATACCCAAAATAAAAGCTGCAATAGCTATGGCACCTTTTTGTGCAAAAGTCATAAATCCATACAAAGATGATTCGGTTCTAATACCAGTCTTCCATTCTCCAAATTCAATAGTATCAGGCAGCATTGACCAAAATAGAACTCCGGTAGCTCCATTCGCTAAACCAATAAATGCTAGAACATATAGAAGTTCATTCAGACCATTGATTGGGAGATAATAAAAAAGTATAAATCCTACAAATAGTGCGGCCATTGCAGTTAGCCATGTATTCTTTTTACCAAGCTTAAGAGCAATATAAGCCCATGCTGGAACTGCAATAAATGTGACTCCATTCAATACTCCAAGAATTAAACCCTGATAGCTATGAAGATCCAAGGCGTACTTCGAGTAATAAACCAAATTATTATTAAACATAAGCATCGCAGCTAATAAAATTAGAATGGAGCTAAATACAAGCCAAAAAGGATAATTGCTTGCAACAGATTTAGATACCTCAAAGAAATTTGGTAGTTCAGATTTAATGGATTCAAATTTTCTTTCTTTAACAAAAGTTACAGTTATCATCAGTATCAGGATTGCGGTTAAACCTGCAATAATTCCTAGGTATATAAACCCAATCGACTCTTGCCCTCCTCCAAAAAACAATACGATTGGGAACCCAAGTGCTGATATTGAAAAAGTTCCAAAAGCAGCTGCAAACATTCTTGATCCAGTGAGAATTGTTCTCTCATCGCTATCATCAGTTATTCGCGCAGTTAAAGAAGAATAAGGAACGCTAACAATTGTGAAACAGCTTCTGTGTATTAGATTTACTAATAAAAGAAATCCTATCAAAAACATTCCTTCAAATGGCGGAACCCATAGCAACAACACAAATGAAAGTGCTAGTGGTATAGAACCATAATATATATATGGTCTATAGCTCCCCATTTTTGATCTAGTGCGCTCAGCTATATATCCCCATAAAAGGATCTGTAAAAGCATCCCATAAAATACCAATGCCATAGATTGCACCTGCAGCATAAGGCGATATTCCAACTACATCAGTATAAAAATAAAGCAGGTATATACTTACCCCACTCCAATAAAGGCATATTGCAAAATCACCAATGCCATAAGCTGCCCTAACTGAATTGCTGATTGATCCAGACAAATAAATCCCCTAAATGTATTTAATTTCTAATGTATATCAAAATTTCATGTAATGCATGCAAAAAATATGTAAGACTAATCATATGAAATATAAAGAAGGCTTAGTTGAAAAAAATAATGTAAGCATTTTTTATAGAGATTATGGAGAAAGTGATCAAGAGCCTATTTTGCTTGTTCACGGATTAGGAGCCCAATTAGTGCATTGGTCTGATGATTTAATAGATCTATTGATCAAAAATAATTACAGACCGATAGTTTTTGACAATAGAGATTCAGGTTTGTCATCTAGATTTTCAAGCAAACCATCTATGCTTAGTGGATATATAAGATACTATCTTCGACTTCCAGTTCAATCTGAATACAATCTCAATGATATGGCCAAGGATGCTATTAATCTTCTTGATCATTTAAAAATTGATAAGGCTCATATTCTTGGGACTTCAATGGGCGGCATGATAAGTCAAATTATCTGTGCAAAGTATCCAGAAAAAATAAAATCATTTACCTTGATTGCATCCACTGCATCAGTGCCTGGGCCATTTAATGGTGCATCAAAAGAAGTCCGAGAGATAATGATAGAAAGAGCTCAGAATGTTAATCCAACCGCTGAAGAGGTTTATGAGAGAGAGCTTAAATGGGTTTCTTTAATAGGAATGGAGGGGCGAGAAATTGATACTCCAGAATTCAAAGAACAAACTATAGCTAATTACAATAGAGCTCTTGGCAAAGGTAATGGATATGGCTACGCGAGGCAGTTATTTGCAATACTTTCTTCAAAAAATAGAATTAGAAAAGTTATGAGCATCAAGGCACCTACTTTAATTATTCATGGAAAAGATGACCCGCTTATTAGGGTAAAAAATTCATATCAAATTCATAAACTAATTAAAAACAGCGTTCTGCTGGTTATTGATAATATGCGACATCTTGTCGAAGAAAATATTATTAACGAGTTCTCAAAAGAACTTTTAGAACACTTAGAAAAGAATACCCGCTAATTACAAGTAGGCGGGTATTCTAAATTTTATTTAATAAACAAATTCTTTACATAATATAAAAATATATGAAAACTAAATTCTGATAGGGTTTATTTATGAAATTTATATGGCCAATAGCTTTTTTAATTTTTTTGTTGATATGGGCTGAGCTGGGAGTTGGTATTTTTGGTTCGCCATTTGCTGGAGATTAAAAAAGCCCACTATTATGGGCTTCTTAGTAAATTGGCATCCCGTAGGGGATTCTTAATTAAGAATTTCTCTAGCTTATTCTAATCCTAATTTGAGATTTGCAGGAACTGCAACATCCATTATTTTTGGGTCTGATAGCTTTAAATTATTCATATGACTTATAAAATCATCTTTTTTTGAGAGTAATAACCTTGGATTATTATTTTTTTCTTCATCGATAGTTGATGAAGTCATGCCTCTATAATCATGTCCAGGATAAACAATTGTATTTGGGGGTAAAGTTAGCAGTTTTTGGTGCAAACTTTCATAAAGATTATCAGCGGACCCATTTTGAAAATCTGTTCTACCTGTTCCTCTAATTAAGAGCGTATCACCAGTAAATATCCACCCAGGATTCTTAAAATAAAAACAATAAGAATCATTGGTGTGACCGGGTGTAAATAAACACTTAAACTTGACTGCGCCTAGCTCTAATACAGTCCCATCTTTAAATGAAAAGCTTCCACAACAAGCAGCTGACTCTATAGGTGAGCCTACCTCACAAGCTTTTTGTTTTTGTAATAAACCTGAACCAGTAACATGGTCAGCATGGACATGAGTATCTAAAACCATTTTTAAAGATAAACCTAACTCATCTAAAAGATTAATGTATTGAGAAACATTTTCCTTTACTGGGTCAATAATTAATGCATCATCATTTGAACCAATGATATATGTATAAGTTGATGAACTATGGTCAAATAATTGTCTAAGCAGCAAATTCAATTTGACCCCCAGCTTTTACCCAATCCTTAAATCCGCCTAAGTTATATATATTTGTATATCCAGCATCCATTAAACATTTACCAACAAGAGCTGCCCTATTTCCACTTTCACAATAAACTACAATAAGTTGGTCAGCTTTAACTTCTTTATCAAGCTTCCTGTCGGTCTCTATAACTCCTTTTGGAATATTTAATGCTCCTTTGACTTTACCAGATACTGAAACTTCATCAGGTTCACGTACATCAATGATGTAGTAATCTTCAATATTTTTTTGGATTTCTATTGGAGAAATAGGTTTAATTAATTTAAGTGCTTCTTCGATTAATTTTTTAAATTTAGTATCCACCTTAATATTATATTACTTTATGTATAAAATGACTGATGTAATTTGTTAAAGTAAATATTCTTGTTTTGGAGAAAATTATGAATATATTTCTTACGCCAATATTTATAAGTACTCTTTCTCTCTTTTACATCTTACTTGCAATGCGAGTGGGTTATATGAGAGGAAGTCCTGTAATGAAACTATTCTTTAAGATGGATAAGGAAGTTACAGAAGAGAAGCTTAATAGAAATATAAGAGCTCACGGCAACTTTTCAGAATATGTTCCTTTATATTTGTTGTTGTTATTGGTTTCTGAGTTAGTAGGAGATACTTCATACGTTTATATGCTTATTGCATCTTTAATTTTTACCTATGGCAGAATCGCTCACGCAATATGTTTTGCTTTTTTTGATTACAATCCTTTTTTAAGAATTTCAGGCATGTTAACAACTTATGTTGGGATAGTTATGCTTAGTATTAAGCTTATAATTTTTTATATATAGAAAATCTAGTTAATACGCAAAAACCTCTCAAAATTCTCAACCACTAGATATATACCAGGGGTACCCGGCTAGTATTCCTGCCCCCCCGTAAATGAGAAATTGACTACAAATTGACTACAATTTATTTATTTTATGACTACCAAATAAAAATTAATTGAATGCAAATCTACATCAATACTGACTACAATTTCAGCAGATATGACTACATTTTTTTCTTAAATCATAAAAAAAGCCCACTATTGTGTGCTTCTTAGTAAATTGGCATCCCGTAGGGGAGTCGAACCCCTGTTGCCGAGATGAAAACCCGGTGTCCTAGGCCTCTAGACGAACGGGACTAGATGCGAAACGTATTATATTGAATGTAGAAAAATTATCAAAGGCCTAGAGCTATTTTATTTTCTTATTTATAGCCGCAAGAAAGCCTCTCATAAAACTTGTTTCCATTTCATCTGGATGTAAGCGACTGAACATTCTTTTGATTCTGGATATTATCTTTTTTGGATTCTCTGGTTTGATTACATCAATAGCAACTGCAGTTTCAATAAAATGATCAATTAGCATCTGAAGATTTTTTGAATCAACTTCAGGATAATCATGCCAATCTCTCGACTCAGTATCATGTGACGACTTAAAGATTTCATAACATAAGACTTGAGCAGACATTGCAACGTTGAGCACTGGGTATTCTGGATTTGCAGGTATCTCAATATGGGTGTTGGCTAATTGCAGTTCTTCATTAGTAAGTCCCCTGTCCTCTCTACCAAATAAAATTGATACTTTTTTCTCAGCATTAGATTGATCTACAATTTTTATTGCTCCCTCTTCTGAATTTACAGTCGGCCATTGGATGGTTCTGTTTCTTGATGAGGTTGCATAGACAAATGTACTATCTGCTATTGCCTCTTCAATAGATTCAAAGACTTTTGCATTTTCAAGAACATCTAATGCATTACCAGCAAGGGCATTGGCATCACCTGAAGGAAACTTTCTAGGATTCACTAGAGATAAATTAGATAGTCCCATAGTCTTCATAGCTCGTGCTACAGAGCCGATATTTCCAGGATGCGATGTTTCGACTAAAACTATGTTAATTAAATTACTTTTCAAACTCATGTCACTATTATCCTCATTTCTATTACAATAGCGACATGTCAATTCAAGCTTTATTAAATGTAAATCAAATTGCTGCAAGAAAAGGTGCTGCAGAGTTAGAATTTGCTGTAAAAAAAGTCCACAGTTTAGATGCTTCTAAAGGATCTCCTGATGGATATCTTCAAGCTATCAATAGAAGAGTTGAAGGCATAGTACTTGATGAAATAAAAAGATTCTATCCAGAAGACAATTTCTTGGGTGCTGAGACAGGGTCTGAGGTCAACAATTCTAATATTACATGGATTCTAAAAGCGATTGATGGCGAGTCTAATTTTATGAACGGCTATCCACATTTTGCTCTATCACTAACATGTCTTATGGATGAGGAACCGGTTACAGCAGTTGTAATAGATCCAATTAGAAGAGAAGAATTTTCTGCACAAAAAGGAGCTGGAGCAACTCTTAATAATGGAAAATTAAGGTAAGTAAACAACAAGGTGTCATTGGATCAATGCTCAGCTTTGCTACTTCGAAGTTAGTTCAGCTGGATATAGCTATGATTTTGATAAGACATATAAAGAACTTTTTAATCAAGATCTTGAAATGAGAAATTCTGGATCTATTAGTTTAGATCTCTGTTATACAGCCTCTGGAAGGCTTGATGGTTACTGGGCTCATGGTGTTGAGTTGTGGGATGTTGCTGCTGGTTTATTAATTGCTAAAGAATCCGGGGCATTGATCAGTGACTTTAATGGCGATCCAAAATATCTTAATGGCGACCACTTCATTTGTGCCACACCAAAGTGCTACAAAGCAATTTTAAAATCAGTTAAACCTTATTACGAGAAATACTAAGGTAATTCGTCAAAATCTGCGCCTTCAGGCTCAGGAACAGCTAAATCCTCTTGAGTGATAGACAATGACATCAGCATGTTTGCAACTACATATATAGAAGAATAAGTACCAACCATAACACCCAAAATAAGGGCCAAACTAAAGCCTTTAATAAGCTCGCCACCAAAAATATATAAGGCAAATAAAACTAGTAATGTAGTCAAAGAGGTAACGATTGTTCTACCTAATGTTTGATTAAGAGAAAGGTCGATCATCTCTTGAGGTCCAAGGGTTCTTTCTGACCTAAAATTTTCTCTAATTCTGTCAGAAACCACGATAGTGTCGTTTAATGAATAACCTATGACAGCTAGCAGAGCTGCTAATACAGTTAAATCAAAGTCCCAAGCAAAAATAGAAAAGAAGCCAAGAATAATAACAACATCGTGACCTAAAGCTGAAACAGCGCCTAAAGCAAACTTATACTGAAATCTAAAAGCAACATACATAAGGATCATGAAAAGAGCCACTAGCATTCCAAGTCCGCCTTGATCTCTAAGCTCAGAGCCTACTTGAGGACCAACAAACTCTACCCTTTTAAGCTCACCGTTAAGACCAGAATCATTTAAGAGATTAAATATACTCTCACCAATACTGCTATTACCATTTTGATCAGCAACTTTAATCAGTACGTCTAAATTAGATCCAAAGTTAACAACTTGTGAATCCTCATAATCATTCTCAATAAGAATATTTCTAATAGACTCCAGCTCAACTGGCTCTTCATAGGTAACTTCTATTAAAGTTCCGCCACTAAAGTCTAATCCAAGACTGAGGCCTTTAAATGACAAAGATAAAACAGAAACAGAAAATAAGACCGCAGATACAATAGCTGCGACCTTTCTATATTTCATGAATGGTATCTTTTTATTCATTATATTTTTAATTCCTTAATGTTCTTGTTTCCATAGATTAGATTTACCATTGCTCTTGTACACATAATCGCTGTGAACATTGAAGTAACAATCCCTATAGATAATGTAATGGCAAAACCCTTTATAGGCCCTGTACCAATAACATAAAGAATCAGTGCAGCAATAAGGGTGGTTACATTAGCATCAAATATAGTTACAAATGCTCTTGAAAATCCATCATGAATTGCGGATTGAGGGTCTTTGTTTTTTAGTTCTTCTCTTATCCTTGAGAAGATCAAAACATTTGCATCAACCGCCATACCAACTGTTAAAACAATACCTGCGATACCAGGTAAGGTTAAGACTTGCTCCTAGCAAGGACATTATCCCTGTTATTAAAACTAAATTAATTACCAAAGAAATATTTGCAGCCAAACCAAATACTCGGTAATAAAGTGCCATAAATAATATAACCAAAGAAAAACCTATGAGTATTGATGTCATGCCAAGCTCAATATTTTCTTTACCAAGACTTGGGCCTACTGTTCTCTCTTCAACAAACTTCATTGGTGCAGCCAAAGCCCCAGCTCTTAATAATAAAGCGAGTTCGCTAGCTTCTTGAGGTGATCCAACTCCTGTGATTCTAAAGCTTGTCCCTAAGACAGCCTGAATAGTTGCCAAACTAATAATATTTTTTTCAATGTATGAGGTTTGTTCGATAACTTTATTACCAAATTCATCAGTAACAAGCTCGGATTTAGATTTTTGCTCAACAAATAAAACACCAAGACCTCTTCCAATATTTCCGGAGGTAGCCTTTTGCATTGCTCTTCCGCCCTGCATATCTAGAGTAATATTTACCTGCGAGAATCCACTTTCATCAAAACCAGTATTTGCGTTAGTTACTCGGTCACCTGTAACTACAACAGCTCTTTCTAAGAAGGCAGTTCTATACTCATTGTCTTTAAAATTGAACTCTTCTTTCCTTAACGGTGAAGTTCTTGCATTTGCCTCAAGTCTAAATTCTAAGTTAGCTGTCTTACCAATGATTTTTTTAGCAGCAGTAGGGTCTTGAACTCCAGGAAGTTGAACAACAATTCGGTTGGCTCCTTGTCTTTGAACGACTGGCTCAGAAACACCAAGCTCATTTACCCTATTTCTTAAAGTTGTTAAGTTCTGTCCTACGGCATAATCTCTGATTTCTTTGATAGCAACATCAGAATATTCAAGCAGTAAAGTTTTTCTGCTTGGTCTCTCAGTGATTATGTATTGGATGCCACCATTGATGCCAATGCTGTCATTTCTGTAAGTTCTTAAGGCATTGTTATAACTCTCATTATCCTTGAACTCAAAGAGAAGAGCTAAATCTTTAACCGATGAATTTGCCACACGTAACTTATCTTCTCTAAAGCTTTTTCTATAATTATCAAGCAACACTTCTAATCTTGCTTGCAGTGCGGTATCTATATCTACTTCAAGTAAAAAGTGAACACCACCTGATAGATCTAGACCTAGTTTTACAGGACTGCCGCCTATATCTTTCAACCATTGTGGTGTAGTAGGCTCAAGATTAAGGGCAATAATTACCTTGTCTAAAAGAGTATTTTGTAATGCGGTTTTAGCTTCAAGCTGTTGATCTAAGGAATTAAATTTAACTACAATTTTATTGTCTCTTAAAAAGATATCTTGATAACCAGAAGTCTGATTATCTAATATGGCCTCCGCCTCATCTAATAGAGATTGGTCTGCAGATTTACCAGAGTCAGTATAAGCAATTTGAACAGCTGGTTGAGTTGGGTATAAGTTTGGCAGTGCATAAAGACAACCTAACCCTAAAACAATTAGTATTGTGATGTATCTTAGGGCTGAGTTTTTATTCACTTCTAAATATTATTTAATTGAATCAATTGTGCCTTTTGGTAAAACACTTGATACAGCAGATTTTTGAAATTTTAGAGTCTGATTATCGCCAACATTAACAGAGATATAAGCTCCCTTAATTTCTATTACTTTACCAAGAATTCCACTTGCTGTGATGATTTCGTCATTCTTCTCTAATGCTGCGATCATATTAACAAGTTCTTTTTGTCTTTTGTTTTGAGGCCTAATCATTAAAAAGTAAATTAGGATAAAAAATCCTCCAAACATTATTAGAGGACCCCACGCTGAGGGCGCTGATTGCTGCATTGCATCTTGTGCAAAAATAAGATTTGGCATAACAATTAATGTAAGCAAATATTTATAAAAATTCATAACTCTTCCTATAGTGGCCCATCGGGCATTTCTAAACCTCGCATATTATAGAAGTCTTTTACAAACTTCGCGAATAAATTATTCTCTAAAGCTTCTCTTATACCCCTCATAAGAGATTGATAGTAATAAATATTATGATAACTAGATAAAATGCTGCCAAGCATCTCATTTGTCCTATCTAAATGGTTTAAATATGCTCTGCTGTAGTTTTTACATACCTTGCAATCACAATTCTCGTCTATAGGTCCTTGGTCCATTTTATAGGGAGCATTTCTAATATTAACCACTCCTGTAGAAGTTATTAACTGTCCATTTCTTGCGTTTCTTGTTGGTAGCACGCAATCAAACATATCAATGCCATATCTTACAGCTTCTACTATATCCTCTGGCTTACCCACGCCCATGAGATATCTAGGTTTATCTTCAGGTAATTTATCAGCCATAAATGCAAGAATCTTTGTTTTTTCTTCCTTAGACTCTCCTACACTAAGCCCACCAAGCGCAACCCCATCAAATCCGATTTCTTTTATCTGTTTCAATGATTCCTCTCTAAGATCTTCGTGCATGCCGCCTTGAACGATTCCAAATAAGGCTGATGAGGATTTATGAGCATCTTTGCACCTTTTAGCCCATCTCATGGAAAGCTCCATAGACTCTTTTGCTTGCTCGTGTGTTGATGGGTAATCAGTGCATTCATCAAACGCCATTACAATGTCTGATCCAAGATTTTCTTGAATTTGAATCGAATCTTCTGGGGTCATAAAGATTTTTCTGCCATCGTATGGCGAGCTAAATCGAACACCTTCTTCACTAATTTTTACAAGATCACCGAGACTCCATACTTGGAATCCTCCTGAATCAGTCAAAATTGGTCTATCCCAATTAGAGAATTTGTGAAGACCTCCTAGCTCTTTAACAGCCTCATCCCCAGGCCTCAGCATTAGATGATAAGTATTACCGAGAATAATTTCAGCGCCTGTTGATTTCAAGTCTTCTACAGTCATACCTTTTACTGTGCCGTTAGTTCCAACAGGCATAAATGCAGGAGTTTGTATTTTTCCTCTTGGGAAAGATAGCTCTGCTCTTCTAGCGAATTCTGATTTTGTATTTAATTTAAACTTCATGTTTTTGTAAAAGCATTGCATCTCCGTAAGAGAGAAATCTATACCTTTCCTCTACGGCTATCTTATAGATTTCTTTCATATTTTCATATCCTATAAAAGCAGCTACAAGCATTAATAGTGAAGATTGAGGCATATGAAAATTTGTAATTAAACAATCAACTGCTTTGAACTTATATCCAGGGGTAATATATAAATTTGTATATCCATTGAATCCTTTTTGAGACATATCTTTAAAAGCAGTTTCTAGAGCTCTTGTTGCAGTTGTACCCACTGCAAAAACTTTCTTACCTGATTCTTTGGTTGCATTAACAAGATCAACTATTTCGGGTTTAACTTCCATGTATTCACTATGAATATTATGATCAGCAATGTTTTCAACTTTTACTGGTTGAAACGTCCCCGCACCAACGCTTAAATTAACTTTTGCAATTGAAACACCTTTTTTTCTTATCTCGTCAAGTAACTCTTCATCAAAATGCAATCCTGCTGTTGGGGCTGCGACAGAATCCTGGAGTTGCTTATCCTCATAAACAGTAGCATATCGGTCATGATCAAGCTCCTCATCGTCCCTTTTGATATATGGAGGTAAAGGAACATGGCCTATATCGTTAAAGATTTTGAGTGGCTCTCCATCAAATTGAATTATAAAAAAATTGTCTTTTCTACCTAATATTGTTACTTGGTGATTGCCAATATTTAATACAGAACCTTCTTTTGGACTTCTGCCTGATTTAATCTGAACTAGGGCTTTGTTGTTCTCCATAATTCTCTCAAGCATGACCTCTACTGCACCACCAGATTCTTTTGTTCCATGAAGTCTTGCTGGGATCACTGAGGTATTATTTATGACCAAAAGATCACCACTTTCAAAGTAATTTAAAATATCTCTGAAACTTTTATGTGAAATGGTTTCTTCATAAACCAATAACTTGCTTGAGCTTCTATCATCGAGCGGATAATTTGCTATAAGCTCATCAGGCAAATGATAATCAAAATCTATAGTTTTCATAAGATGATGATTTTAAAAGACTTGATAGTTAGCTACAATGCCACCGTGCCCTATTGGCGGAATTGGTAGACGCGCGCGATTCAAAATCGCGTTCCTTCGGGAGTGCCTGTTCGACTCAGGCATGGGGCACCATTTCAAAAAGAGCAATCAACGTTGATAATAGAGAACAAATAGTTTGTTGTTGTATTTGCATCAGTCCATGAGTCTGAAGTAGATACTAGATCAATACAGCCCTTATTATCAAGATTTATTGGCACGCCTTTCATAAGAGATCTAGTTGAATTGGAGAAAGATACAGGTCTTTCCGGTAGAATGGATTCATTTGAAGAGAAATTTCCCTGACCATCGTTAATTGCTATGTGGGCACCAGAAATATTGGATTGAAAATCTCTAGTTGAATGAAAGATATCAAGATCACCATCACCATCTATATCCCTTAAATAAATATTACCCTCTCCGTGGTGATTATCGAGCCTTGACTGATTTGGAAAATGCGCAGAAGTACTATCTATTAAATTGCCAGTTTGATCATTTATCAATATCTGAATATATGCACCTTCATAGTAAGGATCATCTCTTGTAATTGAAACAACTACATCATTGAAGCCATCTTGATTTAAATCACCTGATGCTGCGTGATTATATTTGTTTCTATTTATTGCGAAGGGGCCCTTTGGTAATTCTAACTCTTGCCAATTAGCAACATCAGCTGAGTTATTGCTTAAAAGAATAGTGCCTTCTTCTGGCTGGCTTTCAAACAAAAATCTGTTGTCAAAATTCCAAAATACAATGTCATCATATCCATCATTATTTAAATCAGTAAGCAGGCTGCTCATTGGACTCATGTGACTATAGTACCAATCAATACCAATATATGGATGAATACTAAATTCACCCAACCCGTTATTTACTAGAATCATATTGCAGGCAAAAATGTCCATATCACCATCATTATCAAAATCACCTGCGCTTGCATCATGTGCAAAACCACATAATGGTCCCTCGCCATTATTTTGATCTTCAATATTTGAGCTCTTATCCTCAAAAAAGCCATTTTGATTACTTAACAGCAATAGATGCGGGAATGGAGCAATATAATCCTGTGATTGGTCTTCGCCTCTAACTTGCTTTCCCATAGATCCTGCAAAAATATCATCTATACCATCAGCATTAAAGTCCTCTACAGCAAGCCTATATGCAAAGGGATGAACAAAATATTCTGAGGAGGCATATATAGTTTTATCTTCATAAAGATGACCTTCTCCATCATTTAAATAAATATGAATAGGAGCAAGAATTTTTTGTTCTTCCTCTATTGTATGAGGAAATATTGCCCACCCAACAACAAGATCTTCGTGACCATCCCCATTAAAATCCCCTGTAGCCATATTATGAGCATCCTGTCCAAACAGTTCATTGTTATAAGTCGTACAATCATCAGGGGTGGGATAGCAGATTGTTGCAGAGTATCTATCGCTAATCTCTATACCGCCAAAACCAATATCTAAATTGTTGTAGTAATTGGTCTTTTGATCTAAATGATTTATTGGAATAGGGTTATATTTAGTATTATTTTTTTTAATATTTAAACTAACTTCTTTTGAACCAGTTGGGCATGTGCTAGTTGATAATGAGTTAATTTGAAATTTAAATGATTCGTCTTCGAGTACTGTTATCGGAGCATTAAAGTTAAATGTATTTCCAGAACTTTGTATCCAATGGATATCATCACCGCTTAAAACATATTTACAGTCAGAATAATTTGAATTTACATCAATACTTAATCTTTGATAAGAATAAATAGGGTTTGGTAAGGCGCTATATGAAATGCTTATAGCAGATTGATTTGTCGCCGGTCCATCTGCAGAACCTCCACCACCGCCTCCTCCGCACGAGGATAAAAAAATTATAAAAGGAACAATGTAAAAAAATGATTTCATCTGCTACAAATCTTAACTGAATCTAGAAATATTTTTGTAAAGTTTTTTTGAAAATCTTTTAAAAGCCTTTAGAGCATCTTTGATGTTATTTGATTCAAAATCTTCTGCGAGTGAATAGCCATCCCAATAAGCTACGCTGAATTTGTCCTCATATTCTACAAATTCTATTGATGCTGCATCAGGGTTTGTGCTGTCGTTGTGGTGAACTAAGATCTTTTTATCTTCAAGGCTATATCTAATGCTATCCATATCAGAGAATATAGACTTACACAGGTTTTCTATCTGAATGTGATTACTTTTTATATTTGTTCTGATCATATGAATGATGTCTGCCAACCTCAAAGCTTCTTAAACCAAGGTGTTTTGTTTTTCTGCCTCGAGCTCTTTTCCTCCAAAGCGTGTAGCTACTTTTTTTGAGATTCTTTCTCATTAGGTCCTCTACTTGATTCTGATTGAGTCCAAATGTTGCTTCTATGGCATCAAAAGTTGTTCTATCTTCCCATGCCATTTCAATGATTCTTGAAATGTCCTCAGGCTTAAGATTATCTATCACAGACTATTTGAGCCTCTTTACTTCAGCTTCTAATTCAGCAATTCTTCGTTTTAATGGCTCAAGCTCTTCTTTTTTTACAAACCCTGAGTCTTTCATAAATTTTTCAAGCGCAGGCTTCATCATCTTTTCCATGTTTTTCATGTCTTTCATCATTCCAAATGGATTCATACTTTACTCCTTAAATGTATATATCAAACCTAGTAGATTTTCCTTTGATCTGATAATTTATTTTATTACAAATCAATGGGGCCTTGATTGGTCTTTTCAAGATTATTTTTTTGCAATTAGCGCTTTGAAAGGTATTAAAAATACTGTCGCCAGCGTCCTCTATGCCTTCTAAGTCTATTATTTTTCTTAATAAATCAATTTCACCAGAGCCCTTTGAGGCCTTCTTAGTTTTTGGATAAAGTGGATCCAAATAAATTACATCGAAATCAATATCTTTTTTTTCATTGTAAATATCTCGAGCATCGCCATTAAGAAGCGTTAAATTATCCAAAAAAGGTAAAGAAGCTTTTGCTCTTTCGCATGCATCCTTGATTAAAAGATAAATAATTTTGCTTTGCTCACACGCAACAACCTTATGATCTAAAGACAGAAAAATCATAGTATCTGCAAGCATGCCTGCTGTTGCATCAAATATATTCAAAGGGTTTAAACTCTTACCCAAAGCTTTTTTAATATGTTTCTCATGCTGAGATCTGTTTAATCTCCACCCTATAGGGCCAGATAGGAAATCTATATTTAAAGATCTTAATTCATCATCTAAATAAGAATTAAATGTAAGCATCTCATTAGCTATTGTTATGAATGAACCAGTTTTTGGTGGACCATCAACAATCTCAGAATTTAAATAGTTTGCTACAAATTCAACTTTTAAATGAAGTGTTTTATCGATTACTATCGGGCAGTTCATTAAATTAGAATAATTGCCATTCCCAATATGATTCTATAAATGACAAAGGGCATTACCCCTATTTTTTCAACAAATAGTAAAAAATATTTAATGGTTAAAAAGGCTACTACAGAAGAAATTGAGAAGCCCACTAAAAGCTGTAAAAGATCTATCTCTACACCTGGAGCGATCATATCTAGCAAAAGAAAAACAAGAGCACCTAATATAGTTGGAATTCCAAGTAAAAATGCAAACTTAGATGCGTCTTTAAGGCTCAAACCAGCTATCAAGCCCGCTGTTATTGCGGTACCCGACCTTGATGCGCCTGGTATTAAAGCAAAAACCTGAATAAGTCCTATGAATATTGCAGCAAATATTGTGAGCTGTTTGATTGTTTTATTTTTTGGACCAGCAGCAAATGCAAACATTAGAACAAATGCAAATACAATATTCATTGTTGCAATGCTTTGAAGTGAGAAAAGTCTTTGTTGTATCAAATCAGATGAGAGCAAGCCAGCGATCACGATCGGCACTGTTGCAATGATTAGTAAAAATGCTAATCGCCTATCATCTAATAAACTTTTATCATTATTTAATAAAGATGAGCTCATTCGCATAAGATCATTCTTAAAATAAAATATAACAGCAACTAAAGTGCCGGCATGAGTAGCGATATCAAAACTTAATCCAAGGTCTTTAGTACCAAATAACAAGTTAGGTAAAAGCAAGTGTGCTGAGCTTGATATAGGAAGAAATTCAGTTAACCCCTGAATTATGCTTAGCAGTATTACTAATACAATATCATTGATCATTTAATTTTTTATATGTGGTTTCTTTTATATAAACGGGATTTGCATCTTCGGGTCTGTATTTTGAGTCTTCAGAATATTTTGAAAGAGCTAACTCAATTAATGTGGCTGCATTTGATTTAATATCCAAATTTACATTTACTTCATTAACTGAATCCCATGCATTGCCTAAAAAAGCAGCATCGGGATCTTTAGAAGCAATTTTTTCAAGATCTATCATATTAACAAGCATCTCTGAGCCAATATTTTTTAACGACCCATCAACAAAATTAAACTCTGCATAATAAGCTTCAGATTTAATGTCTGAGAGAATTGCACAATGTAAGATTTGATCCTCTGTGTTAAAGATAGTGTGCTCGAAAGCAATACATTCAAGATTTGAGATTGGCATTAGTGGTTTTGATTGCGTTAAAGCAATTGCTTTTAAAAAAGTAGCGACGCTTCTAATTGAGGTATATGATCCAGGGCCTTGGCCGAAAACAAAAAGATCAAAATTTGATAGGTCTTTAGAATCAATGCTGATATTTTGCAGAAGAGATTGCCAATCCGGACGACTTTTTCTTTTATGGTTTACTGATATCGACAAGAGATCATCTCCAATCTTGGATGCTACTGAAGTATGGTCCCCAGTAGAATCAATTGCCAAAACATCCATAATTAAATTTCTTTTTTTATGTTTGCAAAAACCTCATTAACGCTTTTTGAACCATCAACTGAAAAATACACAAGCTCAGATTTACTGCTAATTTCTTTATAGAAATTGGTCAACGGCTCTGTTTGTTCGTGATAAACATCTAATCTTTTAAGAACGGTCTCAGGCTTATCATCTTCACGTTGTATTAATGCTTCTCCAGATTCATCATCAATACCCTCAATTTTTGGAGGATTGTAATCTATATGATAGTTCCTACCTGATCCAGGATGCACTCTTCTACCTGACATTCTGCTAACGATCACATCGTCCTCAACAACAATTTCTATGACATGAGAAAAAGATACGCCCATATCATCTAGGATTTTTGCCTGACCAAGAGTTCTCGGAACTCCATCAAACAAAGATCCATTTTTACAATCTGGCATTTGCAGTCTTTCTTCAATTAATGAGCCAATAATGTCATCAGAAACAAGTCCGCCGGAATCAAGAATGCTTGAAACTTGCTTACCAAGATCTGAGCCTGAGGCAACAGCTTCTCGTAACATGTCTCCTGTACTTAATTTAGGAATTTGATATAGATCGCATATAAGGTCAGCTTGTGTTCCCTTTCCAGCCCCTGGAGGGCCCAACAAAATAAAATTTTTCATCTTTCTAATATAGCAAATGCTACTACATAATTTTTTTCGTCTGCAAGACTAACATGACTAGATGAAATACCCAAATCATTCATTTTATCTTTAAGATTATTCAAAGGAATAAAAACAGGTTTACCTAAATCATCTCTTGCTATAGACATATTTGAAAGCAAAACCTCTTGCCTGATGCCTGTTCCAAACGCTTTTGAAATCGCTTCTTTTATAGAAAATTGCTTAGCGAGATATATTGGTTTTTTTGAGTCCTCCAGGCGATTGAAATAATTTAACTCTTCAGATGTTAGGCATCTCTTTGCAAAAGCATCTAATGATTTCATATTTCTAAACCTTGAAACCTCAACTATATCTGTGCCAATCCCGTATATCATCCCTTTAAGCTCCTAAAAATCTCCCTGCTAGCCAACTCTTTACCATCCAAGCAAAGCAATATTGCTTCTTTTGTAATCTTTTTTAATGATTTCCTCGGTATAGACTCTAATTTTCTATCACGAATATCTAATATTTCTTGACCTAATAACTCCCCTCTTTCTGACTTTCTAAAACCTCGTTGAGATATAAATTTATAATAAGCATTCGCCTCAATGGGAATATGCTCATCTATATCTGATTCAAAATCTATTCCATAACCTAGCATTTCTAACATATCTAATTCAAAAGAGCGCAGAGTTAACTCTAAATCATTGGATTTAACTTTTTCTAAAAAGCCTTCATAAAGATCAAATAACTCTTCATGAGTTGCGTTTTTTGGCAGCAACTTTGTCAAAAGCTCATTAATGTATAACAGGCTATAGCTGGTTTTTGAAAAATTATCTACTGACATAGAAAAATCTCTATCAATGTTAGTTAAGGTTTTTAATTCAGATCTTCCAGAATAGGTAACTTTTAACTTACAGAAAGGTGCTAAATAACCGAAGAACTTAGATTTTGGTTTTTTTGCTCCTCGCGCAATGACTGATATTTTTCCTGATGATCGTGTGAAAATATCAGCGATTATTGAAGTTTCCCCATAGGCTCTTTGATGTAATAAAAAGCAATTATCCCATTCATTAGGACTCATAACTTGCACCTACACCTAGGCTTTGAATGTAATCTGAATCAGTATTCCAATTTTTCTTAACTTTCACCCAAGTTTTTAAAAAAACTTTCTTCTCAAAATAGTCTTCTAAGTCCAGTCTGGCTTGTTTACCAATTTTCTTTAAAGTGGATCCTTTATTACCGATCACAATTTGTTTTTGACTATCTCGAACTACAAATATAACAACGTGAATTTTTAAGATGGTCTCTTCATCTTCAAAGTGCTCGACTTGAACAAACGTATCATGCGGCAGCTCATCCCCGAGCAACCTAATTATCTTCTCTCTGACAAGTTCTGAAATCATAAACATGTCCTTTTGATTATTTGAAGACATAGCCTCACCATAAACATGGTCACCTTTTGGTAGATATTTAATTATCATTTTCTGAAGTTCTTCTATACCTTCATCCAAAAGTGCTGAGATAGGAATAATTTCAAGGAAGTCATAAAGCTCACTTAATCTTTCATTAAAGGAAGCAATTTTTGCTTATCGTCAATTTGGTCAATCTTATTAACAACACAAATTACTTTTGCATTTGCTTCTTTGAGTTTCTTAAGCACTGACATGTCTTGGTCGTCTAGTTTCAGCCTTTGGGTAACGAATAACACAATATCCGAATAATCAATTAAACCTTCAGCAGATTTATTGAGTACTTTATTCATAATTTTGGGTGATTTGATATGCATGCCAGGGGTATCAGCAAAAATAAGTTGTGCATTTTCTATATTCTTTATTCCAAGAATATTGTTCCTTGTTGTTTGAGATTTTCTAGAAGTGATTGAAATTTTCTTACCTAAGATATGATTCAATATAGTAGATTTACCAACATTTGGTTTGCCAATTATAGAAATATATCCACATAATGATTCAGTCATCTTTTTTACCCATGGAGTTTAAAACTGATGCAGCAACCTTTATCTCCGCACTTTGTTTAGAAGATGAGAATGATGTGAACTTGGTATTTTCATAAACTAACGTACACTCAAATCCACTTGTTTTTTCTTCATGGCTGTATTCAGGTGGGCTCATTCCAAGAGATTGAAATAGCTCTTGTAATTCTGTCTTAGGATCCTTAAAAGAATCATCAGTTGAAATGTTGTTCAACTCGTCAGAAAAAATATTAATTGTTACTAGCGTTGCCTGATCCCAGCCACCATCTAAATATATTGCGCCTATGAGTGCCTCAAAACACCCCTCATAGATTGATTTCTTGTGTAAATCATTAATGTTGAAAGTTCCTTTGGATAGCCTAACTGCTTTATGCAGTTTAAGAGATTTAGCCTTTTTACTTAAAGTTTCTGATTTGACTAATTGCGATCTTATCCTGCTTAAAAGACCCTCGGGTATTTCAGGATATTTTAAAAATAAATATTGAGAAATAATTGAATTAAGAACTGTGTCACCTAAAAATTCTAACCTTTCATTGTTAGATTTATTATCAAAACTTTTATGAGTAAGTGCGAGCTCTAATAGACTTTCATCTGAGAATACAAATCCTATATTAGTTTGAATTGAATCAAGCATTAATTGATTTTACCAGCCCTTTCAAAGCTAGGTAAACAGGTCCAGCACTCCCATGTCATCCAGATATAATCAGCTGTGCCCATAAAATAATTTCTAGGAACAAAGCCAACATCTTGTCTTGAATCATTAGAATTATCTCTGTTATCACCAACTACGAAATAGTGACCTTTAGGAACAGTCCATTGTTGAGGATATTCTGTCTTTGCAGAACTATTTCTTATTGTAAATGATCTACCACCAAGCTCTTCTGTATAAAATTTAATATCTTCAATTTCTTCAACTTCTTCAATTTTTCCTGAAGGATATCTGTATCTTCTTGTTACTATTTCTTCTATTGTAAATTCATAGTCCTTCAAAACAATTTCATCATTTATATAAAGCTTTTTATTGATATATTTAATAGAGTCACCTGGCTTACCTATTAATCTTTTTATATATGGCACAGGTTTGTGTGGTGGCACAAAAACCACAACCTCTCCATAATCAGGGTCATTAAATTCAATTAAAGGTTTGCCTACCCTATTAATTTTTAATCCATACTCATATTTATTAACTAAAATAAAATCCCCAACCTTTAAACCAGGCAGCATTGATCCAGATGGGATTTGGTATGGCTCATAAAGAAAAGATCTAAGAACAAAAATAATAAAAAGTGGTATGAGTGTTCCTCTTGTAGATTTTTTAATAACCTCATTCTTATAGAAGATTCCAATAAAAAAAACTATGAAAGATATTATTACAGCTATAAATAAAATTAACCCAAGATCACCTGAGTTAAACCATATGCTCATTATCATTGCAAAAAAGAAAATTGTTCCTAGCGAGGATAAATTTTCTTCAATTAAAGAGTTAAATTTTGCTTTAGCAATATTTTGTCTAATCCAAACATATATACACCCAAGCATTCCTGCCAAGGAAAAAATAAATAATGGATCAGTAAACACTCTAATCTCCTGAACTAAAATAATTTAAGAACGCATCTTGTGGAATAGAAACTTTACCAATTTGTTTCATTTTCTTTTTACCTTCTTTTTGCTTCTCAAGAAGCTTCTTCTTTCTTGTAATGTCGCCACCATAACATTTTGCAGTAACGTTTTTTCTTAGTGCTTTTACAGTTTCTCTCGATATTATCTTAGCACCTAGTGCAACTTGAATGGGGACATCGAACATTTGTCTTGGAATTAACTTCTGTAAATTTTTAGCAATTTCTCTGGCCTTCGTGGCAGAAAATGATTTGTGCACGATCATTGATAAAGCATCTACTTTTTGATTGTTAATTAGCACATCAATTTTTGTTAGATCAGATTTAACAAAACCAATCAATGAATACTCAACAGATGCAAATCCTTTTGTTGATGACTTGATTTGATCAAAGAAATCAATAATTACACTAGACAAAGGCATCTCAAAAATAATAGATACTTGATTGCCAAAATATGTCATATTTTTTTGTATGCCTCTTTTGTTGGTACATAAGGTGATTACATTACCAACATAATCATTTGGGGTAAGAATATTCACATTTACTATAGGCTCTCTTATTTCCTCTATATCATTAGATGCTGGAAGTTGAGATGGGTTATCAAGCTTGATAACTTCGCCATCAGTTTTTAAAACTTCATATTCTACTGATGGGGCTGTAGAGATAAGCTCAAGATCATATTCTCTTTCTAATCGCTCTCTTATTACCTCCATATGAAGAGTACCAAGGAAACCACATCTAAAGCCAAATCCTAGTGCATCTGAGACTTCAGGCTCATATATTAGTGATGAATCATTTAAGATGAGTTTTGATAAGGCATCTCTAAACCTCTCATAATCTTCTGATTTTACAGTGAACATAGATGCAAAAACTTTTGGGTTAACCTTTTCAAAACCAGGAAGTGCTTGTGTGGTCTCGTCATTCCATTCAAGCAAAGTATCACCTACAGGAGCCCCTTTGATATTTTTTATACCTGCTACTAAATAACCCACCTCTCCTGCTGATAAAGATTCTTTAGTGACTTTTTTTGGAGTGAATATCCCTAATTCATCGACTATATGAGTATCGCCTGTAGAGTGTATTTTAAACTTTTGACCTTTTTTTATAGTGCCATCTTTAATTCTTATTAAAGAAACTACACCTAAATAAGAATCAAACCAAGAATCTATTATCAAAGCCTTCAATGGGCTTTCAATCTTACCTTCAGGTGAAGGAATATCAGAAATTAAGACATCTAACAAAGATTCAATTCCAATTCCTGTTTTAGCACTTACATGGGGAGCATCTGATGCATTAATACCGATCATATCTTCAATTTCTTTTTCAACTCTTTCTGGCTCAGCCTGAGGAAGATCAATCTTATTTATTACTGGAACAACTTCAAGACCCTGATCTACAGCTGTATAACAATTAGCAAGAGTTTGAGCCTCTACACCTTGTGAACCGTCAACCACCAACAATGCGCCTTCACATGCTGATAATGATCTAGAAACCTCATAAGAAAAATCAACATGCCCTGGAGTATCAATGAAATTTAATTGATAAGTCTCACCGTTTTTTTCATAGTTTAAAGTTACTGCCTGCGCTTTAATTGTTATGCCTCTTTCCCTCTCAATATCCATTGAATCAAGAATTTGCTCAGACATCTCTCTTGCAGACAGACCTCCACAATACTCGATAAGTCTGTCAGATAAGGTGGACTTACCATGATCTATATGGGCAATGACAGAAAAGTTTCTAATGTTCTTCATAGATGTGTGACATTTTACAGCCAAAGGGGCCAATGATGGTGAATTCTAAAAAAGTAAGTTAATAAATTTTTAGTTGATTTTCACTGAAGTAATAAACTTTGAACCTTTTCTATTAAGGTGAATTGCTACACGTTTACCAGATTCAAATTGCTCTAAAGCATCCTTAAAATCGTCAACTTCATATATCTCGTATTTGTCGCCGCGATATTGAAGCATAGTAATAACGTCGCCTCTAAAAATCCTGCCTGAAGCAGGTGAACCAGGAGTAACTCTAGAAACAATTACTCCATCCGGTAAATTGTCCATAGATGGGTTGTCTCTATCAATTTCAGCAACTTTTAATCCTAGCGGATCTTTTGATTTGCTTGATTTTGCGGGTATAAACGAATCTTTATCAGTTGGAAGCTCTCCAAGAACAAAGTCAATAGATATCTCCTCTCCATCTCTTATTACTCTTGCTTCAGCTTCTGTCTCTGGTCTCAATTGACCAACAACATGGGGAAGATCTGAGCTAAATTTAATTTCTTCTTCATTAAATTCAATAATGACATCACCAGGCATAAGGCCAGCCAAATCAGCTGATTGCCCTGATTCCACATCATTTATGAGAGCTCCATAAGGTTTTTTCATTCCCAAGGCTTCAGCAAGATCGCTATCAACCTCGCTCATCCTGACACCTAAATACCCTCTTGAAACAAAACCATTTTGTATAATTTGATCAGCAACATCAGTGGCTACGTTAATAGGTATAGCAAAAGCTAGACCCTGGTAACCACCGCTTCTTGAATATATTTGAGAATTAATGCCAACCACTTTTCCATCTAAGTCAAATAGCGGGCCTCCAGAGTTTCCTGGATTGATGGCAACATCAGTTTGCAAAAACGGAACATAATTACCTATATTATTGTTTTGGATGCTTCTTCCTTTAGCGCTAACTATTCCAGCTGTAACTGAAAAATCAAAGCTGAAAGGAGATCCTATTGCAACCACCCAATCACCAACATTAAGCTTATCACTATCACCAACTGTAACCTTTGGCAGTCTCTTTCCCTCTACTTTCAAAACTGCTAGATCAGAAAGTGGATCTACGCCAATAATTTCAGCTTTGAATTCCCTTCTATCGGAGAGAGATACAACAACCTCTGTAGCATCTTCTACCACATGAAAGTTAGTTAATATGTAATCTTCTTTAAGAATGAACCCTGAGCCATATGAGATTGATTCCCTTTTTTGTTGAGGCATCTGCCCGTATTGTCTTGGCATACCAAACCTTTCAAGAATCTCATCAGGTATTCCTCCATACCCACCCATCTGTCTTGATGTAACTTCTTTTTTTGAGGTTATATTTACTACTGCAGGCGCAGAATCTTCAACAAGTTCTGAAATATTTTCAGGCAAACCAGCTACAATCAATTGAGTAGAGCTTATGATTATTAAAAAAAGTATGCTTCTAGTTATTTTCTTCATCTTTATCCTTGATTTGATTTAATATTATTTATAATTTTCTGAGCGCTTTTTTGATCTAAATTTCCATACAATGTAAGAGTTCGTCCATCTTTAAGAGGTATCAAATAAATATTTTTATTCCCATATGTCCAGTATCTAACCTTCTTAAGATTAAAATTCTTTTTTTCAATATGCATAGTAAAATTTTGCTTGTCATTTGAATAGTGTCTTCTTGAAGCATCATTTAAATTAAAGCCAACATTTCTTAGGTCCATAAGAGGATCTGAAGAGCTTAAAGCCGAATTATTAACAACGCTAAGTACATGATTGACTAAATTATCTTCTCTAGAATTTGCAATTTCTTGTGCCTCCGGGCTTCTGATGGCTATATTCAATGCATCCTGGGCATCTTTGTCTACACCTAATCTAGAAAAATCTGATTGGTTTATGAATAACACAGTTAGCAAAATAGAAGCAGCAGCTGTGAGTCCATTAGAGAACCATAAGATTTTGTTATTATTTGAATTACTATTTTTTATAGGAACAACGTTTATATCATTTAGATTGGCTGCTGCGGAGATTACTCCGTACATAGAAATTTTTTCTTTAAATCCTGCATTAGTAGAATTTGATAAAGACTTTTCAAAGCTATCTGCGTCTAATTCACCATCATAAAAAGATGAAATATCCTCATCATATTTATCCATAATTTAACTCCGTATTAATATACTCAAGAATTGTTTCTCTTGCTCTAAAAATCCTAGACCTAACGGTTCCTATCGGGGTGTCAGTAATTGTTGCTATTTCCTCATAACTCTTACCTTCAACCTCTCTTAAGGTAAATGAAGTTCTTAAGTTTTCAGGCAAAGTTTGTATAAAGCTATTAATTTTTCTGAGAGAGTCTTCATGCATTAAATCAGCTTCGACGTTTGTTGTGTCTTCAATTTCAAAAACTCTCTCATCTTCAGAAATATTCATCTTTTGCTTTTTAAAAGCTGAGCTTTGAAAATGATTTTTAGCAAGATTAATTGCGATCCTATATAACCATGTAAAAAAAGCACTATCGCCTCTGAAAGATTCAAGCGCCTTCCATGCTTTTATAAATGTTGCTTGTGCAAGATCCTCAGCATCTTCTTTAGATTTTGTATACGCATACAACGATGCATAAACTCTTGGATAGTATTTAGTCATTAAAATATTTAGGGCTTCTTTATTACCTTGCCTCGCTTTATCTATTAATAAAGAATCTTCAGTATGATTTTCATTCATTAGCATTGATTCCTTTATTCATATGACAGCGTTTTAATTTAAAAGTTTCCCATAGTTGAAAATTTTTTTAAGAATTTATCAATGAAATCTTCATGCTTGTAATTGCTTAAAGGGATATTTTTAAAAATATAATCAAAAAGAGATTGATCATCATAATCCAAAACCTCATCAAGGATTTTTAGATTAGTCTCATCAAGCTTTTCAAGATTCTTAGCAGCAAACTCACGCAATAAAAGATCAAGCTCTCTCATGCCTCGCCTGCATTTCCATTTGATTCTGTTTATTTCTATGCTCATTGGTTAAAATAAGATTTTATTAACGATATTTTACTTGAAAAAAATAGAAGAAAATAATTTATTGGTCGCAGGTCAATTGATGCTTGATGACATGTGTGTGTTAGAAGTGCATAGCGAAACAAATAAAACATTTGATTTTCTTCAAGGGCAAGTAACTTCAGATATATCAAGCTTAAGCGAAAATAGCAGCTATCAATTATCTTCTATCTGTAATCAGAAAGGACAAGTTGTTGCAGATTTTATAATTAATAGATCTGGAGAAGCTTATAAAATTATTATTAAAAATGAATTGGTTGAATTATTTATAAATGACCTAGAACCATATGCAAAATTTTTCTCAGTAAAGTTTATAAAAAATAAAGATTATGTTCATGGCTATGTAGTTAAAACAAAACTCGAAGAGTCTTTATTAAAAAACGAAACTTTTGGCCTCTTGGTTAAATGTTCTAAAGACAAAATAGATAGCACTCTTGCAAAAGAAGATTGGGTTACAAACAATCTATTGCTGGAAATTACAACATTAGCTCAATTGATTCAGGAAGGTTTAGACCAGCAGAAATTATGCAGGATAAAACTAGAATATCATTTAATAAGGGATGTTTTAGAGGGCAAGAAATAATTGCAAGAATGAAATATCTTGGCAAAGATAAAACAAGCATGCGTCTTGTTATAAGTTCAGCTGCTTTAAAGATAGAAAATAAAAAAATTATCAATCTTCTTTCATATCAAACTCAAGCAATGCATGTAAATGTTTTGCTAGGCAATAAAAATTTAGTCGATGCCCTAATAAACTCAGTTGCAAGTATTTTTGTTAAGTAGACCAGTTAATTGGTTCTTTGTTGTAACTTTTTAGATAATTATTGGCTTTTGAAAAATGCTTACACCCCAAAAAGCCTCTATAGGCAGAAAGCGGTGATGGATGAGGAGATTTTAAAACTAGATTTTTTTCATCATTTATAAATTCTGCTAATTTTTTAGATTCGTTGCCCCATAATAAATACACAATATTTTGTCTCTTATCATTTAATAATTTTATAGTAGCTATAGTTAATTTGTCCCAACCAATTGACGAGTGAGATTGCGGTTTTCCCTCTTCAACACTCAAATATCTATTAAGCAAAAGCACTCCTTGATGAGCCCAATTTTTTAATTCTGGCGAAGTGTTTATTATTCCTAAATCTGACTCAATTTCTTTAAAAATATTTGCCAAAGATTTTGGAATTTTATTATCAAAATTTGAAGAGAATGAAAGACCATCTGCTTGGCCTTTTTTTGGGTAAGGGTCTTGCCCAAAGATCACAACTTTTACATCGGATAAGGCGCACAAGTTGTATGCATTAAATAACAAGTCTCCTTTCGGAAATATTTCGAGACCATTATTTTTTTCTGAGTTGAGATAAGTGATGACCTTTTTTAGTTCATTAAAATTTACATAATCTACTAAGCAATCATGCCAATTTTTATTAATATTTAAACTATAGTTTTTAGTCATTATTATAGAAAACTTTTATCCACAGAAACTGTGGATAAAGTTATGGATAACTTTATTTATAACACATAAAAGCCTTATTTATAAAGGTTTTTTAGATATTGATCAAAAATTGTACAATTTATATATAAATTACCGCATATCAATAATTTATGCAAATTTAGATATTGTTAAGCAATGACATTTAAAATCAAGACAACAGTCCAGTTAACACTTTATTTTTCTGTTGACAAGTATTTATTTTTGTAAATTATATACAAATGCAAATTGATAGCGGTCACTTAGCTTAAAACACTGTATTTGTATGTAAAAAAAAAATTATTTACAAAGTCTGACGCTTAAGACATGTTCTATCTTTTCTATATTTTTAATAATTTCAGCTGATGGATTTTCATCAAGATCGATGAGATTGATAGCTATCTCATCCCTACTCTTGTTAGTCATGTCTGTGATATTTAAATTTGAAGAAGCAATTTGATCTGCAATTTTTCCTATCATTCCTGGTTCGTTTTTATTTATTATTACTAACCTAAAATTTGTTGTCCTGCCAAGTCTAATAGATGGAAAATTTACAGAGTTAACTATCGTCCCATTTTTAAGAAAATCTGACACTTGTTCACATGCCATATTTGCACAATTTATTTCTGCTTCTTTTGTGCTCGCTCCTAAGTGAGGGAGTAAAATTACATCACCATTTTCATCAGCTCTTTTGATGAGATCTGGTGTTGGGAAATCAGTAACATATCTGTTAACTTTTCCTGACTTAAGAGAATTTAATATGTCATCGTTATTTACTATGCCGCCTCTTGATAGATTTATTATTTTTGCTCCGTCTTTAAGAAAAGATAAAGTTTTTGAAGATATCAAATTTTTTGTTGAATCAACTAAAGGTACATGCAAAGAAATATAATCACAATTAGCTAGCAAGGTTTCCAAAGAATCAGCTTTTTCTACTTCTTTTGGAAGTCTCCATGCTGCATCAACTGAAATATATGGATCAAATCCAATAATTTTCATTCCCATGATGTTGGCTGTTTGAGCTAACAGAGACCCTATAGCACCAAGACCTACAATACCAAGAGTTTTTCCTTTAAGCTCTGAACCTTTAAAGAATTTTTTCTGTGATTCCATTGATTTATTTAGCTCATCTGTTTCCATTCCTTTTAAGGTCATTGCATATGAACTGCCTTGGATGATACCGCGAGATGCTAGTAGCATACCGCAAACAACTAACTCCTTGACAGCATTTGCATTTGCCCCTGGAGTATTAAAAACAACAACACCTCTATCAGTGGCATCGCCAACTGGGATGTTATTTGTACCAGCACCAGCCCTTCCGATACATTTTAATGAATCATTGAAATCATTGTCATTTAAAACCTGGCTTCTTAGCAGGAGCGCATCTGGATTTACTTGATCCTCTTTTAATCCATTTTCTTTGAGGGTATCTATACCTTCCTTGGCTATATTATTGTAAATTTTGTAAGAGTACATTTTTATCTGAGATTAAAAAACTATATTATATATTACATAAAATTAAGATAAGGAATTATTTATATATCTTTTCCAATTATCGTATTTTTTTACTAGTTTTGTGTTTGTTACAATGGATGATTGAAATGACTTTTCTATATTTACATCATTAAAATCCTTGATCGTGCCTGAACCAATCATAGCAACAATACATGCACCAAGTGCTGTTGATTCAATGTTTTTTGGTGAAATAATTTCCTTTCTTATAGTATCTGAAAGAAGCTGACAAAAAACATTGTTTGCAATCATACCCCCATCAACCCGAAGCTCATCTGAGGAAATTTTGTACTCTTCTAATATCTTGATTAATATCAAGAACCTGGAAGCATATTGATTCAAATGCAGCTGTTACCATTTCCTCTCTTGTTGTATCTTGAGTTATTCCATGAAACCCACCTCGAACTGATGAATTCCAGTACGGGGCTCCTAAGCCATTGAATGCGGGTAGGAATAAAATGTTACTATCATTATCATCAGAGCTTAAAATCATCTTTTCACTTTCAGATGCTTTGTCAAAAAACTTCATTCCATCTCTTAGCCATTTAACAATATTGCCGCATGAATAAATGCTGCCTTCAACGGCATAAGAAATTTTTCCATCTATTTTGTAGCCTACTGTAGTTAGAAGACCTTCTTTGATCTTAAGAACATCCTCCGCTGTATTAACCATAAGAAAGCATCCTGTTCCAAAAGTTGATTTCATCTGACCGCTTTTAAAACATCTTTGGCCTACTAAAGCGCTTTGCTGATCACCAATCACTCCATTTATCTTAATTGAATGATTTCCGAATATAAGTGTCCCAAAGTCTGCATCGCAATCATATACATCTGGCAACATTTCCTTTGGTATGCCAAATAAGTCAAGTAAATCTTGATCCCATGATTCTTCCTTAATGTTATAAAGTAAGGTTCTGGATGCATTAGTTATATCTGTTAAGTGGTTTTTTTCTTTTGTTAGGTTAAATATTAGGTATGAGTCAATGGTCCCAAATAATAACTCGCCATTTTCAGCCCTGCTTAAAGCTCCCGGTACATTATCTAAAATCCATTTAATTTTTGTTGCAGAAAAATAAGGATCTAAAAGAAGACCCGTTTTATCCTTCACAGCATCTTCAAATCCTTTCTTTTTGAGCTCTTCACAGTAATCTGCTGTTCTTCTATCTTGCCAAACTATTCCAGGATAAATTGGCTCCCCAGATAATTTATCCCAAACAATAGTTGTTTCTCTTTGATTGGTTATGCCACATGATTTAATGTCAGTTAGATCTTCTTCACCTAATATATTTTCTATTGATTCTTTTACAGTAGACAAAACGTCTTTTGGATCTAACTCAACCCATCCGCTGTGTGGATAACTCAAATCATATTCTTTTTGGTAACTACTCAAGGTTTCTAAATTAGCATCAAATAAGACTGCTCTTGAGCTAGTTGTGCCCTGATCTATAGATAAAAACTTGTTCATATTTACTCCGATTGTCTTAATTATCCACAATTTATTCACTGATTTCCAACAGCAAAAAAACAGCATATATACACTATATAGTGAAAAAAAAAGTAAATTGTCACAATATATAGTGTTTTTTTACTTGATTCTTTATCCACAACTTGTAATATTAGGGTGTAACGAAAAAAAAGGTAAGTGTAACTGCAGACACACAAAATCCTTCCAAAAAGTTAGAAACAACTCTTAGCGGAGTGGAAGATTTTTGAGTACAAATTTAGGGGAAAACGGGAATAGGAAATGGAAACAACAATACAAACAGAAAACATAGAAAAAAAGTTAAGCCAAGGACAAGAAGTTAATGAGATTGAATTGACGGCTCCAGGAAGACTAAGAGTTATTAAAAGAAACGGCAAAGTTGTTGCATTTGAAGAAGACAAAATTAAAGTTGCTGTAACAAAAGCATTCCTTGCAATCGAGTCTGGTAATGCCGCGGCCAGCGATAGAATACATAGAAAGGTAAGTCAAATTTCTGAGAGCGTTATGGAGGTGTTTGAGAGAAGAATGCCGTCAGGAGGGACGCTGCACATTGAAGAAATACAAGATCAGGTAGAGCTTCAGTTAATGAGAGCAGAAGAGCTAGAAGTTGCAAAGAGCTATATTCTTTACAGAGCAAGTCGAACACAAGAAAGAAAAAAAGTTGCTCCAATTGTAGATATTCCTGATGTTCCTGAGATAAATATAACAAAAAGTGATGGTTCAAAGGTTCCTTTAGATGTTGAAAGGCTGGCTTCGCTTATAAACGATGCATGCGACGGACTAGAGGATGTTTCTGTAGAAGAAGTTTTAAATGAGGCATTAAGAAATTTATATGATGGAGTCTCTGTAGATGATATGAGATCAAGTTTGATAATGTCAGCTCGAACAAAAGTTGAAAAAGAACCAAATTATTCATTTGTTACAGCAAGAATATTAATGGACCAGATAAGAAATGAAGCGCTTGGATTTCTTGGTGTAGCGGAAGATGCAACATATGAGCAAATGGAACAATATTATCCACAAGCCTTTAAAGCATATATTGATAAAGGTATTGAGTTAGACATTCTTGATGAAGAGCTAAAAAACTATGATTTAGAAAAATTAGGTAATGCAATAGAGCATCAAAGAGACAATCAATTCACATACCTAGGCTTACAAACTTTATATGATAGATATTTTATTCACTCTGATGAAGTTAGATATGAGTTACCTCAGGTATTCTTCATGAGAGTGGCTATGGGCTTGGCAATAGAAGAAAAAGATAGAGAGGAACGCACAATAGAGTTTTATAGACTACTTTCTAGCTTTGACTATATGAGTTCAACGCCTACTCTCTTCAATTCAGGCACGAAAAGACCACAACTATCTTCATGTTATCTAACTACCATACCGGATGACTTAGATGGAATATTTGGAGCTATGAAAGACAATGCACTGCTCTCAAAATGGGCTGGTGGACTTGGCAATGACTGGACTTCAGTTCGAGCAATGAATTCATATATAAAAGGAACAAATGGAAAAAGCCAAGGGGTAGTGCCCTTCCTTAAAGTTGCTAATGATACTGCCGTTGCTGTTAATCAAGGTGGTAAAAGAAAAGGTGCTATGTGCGCATACCTTGAGACTTGGCACCTAGATATAGAAGAGTTTTTAGAGCTTAGAAAAAACACAGGTGACGACAGAAGAAGAACACATGACATGAATACTGCAAACTGGGTACCAGATCTATTTATGAAAAGAGTTGAAGAAGGAGCGAACTGGACTTTATTTTCACCAGGTGAAACACCAGAGCTTCATGATTTGACCGGAAAAGCATTTGAAGAGAAGTACGAAGAGTATGAGGCAAAAGCAGCAGCAGGAGAATTAGATCAATTTAAATCTATCCCTGCTAAAGAGTTATGGAGAAAAATGCTTACTATGCTTTTCGAGACAGGTCATCCATGGATAACATTTAAAGATTCATGCAACCTTAGATCACCACAGCAACATGCTGGTGTAATACACTCATCAAACCTTTGTACAGAAATTACATTAAATACATCTGCTGATGAAATAGCAGTATGTAACCTTGGCTCGGTTAACTTAGCAAGGCATATGAAAGATGGCAAACTTGATGAAGAAAAAGTAAAACAAACAGTTTCTACTGCTATAAGAATGCTCGATAACGTGATTGATATTAATTATTACTCAGTTGATACAGCGAAAAACTCAAACCTAAAACATAGGCCTATCGGCTTAGGGTTGATGGGTTTTCAAGATGCTCTATACACTCAAAATATCCCTTATTGCAGTAATGAAGCAATTGAGTTTGCTGACAGAAGCATGGAATTAATAAGTTACTATGCAATCCATGCATCAACTGAGCTTGCAAAAGAAAGAGGATCATACAAAACTTATGAAGGGTCGCTTTGGAGCCAGGGAATTCTTCCTAAAGATTCTATCAAAATATTAGTTGAAAATAGAGGAAGCCAATATATTAACGTTGATGATTCAGAAACGCTTAGACTGGGATACGCTTAGAAAGAAAGTAACAAGTGATGGAATGAGAAATTCTAATGTTATGGCGATAGCACCAACAGCAACAATCTCAAACATTACTGGTGTAACTCAATCAATAGAACCAACATATCAAAACCTATACGTTAAATCTAACTTATCAGGCGAGTTCACTATTGTTAACCCTCACCTAGTAAGAAAATTAAAAGAATTGAAATTATGGGATGATGTAATGATAAACGATCTTAAGTATTTTGAAGGAAGTTTATCTCAGATATCAAGAATCCCAGATGATATCAAAAAACTTTTCTCGACTGCATTTGAGGTAGAGCCAAAATATATTGTTGAATCTGCCAGCAGAAGACAAAAATGGATTGATCAAGCTCAATCATTAAATCTTTACATAAATAATGCTGATGGGAAAAAGCTAGATATCACTTATAGAATGGCTTGGTACTCAGGACTTAAAACTACATATTATTTAAGATCCTTAGCAGCAACTTCAACCGAAAAATCAACAGTAAAACAAGGAAACTTAAACGCGGTAAGTGCAGAAGTCACAGAAGCGCCGCAAGAACTTGGTGCACCAGCTCCAGTTCCAGATGCATGCTCGCTGGATGACCCAGATTGTGAAGCTTGCCAATAATAGGAGAATAGAATGTTAAATTGGGATGAATATAATACAGAAGAAACAACACAAGCAGTTGCTCAAGCTCCTGCTCAACCTAAAGAAGAAAAAGAAGTTGTAGTAAAGCTTGAAGAAGCTCCTAACGAATCTTTTAAAGCAACTTCAGAAGAAGGCAATAGAGCCGAACAAGCAAGATCATCATTAGCTGGTCTTGATGTTGAAGCAGGCATAAAAGAGCTTGATGAAATGAGTAGTGGAAGGGTTGAAGTAGACCAAAAAGCAATGATTAACTGCAAAGCTGATCTCAATCAGCTAGTTCCTTTCAAATATGATTGGGCATGGCAAAAATATTTAGATGGAAGTGCTAACCATTGGATGCCGCAAGAGATAAATATGACAAACGATATTGCTCTATGGAAATCAGAAGATGGATTAACAGAAGATGAAAGAACGATAGTAAAAAGAAATCTTGGATTCTTCTCAACAGCTGACTCTCTGGTTGCAAACAATCTTGTTTTGGCAATATATAGATTAATTACAAATCCTGAATGCAGGCAATATATTCTCAGACAAAGCCTAGAAGAAGCAATACATACACATGCATATCAATACTGTATTGAATCACTAGGAATGGACGAAGGAGAGATTTTTAATATGTATAGGGAAATTCCTTGTGTTGCAAAAAAAGCAGCGTGGGGCCTCAAATATACAAAAGAAATATCAGACCCTAATTTCCAAACAGGCACTGAAGAAACAGACAAGCAACTCTTGAGAAATCTTATAGCTTTCTATTGCGTGCTTGAAGGTATATTTTTCTATTGTGGATTTACTCAAATACTATCCATGGGAAGAAGAAATAAAATGACAGGAACATCAGAGCAGTTTCAATATATTCTGAGAGATGAGTCTATGCACGTTAATTTTGGAATTGATGTAATTAACCAAATCAAAATTGAAAATCCGCACTTATGGGATGAGCAAATGAAAGCTGAAGCAGCTCAAATGATTCTCGAAGGGACAGAATTAGAGATCCAGTATGCAAGAGACACAATGCCTCGTGGAGTTCTAGGTATGAATGCCTCTATGATGGAAGAGTACTTAAAATTTATAGCCAATAGAAGGCTTACTCAAATTGGTCTAGAAGAAGAGTTTAAAGGTGTTACAAACCCATTCCCTTGGATGTCAGAAATAATGGACTTAAGAAAAGAAAAGAATTTCTTTGAAACAAGGGTTATTGAATATCAAACAGGTGGCGCCTTAAACTGGGAATAAATTCTGAAACTTTACTCAAGCAAACTAGCACCAAGCCCAAAAAAGGTGCTAGTTTTCCTCGAAGAAAAAAGCATAAGTAATATTGAAATAGTTAATTTAGATCTAGCCAAGCTTGAGCACAAAACACCCGAATATAAAGCCATAGCGCCAAACTCTAGAGTTCCTGCTTTGGTTCTTGATGATCAAACAATAATACTTGAGACAACTGCTATTTGCAGATATTTAGAGGAGATATATCCAAACCCTAATCTATTTGGAGAGAGTCCTATAGAAATAGCATCAATAGAAATGTGGTATTCGAGAGTGACCTATGAGCTAATGTATCCTTTGATGATAGGTTTCAGGCATACGCATCCAGCCATGAGAGAAATGGAAGATCAATATCCAGAATATGGCTTAAATCAAAGAGAGCATGCAAAAAAGTCACTTGCACATTTCAATAAATTGCTTGGTAACACAAAATACATTGCCGGTCAGAGATTTACATATGCAGATATTCAGATGGGAGTTTCTCTGCAGTTTTTAATTAGACTAAACAAAATAGATATTGGTGACTATCCATGTCTAAATGATTATATTGAAATGTTAAGTGCTCGCCCCAGCTTTTCAGTCTCTTAAGAGTCTTTATTTAGCAATTCAAATATCATAAGAGTCTGCTCTCCTCCATTCTGGAGAGCTCTCGCGTCTTTCATATCAGATATGTTATCCCAATTTGCAGCAATATTTTCAGGCGTCATATCTTGACCAGTTCCTAGAGATACACCCATGGTCTCATGAATATGTATTCTTGAAAATACTCCTGCTCCAGCAGCCATAATTGCTCCATTTGGAGCTTGGTCGCTTGCAAGATATAAAACAGCTGGAGATACAAATTCAGGTTGAAGATTTTTACAAAAGTCTTCAGGAATTAGACCTTCGGTCATTCTTGTGTATGCAACAGGGGTAATTGAATTGGTGAAAACATTATATTTTTGCCCTTCCAGTTTTAATGTATTCATTAAACCTATCATTGCCATCTTCGCAGAACCATAATTTGCCTGACCAAAATTACCAAAGACTCCACTTGAGGAACTAGTAAATATAATTCTTCCATAGCCTTGTTCACGCATAATCGGGAAAATGGTATGAGTGCAATTCAAAGTTCCTTGAAAATGTACATCCATTACAATATTAAAACTATCAATAGTATCTTTGTGGAAACTTTTATCTCTAAGAATGCCAGCATTATTAACAAGGATATCTATTCTTCCCCACTTATCCATTGTTTCTTTGACCATGTCTTGAACTGCTTCTAAATCGGTAACACTTGCACCATTAGCAATTGCTTCTCCACCCTCTGAAATGATTTGATCAACTACAGCATTAGCAGCGTCGCTAGCACCGTCACCATCAACACTTCCACCAAGATCATTCACAACAACTTTAGCACCTCTTCTTGCAAGTTCTAATGCATGTTCTTTACCCAATCCGCCACCTGCTCCTGTAACAATGGCAACCTGATCATCAAATCTTATAGACATATTCAAACTCCTTAAATTTTTACATTATTTTATACAAAAGACTTCCCCAATACTATTTTTTAAATATATGAAAAGAATAATCTATACAAATTTACAATATAAATAATTAAAATATGTAAATGGAAGATTACCCCGACCTCTTTATTAAAAATATTAAATTAAATACAAAAGAGAAAGATCTTGAAAATTGGTTTAAGAGAACCTTAGAAGATGTTTTTTGGGAAGAAGGATTTATTAAGATTTTTGGGAAGATTCATAAAATACCTAGACTCCAGGCATGGTATGCCAATGAAGATGTTGACTACACCTATTCAGGTAAAAAACTTAAAAGAAATAATTGGAATCAAATCCTATTAGAGATTAAAAAAATTGTAGAGCTTGAAACAGGCATAAAATTTAATTCCGTATTAGCCAATCTTTATAGAGACGGTGAGGATTCTATGGGCTTGCACTCTGATAATGAAAAGGAATTAGGTTCTAATCCTGTAATTGCGTCCCTTTCACTTGGTGCAACAAGGAAAATATTTTTTAGGCATAAATATAAAAAAATTAGTTTTTCATTAGCTCAAAATCAAGGAGATCTTCTGATAATGAGTGGTCAAACTCAATCATTTTGGAAGCATGAAATAAAAAAAGAAAAAAAGGTTCTATCGCCTAGGGTAAATTTAACTTTTAGGAATATAATTGGCTAAATATTCATAAAATCTCAAGGAATAAAAATGAGCAAAAGAATTAAAGTTGTTGTAACAGGTGCTGCTGGTCAGATTGCCTACTCACTAATACCAAGATTGGTTGATGGAAGAACTTTTGGGAACAAAATAGTTGACCTATGTTTAGTTGAAATACCACAAGTCGTAGATAAATTAGAGGGTTTGGTAATGGAGCTTGAGGACTCTTACTTTCCTCATATGGGTGATGTTAGTTACACAGATAATTTTGATGATGCTTCTTATGATGCTGATTGGTTTTTATTGGTAGGAAGTATTCCTAGAGGAATTGTTTATGAAGGTAAAAAAATTGAAGAAAGGTCTGATCCTTTAAAAATAAATGGTGGTATTTTTGTGAAACAAGGAGAATCTATAGGCAAAAATGCAAAAACAAATGCGAAAATACTTGTGGTAGGTAATCCTGCTAATACAAACGCTTTAATTGGTAAAAATGCAGCAAATAATGATAAGCAACTATGGATGGCAATGACAATGCTAGATTCAAGCAGGGCTAAGTCTGTAATTGCAAAAAAATTTAGCAAGACTGTTAAAGATATTAAACACATGATCATATGGGGTAACCACAGCCCTACAATGTATCCAGATATTGAAAATGCTTTTATTGAGGGAACTAGAGGAGCTGATGTTATTAATGATAACGATTGGGTTGAAAATACCTTCCTTCCAACCGTGCAACAACGCGGAAAAGCTGTAATTGACGCTAGAGGAGCTTCCTCTGCAACTTCTGCTGCAAAGGCTGCATTAGATACTATAATTGCTTGTGAAAACACTACAGAGGACGGTGATTGCTTTAGTGCAGCAGTTGCAAGTGATGGTTCTTATGGTGTGCCTGAAGGTCTTATATGTGGATATCCATTAATCACTTTAGAGGACGGTACAGTTGAGATAAAAAGGGATGTAACTTTGTCAGAATTTGCAAAATCAAAATTTCAACTATCTATAGATGAACTCATTTCAGAAAAAGAAGCAGTTAAGAATTTATTGAGATGAAATTAGCTAAGGATAAAGAAATTACTCTCATTGATATCCTTAGTAACGAAAATTTATCAAAGATAGTTATTGCTACAAATAAAGATGTTTCTTCGCTAATACAAAATTTAGAAAATTCTGATATTGAAGAAATTTCTATTTTGCCATCTATATCAAAGTTGGTTGATAAGCACTCTGACATTTTTATAGTTATGGATGATATTGAAATAAGCGAAGTGCATATTGGAACAATAAAAAATCTTATCAGTACTAAAATTATAATTTTTACAAAATCTGTAGATATGACAGATGATGTAATGTTTAAAATGGGTCTTCAAAAAGAGCTTTCTGGAAAAGAGAATTCGTATAGATGCTACTCATATAATCTAGATACATACAATAACAAAAGATCATGGAATAATCCAGATGGATGGGCTAATCCTGAAAACTTTAATAAATTTAGGTGGTAATTTATATATATATTCTGATTACTTTTTAAGTTGTGGTTCTAGAATGTAAAAGTTAATTTGAAAATATGAAATATTTAATAAAATTCTTTTGTGTTTTTCTTGTATCAATTAGCCAAATTTATGGTGATTGTGGTGAATCTTTATATAAAGATGTTGGAATGCATTTTAATTTGGAGTTTTTTGGCACAATCTGCTGGAGCTCTTCTGATTCTTTAATAAAAATGTAGATAAAAATCTATATCAATGGAATTCAGCTTTTAGATCCAGCTTGATGTTATTAGCTTTTCTAATCATAATTCATTTGATCCAGAAAAATAATTACTCTTATAATATCTTAGAAATTAAATATAAATTTAATTAAGATTTAAGTTGAGGAAACAAAATAACATGTCTGATTAGTGATCATCATTACAAGTCTGTCTATTCCTATTCCAACCCCTACCGCTGGAGGCATGCCATGTTCAAGTGATATGACGTAATCTTCATCAAATGACATCGCCTCATTATCGCCTGCATCTTTTGCAGCAACTTGGGCTTTAAATCTTTCAGCCTGATCATCAGGATCATTAAGTTCACAAAATCCATTTGCAATTTCTTTTCCGCCAATAAATAACTCAAATCTATCAGCTATGTCAGGATTGTCGTTATTTCGTCTTGATAAAGGCGATACTTCTACTGGATATCCTATTACAAATGTTGGTTGTATTAACTTTCCTTCAACAGTTTCTTCAAATAAATCTAGCAACTCTTTACCAGAAAGTTTAGCAAGGTCTGCATCTGTTAAATTAGTATTTTGTTCTAATACTAGGTTTGCTAATGTTTCTTTTCTAAAATTTGATAGATCTAAGCTATCATCACCCCAAGTAATTTTTAATGATCCACAAATTTTTTGAGTAGCGTCTTTGATCATATTTTCTGTAAACTCAATCGTTCTGTCTAATGATGAATATGCTTCATAGTACTCTAACATAGTAAATTCTGGATTATGCCTTGTAGATAAACCCTCGTTTCTAAAGCTTCTATTTATTTCAAAAACCCTCTCAAAACCTCCAACTAATAGTCTTTTTAAATATAACTCTGGCGCTATTCTTAAAAATAAATCTCGATCAAGAGCATTATGCTTTGTTACAAAAGGTCTGGCGACTGCACCACCAGGAATTGGATGCATCATTGGTGTTTCAACCTCAATAAAATTCCTATCCTTTAAGGACTGTCTCATTGATTCTATGATAAGCGTTCTATCGATAAATACTTTTTTAGAATCATCGCTGCTCATAATATCTAAATATCTTTGTCTGTATTTTATTTCTATGTCAGCCAGTCCTTTAAATTTATCAGGCATTGGTCTTACTGCTTTAGTAATTAATACTGCTTCAGATGCTTCTATGGTTAATTCATCAGTTCTTGTTTTGAAAAGTTTTCCTTTGATTCCAACAATGTCTCCAAGATCCCAAGTCTTGAAGTCTTCATAACTTTCTTTTTCAACGGTGTTTTTACTAATATAAATTTGGATATCTCCACTAGCATCTCTTATTGTGGCAAAGCTTGCATTACCCATAACTCTTCTAAGCACAATTCTTCCTGCAATAGAAATATCTGAGATGTTTTGATCCTCAAGCTCCTCTTTTGTAAGTTGTGAATATTTAGTTGATAAATCAGCAGCATAATTTTCTTTATAAAAATTATTTATATATGCTTTATTTTCTGATCTAAGAATCTCTAATTTTTTTCTACGTTCTTCAATTAGACTGTCTTCTCCGCCAATATTTTCTTCAGACATTTATATACCCTTATTTAAACTACTTTTAATAAATTCATCAATTTCACCATTAAGAACTGCGGTCGTATTTCCAGTTTCATAACCCGTCCTCAAGTCTTTTATTCTAGACTGATCAAGAACATAAGATCTAATTTGACTTCCCCATCCAATATCAGACTTACTTTCTTCTAATTCCTGTCTTTCTTTATTTTGCTTCTGTAATTCTAACTCGTAAAGCTTTGATTTGAGTTGTTTAAAAGCATTTTCTTTGTTTTTATGCTGTGATCTGTCGCTTTGACATTGAGCAACCACTCCAGTGGGGATATGTGTCAATCTAACAGCTGAATCAGTTTTATTTACATGTTGCCCTCCTGCTCCAGAAGCTCTATAGGTATCTACTCTAATATCAGCATTATTGATTTCTATTTCAATAGATTCATCAATCTCAGGAGATATGAATACAGAGGCAAAAGAAGTATGCCTTCTATTACCTGAATCAAAGGGCGATTTTCTTACCAGCCTATGAATTCCAGTTTCTGTTCTTAACCATCCGTATGCATGATCACCCTCAACATGAATTGAGGCTGATTTTATTCCTGCAACCTCTCCATGTGAAATTTCTGTTACAGAAATATTGAAATCTCTACTTTCAGCCCATTTTGAATACATTCTTAAAAGCATTTCAGCCCAATCTTGAGCCTCAGTTCCTCCTGAGCCCGATTGAATGTCAATAAATGCAGAGGAAGGATCCATTTTATTGGTAAACATTCTTCTAAATTCTAAATCTATGACTCCTTTTTCTAGACCAGGATAATCCTGAATAATTTCATTAATTGTATTAACATCAGATTCCTCAGAGGCTATGTCTAGCAAAACTAAGCTATCAGAGACTCTTTCCTTTATGGATATGAAATTCGCTATAGACTTTTCTAGTTGTGATTTTTCCTTATTCAGTTTTTGAGAAAGATCTAGATCAGACCATACTTCCTCTTTAGTAAGCTCTTCATCAATTTCTTTAAGCTTGGATTTTTTTGTGCTAAATCAAATGGGCCACTGGCAATAGACTCTAATCTCGCATCTAAGTCATTTAAAGAAGAATTTAATTCTGTATGATCCACTTAATTATTATCGATTATATATTTGAATATATCATCTTTTGATGCAGGCAAAGTTACATATCTTTCTTCTTTATTTAAGGCTTGGGAGAGCTGTTTAGGTATTTGGTTAAGCTTGAGACCTGCTTGTTCAATTGATTTAGGAAATTTTGCAGGATGAGCTGTGGATAAGATCAGGGTCTCGCCATCTAATTCTTCTTTTAAAGACTCTACTGAGTGAGATGCTATGGCTGTATGCGGATCAATTAAGTAATTAAAATCATTATAAATTTGAGACATATTGCTTAGTGTGGAAGTGTCATCAACTGTATAACTCAAAAATAAATCATCGGTTTTCTCCCAAAGATTTCTATCTAATTCAATTGAAGAAGTAGGGAAAGACTTATAAAGAGTTCTGCATAAATCTGAGTCTCTATCAGCATAAAAATCATACAGAAGTCTCTCAAAATTACTAGCAACACTTATATCCATACTGGGTGAGAGAGATTCTAAAAACTCTCTTTTTGAATAATCATTATTTCTAAAGAATCTATCTAAAATATTATTTTTATTTACAGCTACGATTATTTTATTTAAAGGCATCCCCATTTTGCTGGCTGCATAGCATGCAAAAACATTACCAAAATTTCCTGTTGGAACTGCAAAATTCAGCCCTTTTGATAGATCATTTGTTTTAAGGCTTGCATAAAAGTAGTAACAGATTTGACCAATAATACGAACCCAGTTAATGGAATTGACTGCAAGCAAATATTGATCATTTCTTAAAAAACTTCTTTCATTAAATGCGTCTTTCACAATATCCTGACAATCATCAAAGCTTCCATTCACCCTAATAGTGAACACATTTTTGCTATCAACTGTTGTCATTTGTTTTCTCTGAATGTCTGACATATTGCCATTAGGCAGAAGAATAAAACTTTTAATTGAATCAAATCTTTTGCATGAGTCTATAGCAGCCGACCCAGTATCTCCAGAAGTCGCACCAAGCACTATTGCAGTTTTTTTATTTTTTTTAAGAGTTTTATCAAAGAAAGCTGCTGCAAGCTGAAGTCCAAAATCTTTAAATGCAGCTGTGGGTCCATGAAATAATTCTAGAACAGATTGATATTTATTAAGCCTATGGATAGGAGCAAAATTTTCATCAGAGAAATCATGCCAAGTATTATCCAACAAGTCTATGACTTCAGATGAATCAAAAGAAGAGGAGGTATATAAAGGAACAATTTTTTTAGCTACATCTATAAAGCTTTTTTGTTTTTTTAATTCATTGAGATCAACTTGAGGCCATTCGTTTGGCATAAATAAACCACCATCATCAGCTAAGCCTTGCATCAAAACTTCTTCAAAAGTTTTATTAGCGTCTCCCCCTCTTGTGCTATGAAAAAGCATAATTAAATACTCTCGATTCTTATTGTTCTGAGTTTGTTAACAGACTCAAGAGCTAAAATGCTTGATTTTACCTTTTCGAGCTTTAGCTCATCAAATAAGTCTGTAACAAGAATAATTGGTACTAGATTTTCTTCAAGAGAATCTTTCTGAACGATTGATTCGATACCAATATTTTTATCTGCTAGCAATGATGTTATAGATGCCATAACACCTGGGCTGTCTTGAGCTTCAATATAAAAGTAGTATTGAAATGAGAAGCTATTAAAATCTTTGATAGGAAGTGTGTTAGTTTTCCTGGAGATATCTAGAAGATTATCATTAGAGTTTGCAAAATGAATAATATCTGATATCAATCCAGATGCTGTGGATTCTTGGCCTGCACCTGAACCTGCAATATGAATTGTGCCTATTAAGTCTGTATCAACTTCAATTCCATTTCTAACGCCTTTAAGGTTTGCTAAATATGATGATTTTTGAATTAATGCTGGATGTGCCCTTAACTCAATAGAGTCACTGTTGAGCTTTGAAATTGCGAGATGTTTAATTGTATAGCCAAGCATGTCGGCATAAATAAAATCTTGTTTATCTATCTCTGTAATTCCTTCAATAAAAAAATCTTTAGGTGGTAAAGATGTTCCGTATGCGATTGATGCTAGTAAACCTATTTTATGTGCAGCATCCAGTCCATCTATATCAAAAGAGGGATCCGGCTCTGCATAACCTTCTTTTTGAGCTAGTTCTAGTGTTGAATCAAATTCATTACCATCTTCCATGTTTGATAAAATAAAATTAGAAGTTCCATTTAACATGCCTGAAATTTTGTTAATATTATTTGGTGCTAATTCTTCTTGAAGCATTTTTACAATAGGAGTACCCGCACACACTGCTGCTTCAAACAATACCTTTACATTATGATTCTTTGCTTCTTGAAAGATCTCATCTCCATGATGAAAGATAACAGCCTTATTTGCAGTAATAACGTGCTTGCCCTGCCTTATAGATTTTAGAATTAGCTCTCTCGCAACATCAACCCCACCAATTAACTCAACAACAACATCAATATCTTGATCAGGGACATCAAATATATCCCGAAGAATTTTCACTGAGCCCGGATTACATTTTGGGTTGTCTCTTCTGGCGCCAATGCAATCAATGTCTATTTTAACTCCAGCAGCTTCAATTACAGTTTTGTTTTCAGCTATTGCTTTAAACATACCGGTAGCAACGTTGCCCCAACCACATATTCCAATTCTTACAACTCTCATTTATTTTCCTAAAGTATTTTTTATACCACGTATTGCTTGCCTAATTCTTTGTTCATTTTCAATTAATGAAAATCTCACATACTTATCACCATCTATTCCAAATCCCGCACCAGGTGATACAGCTACTTTAGACTGTGATATAAGCATTTTGCTAAATTCTAATGATCCTAAATCCTCATATTGTTTTGGGATTCTAGCCCATACAAACATTGTTGCAAGAGGTTTTTCAATGGGCCAGCCTATTCTATTAAGGCCATCACACAATTCATTTCTTCTAGATTTATACATTTGACATATCTCATCAACTTGTAGATCACAATCATTTAAAGCTTTAATTGCTGCAACTTGAATTGGAGTGAAAGTGCCATAATCCAAATAGGACTTAATTTTTTTTAGAGCCTCTATTAAATCTTTATTTCCGCAACAGAATCCTACCCTCCATCCTGGCATGTTATATGATTTTGAAAGGGTAAAAAATTCAACAGCAATATCTTTTGCGCCCTCAATTTCTAAAATTGAAGGTGCTTTATAACCATCAAAAGCTATATCAGAGTATGCAAGATCATGAATTATCCAAATATCATATTTTTTTCCTATCTCAACAATTCTTTTGAAGAAACTAAGATCTGCAACTTGAGTAGTAGGATTCGATGGAAAGTTAAGAATAATCATCTTAGGTTTTTTTACAGAACTTAAGATTGATGTTTCAATATCATTTGCAAAATCTTCAAGATTATTTTTTAAAGGAACTGATTTAAGTTTTGCGCCAGCAATCACAACGCCATAGGAGTGAATGGGGTATGTTGGTGATTGGACTATAACCGCGTCATCTGATGACAATGTTGCTAAAGATAGATGAGCTATGCCTTCTTTAGAGCCCATGCAAGTAACAATTTCATTTTCATGATCAAGGATGACTCCATGCTTTCTTGAGTACCAGTCAGCAATTGCTAATCGTAATTTTGGAATTCCTGCTGATTGTGAATATCTGTGTGTTAAAGGATTTTTTACTGTTTCAATAAGCTTTTCAACGACTGCATGAGGCGATGGTTGATCTGGATTTCCCATCCCAAGATCTATAATATCCTCTCCATTGGACCTTGCTTTGCTTTTAAGTTCATTTATTTGCGAAAAAATATATGGAGGTAATTTATCTGCATTATCAAACTTGTAATCTGGCATGCTTACTCCTTAATCCTTTTTAGTAAGTCTTCAGGCGGAACATAGCCCTTTATATGTGAACCTGTTTGAGTAAATATTGCTGGAGTACCTGTAACTCCAAGCAACTGTCCTAAATTATAATGTTTTGATACAGGTTGGTTTGTGCAAAAAATTGATTCTACTGACTCTGAAGACTTTGTTGAAGATAATGCAGCGTTTCTGTCTTCGCTACACCATACACTTACCATTTTATTGTATGTTTCACCATCTATGCCTGATCTTGGAAAGGCTGCATATTTTACAGAAATTCCTAAATTATTATATTCAGAAATCTGGCTATGAAATTTTTTACAAAAACCGCAATCAACATCGGTAAAAACATAAACAAAGTATTCTTCATTTAGAGATTTAAACTCTATAAAATCATTATTTGGCAAGCCTGAAAGTATTTCTTTTCTTTTATCATTAACATCTAACAGACTAAGGTTCTTTACATTGCCGTCATCTATTTTGTAAAGATCTCCATAGATAAAATAATCTCCACTTCTGGATACATATAACGGCTGCAAATCACCAAAATAAACTTTATACAGACCTTCAATTACAGACTCTTCGATAGATTCGATTTCTGCATTTTGTGGAAGAACACTTAAAAGTTTTTCCTCAATACTCTCAGCTAAAGATATTGATACATAGAAAATAGTTATTAACAATAATGAAGTATTGAGTTTCATTTTAGCCTCTAGGGTGATGTTTTTTTAATACATCACTTAATCTTTGTTTTGCGATATGAGTATATATTTGAGTTGTTGATAAGTCACTATGTCCTAGTAACATTTGAACAGATCTTAGATCAGCTCCTCTATTAAGTATATGCGTGGCAAAAGCATGCCTTAATGTGTGTGGAGAAATTTCAATGCTTAATCCACATCTGCTTAAATAGAACTTGACTCTATTCCAAAAACTAATACGGGTTATACCTGTTCCCCTGTTACTTAAAAAGATTTCTTTTGTATTTCTATGTTCACGTGAAGCAAGATACTTATTTAAAGCAATGAATGCTTTTTCTCCAAATGGAATTAGTCGCTCTTTGGAGCCCTTACCAATTACCCTTATAACTCTTCTATTGAAATCAATATCATTAAGTTTAATATTAACCAACTCAGATACTCTTACTCCAGTAGCATATAATAGTTCCATCATTGCCTTATCTCTTAACTCAATATTACTAGAGCCATTTATTGAATTTAAAAGAGTTTCAACTTCTTTCTCAGAAATAGACTTTGGAAGGTTTTTTTCTTGTTTGGGGACAATAATATCTTCGGTCGGTATTATATTAATAAGTTTCTGCTTTTTAAGATAGACATAAAAAGTCTTAATAGATGAGATTTTTCTATTAATAGTTGTGCTTTTAAAACCAAGCTTAAATAAATGTTTTATAAACAATTCCAAATCTTCTGATTTGGTATTTTCAATTGAAGAATTGCAATTGCTGGATAGCCATTCAAAGTAAATAGATAGATCAGATTGGTAGGATTTAACTGTATTTGGAGACAATCCTTTTTCAATATGTAAATAATCTAAAAAGGATCTCAATTTTTGATCCTCTATAAGATTTTTACTCATTAAGTTAGTCTAATCTTTCTTTAATTCTTGCAGATTTACCTGATCTATCTCTTAGATAGAATAGTTTAGCCTGTCTGACATCTCCTTTTCTTTTAACTTTAATAGAGTCAATTAAAGGACTGTGAGTTTGAAAAGTTCTCTCAACACCGATGCCACTTGAAATTTTTCTTACAATAAAAGATGAATTAAGGCCTCCTTTCTTAACGCCCATGACAACACCTTCAAAAGCCTGAAGTCTTGTTCTTTGCCCTTCTTTTACTTTAACGGATACCACTACAGTATCTCCAGGCCTAAATGACGGTATATCTGTCTTAAGTTGCTTGGATTCAAACTGTTGAACGATTTCAGATGGAGATTTTTCTTCTAATGATATGCTTGACACTGATGAATCATCTTCAATCACTGCCTCTTGACTGCTTTCCTCAGACTCAACATTATTTGAAGTCTCGGTAGACTGATCTTCACTTGTTTCAACAGCAACATCTGTTGCAGCATCCTCAACATTTGCTGTCTCTTCGTTAGTTATATTATCTTTATCTGAATCTGTCATTTTTTAATCCACCTAAAAAGTGCTATAGGATATCCTTAGTTAGCAATTCTTCCAAGAGTTTTTTTTGATTATTTGTTAATTTTACATTATTTAATAGATCTGGTCTTCTTAAATAAGTTTGTATTAGAGAGTTTTTTTCCTTCCATTCTTTAATTTTTGAGTGGTTACCGGATAATAAGACCTCTGGAACTTGAATGCCCTCAAAATCTTCTGGCCTAGTATATGAGTGCCCCTTTAACATTCCATTAGAAAAAGTATCGTTTGAAACAGAGTCTGGATTTCCAAGAGTGCCTGGTAAGATCCTTATAATGGAGTCAATAAATGATAATGCTGCTATCTCACCACCACTCATAACAAAATCGCCCAATGAGATTTCTTCATCAACATACTTATCAATAAATCGCTGATCTATACCCTCATACCTTCCACAAACCAGAGTAATATTTTTATTTTTTGAAAAACTCTCTACAAGGTTTTGAGTCAGAGGTTTTCCCTGTGGTGAAAAGTTTATAACTACACCTTTTTTATCTTCATCTATTTCTTTAATTGTCTTAGCTAGCGGTTCAGCCATCATAAGCATGCCTTCTCCCCCACCATATGGCTTTGCATCAATTTGGTTATGTTTATTGTTTGAATTTTTTCTAATATCTAAACAATTTATAGAAACATTTTCCTTTTTAATTGATTGTCCAATAATACCTGTATTAAGCACTTCAAAAATTTCAGGAAAAATTGTTAAGATATTTATGTTCATTAATTAAAAGTCTTTTGGCCATTCCACTTCAATGATATTCTCATTCAGCTTAACTTTTTTAATGAAAACATCTTTAACATAAGGAATCTTTCTTAGATTTTCGTCTACAGATGATTTAGATGGTTTTATTTCCAAAATATCATTAGATCCATGGTTTACCACTTCAGAAACTATTCCCAAATTATCATTGTTTGTAATATCTATTACCTCCATTCCAACTAAATCATGCCAATAATATTCTTCATCGTTAAGTTCAGGCAATTCAGTTTTGTTTATAAATATATTTAGATTCGTGTATTTTTTAATGTCATCAACATTATCAAATGTATCAAGCTTGGAAATTAGTCTCCCATTGGCTTGTTTTATAAATGAAATTTTAAGGTCTGGATTATTTTCAATAATGAAATTTGAATAGTTGCAGATATTCTGTTTTGGGTCACAAAATGAATTTAAAAAAAATTCACCTTTTAGGCCCCTAGGCTTTCCAATAGAACCAACACAAATTAAATCTATATCTATACTACTTTTTTTCATCATCTGAAGAGTCTTGCTTAGGCTCTTCTTCAGCAGGTGCTTCTTCTGCAGCAGGTGCTTCTTCTGCAGCCTCTTCAGCAACTTCTTCTTCAGCAGGTGCTTCTTCTAGCAGCCTCTTCAGCAACTTCTTCTTCAGCAGGTGCTTCTTCTGCAGCCTCAGCAGGTGCTTCTTCTTCAGCAGGTGCTTCTTCTTCAGCTTCTTCTTCAGCAGCTCTTCTTCAGCAGGTGCTTCTTCAGCAGCCTCTTCAGCAGTGCTTCTTCTGCAGCCTCTTCAGCTGCTTCTTCTTCAGCAGGTGCTTCTTCTGCAGCCTCTTCAGCAACTTCTTCTTCAGCAGGTGCTTCTTCAGCAGCCTCTTCAGCAGCTTCTTCTTCAGCAGGTGCTTCTTCTGCAGCCTCTTCAGCTGCTTCTTCTTCAGCAGGTGCTTCTTCAGCAGGTGCTTCTTCTGCAGCCTCTTCAGCTGCTTCTTCTTCAGCAGGTGCTTCTTCTGCAGCCTCTTCAGTTACCTCTTCTTCTGCAGCTTCTTCAGCTTGCTTCTGCCTCAGCTTCTTCGGCAGCTTTTGCTTCAGCTTCTGCAGCTTCTTTAGCTGCTTTTTCTGCTAGAGCTTTCTTTTCTTCTGCTTTTTGTTTCTTAGCATCAAGCTTAGCTTGAAGTTCTTCTGGTGAAAGCTTTGCATCTTTCACAAGCTTTTTAACTCTGTCACTTAATTGAGCGCCTTTAGATACCCATTGATCTAATTTTTCTAAATCAATTCTCAACCTTTCTTCTTGCCCTCTTGCGCTAGGATTGAAGAAACCAAGCCTTTCAATAAATGATCCATCTCTTGGCTTTCTTTCGTCTGCGACTGTAACAAAATAATAAGGGTTCTTTTTTGCCCCACTTCTAGCTAATCTTATTATTACCATATTTCTGTATTTATTCTCAATGTTTAAAAAGATGTGTATTTTAGGTTAACCTAACTAATATTCATAGTATTAATAAAAAACTTTTGCTTTTATAATTAAATAAATGAACTTTATTACACAAGTTACCTTATCGGTAATTATATATTTTTTCCTAAGAGTCTTCCTTAAAGATAGAAGATCTACTTATATTTCTTCAATTGTATCCTCAATTTCATACATATTCTTGTATGCATTAACTTATGGGGGTATTGGAAATATCTCAGATATGCATTTTATAGTAACCGGTTTAAGTCTAATCTTCTTGTTTATTGCATTTTATGAAATGGTTAGTTTAGAGAAGAAAATGCTTGATGTGAAAAAAGGCGATTTTGATAACCTTTCCAGCTTGTCTATAGAAAAAGGGTATAAGATAGTTTTAAAGATTTTAGGAGCTGGTTTATTGTTTTTAATACTTTCCTTCTTATCAGGTTTTATTATTCAATCAGTATTTACAACAAACTTAATTATTAAGATTATTTTTGCATCTATAGCATTATTTATATATGTGATAACTTTGATTGGTATAAAGAAATTTAACTTGACTATTAAAAGTGCTGTTAGGAATTTGTTTATAGCCTTATGCGCGGTTTGGATTGCATATCTAGGCAATGTGTTATTCATCTATAATTAATAAATGATAGAAAATCCATCCTTAACATTTTTATTATCTTCTCTTGCTGGACTACTTGTTTTAAGTGGCTTTTTTTCTGGCTCAGAAACAGGAATGATGGCTTCTAACAAAGTTAAGCTAAAAAATCTATCTAAGAAATCACATAAAGGAGCTGCCAGAGCCATTGAACTCCTAAAAAGACCAGATCACCTTCTATCAACGATTTTGGTTGGTAATAACTTTGCAAATATATTGGCTTCTGCAATTGTTACTATAATTATGATTGAGTACTTCAATGGAAATGTATTACTTGGATCTGTGATCTTAACTATTGTTATACTAATTTTTTCTGAAATAACTCCTAAAACAATAGCTGCTATAAAACCAGAGGCTTTTGCAACAAAGTCATCGCTTTTGCTGAAAAGCCTATTGTATGTATTTAGACCCTTAATTGTTTTAATTAATAAAATTAGCTCTTATTTCTTAAATATTTTTAATGTTGATTTAAAAGATGCAAATGATAATGATAATCTAAATACAGAAGAGCTTAAAACGCTGCTTGATGATTCTGGAGACCTAATTCCAAAAAGTTACAGATATATCTTATCTTCAGTGCTTGGGATGGAAGAGCTTGTTGTAGAGGATATTATGGTCCCTATCTCTGAAATCATTGGTATAGATCTTAATGCGAATACAAATGCAGCTAAAAAAATAATTGAATCAGCCGAATACACAAGACTACCAGTTTATGAAAATGATATTGATAATATTGTCGGAATACTTCATCTAAAAGATTCGAACGAATTTATTAATAGATATGAAAGCAATGAAGAACTCAAAGGGTTGTTACTTAAATCCTACTTTGTTTCTCAATCAACTGCATTAATGAAGCAGCTTAAAGAATTTCAAGTTCATGATAGAAATATGGGGTTAGTTGTTGATGAATATGGCGAAATACAGGGATTAATTACTATTGAAGACATATTTAAGGAAATAGTAGGTAAATTTGGGAATGAGAGCACATCAGATCCAGATACCGATTTTGTTAAGCTCAAAAATGATTCAATATTAACAAATGGTAATTTTAAAATTAGAGATATAAATAAAGCTTTAGATTGGGATATTAATGAAGAAAATTCAAAAACTATAAATGGCTTAATTACAGAACATTTAGATTTTATTCCTCAAGCAAACCTATGTTTGCAGATAGAGAAATATAAATATGAAATTTTAGATATTGAAGATAACTTTATTTCAAGAGTTAAAATAAAAAGAGAGGCATAAGCCTCTCTTTTTCAACTAATTTTTAAATCTATAAATAGCAAACAAGAAGACCCAAAATAACAGTTAAAGCGACTCCTGAATGTATTACAGCCTTAACTGATGTTATTGCTACATTCATTTTTCCAAAAATTGCATTGGCTTCAATTGCTAGGATTATCAATAAACCAACCCAAAGAGCAGTCAAAGATTCTTCAACGGAAAGTATTACATTTCCAATAGCACTTCCATGAGCAGAGTAAACCATAAACCAAAGCATAGGTATTGAAAATAAAGTATTTGTTCTAGATGCCAAGCCTGCTTTAGCGCCTGCATCAGCAGCGTCTGCTGCGCCTGCGATAACTTTCTTTTGGTTAGGCCAAATAATTAGCCAAACATTTAAAAACATTAAAGTTCCCATTACAGCACCAAGAATAATGCTTACATTGATAGCAATACTCAAGTAATGAATAAGATATAGCCCTGTAAGAAATGTGAATAATGCAGCATATCTAAAATACCAGAGTGCGTTAGGTACAAGCTTTTGAACAACATCAGACTTTGCTGATGGTTCTGAGACTTTAAAGTATTCAGTTTGAACAAAATTAAAGTAGTAAAGTAATCCTATCCAAGCAATACCAAATAAGATATGCAAAGCTCTAAACAAAACATCTAAAAGATCCATTTTTTTCTCCCTAAAAAAGTGTTACTACAATATTATCTTAAAATTAAAATTTATAAAGGCTATAAAACAAAAAACGAGGCTAAAGCCTCGTTTTTTTAATTTATAGAGCTTGGGGCTACATCATTCCACCCATTCCGCCCATTCCGCCCATGTCTGGCATTGGTGGAACTGGAGCATCATCTTTAGGAATGTCAGTAACCATTGCTTCGGTTGTAATCATCATTCCTGCTACTGATCCAGCGGCCTGAATAGCAGTTCTTGTAACTTTAGCAGGATCTAAGATTCCCATGTCTATCATGTCGCCAAATTCTCCAGTGGCAGCATTAAAACCATATGAACCTTTGCCTTCTTTAACATTTGCAACAATTACTGATGATTCTTCACCAGCATTTGATACTATTTGTCTAAGAGGTGCTTCAAAAGCTTTTCTAGCAATATTGATGCCTACATTCTGATCATCATTATCACCTACAAGTTTTTCTACAGCCTCAAGACATCTAATAAGTGCAGATCCACCACCAGGAACAACACCCTCTTCAACCGCTGCTCTTGTTGAGTGCAAAGCGTCTTCAACTCTAGCCTTTTTTTCTTTCATTTCAACTTCTGAGCCAGCACCAACTTTGATAACTGCTACCCCTCCTGCAAGTTTTGCCACTCTTTCTTGAAGTTTTTCTTTATCGTAATCAGATGAAGTTTCTTCAATCTGTGATCTAATTTGATTCACTCTAGCTGCAATTGCTTTTTCGTCACCAGCACCATCAATTATTGTTGCATTATCTTTATTAAGAACAACTCTTTTAGATGTACCAAGGTCTTCAATTGAAGCACCTTCAAGATTTAAACCTACTTCTTCAGAAATTACAGTACCGCCAGTAAGGATGGCTATATCCTCTAGCATTGCTTTTCTTCTATCTCCAAAACCAGGAGCTTTACATGCTGCAGCTTTTACAATACCTCTAAGATTATTAACAACTAGAGTTGCTAATGCTTCCCCTTCAATATCTTCAGCAATAATAAGCAAAGGTCTGCCTGCTTTAGCTACAGATTCTAATAAGGGTAATAAATCTCTTATGTTAGAAATTTTCTTATCAAATAAAAGAATCAAAGGAGTTTCCAACTCAACAGTCATGTTGTCCTGATTTGTAATGAAGTATGGGGATAGATAGCCTCTATCAAACTGCATACCCTCTACAACATCAAGCTCATTTTCAATACCACTACCTTCTTCAACAGTGATAACACCCTCTTTTCCAACTTTTTCCATAGCTTCAGCAATAATTTCACCTACAGCCTTATCTCCATTAGCTGAAATTGTTCCAACCTGTGCAATAGCTGTATTATCTGCACAAGGAACGCTTAATCCCTTTACGTGCTCAACAGCAGCAGATACGGCTTTATCAATACCTCTTTTAAGATCCATTGGATTCATACCAGCGGCGACTGCTTTGTTTCCTTCATTAACTATTGATTGAGCTAGAACTGTTGCCGTAGTTGTTCCGTCCCCAGCTTCATCATTGGTCTGAGATGCGACCTGCTTAATCATTTGTGCGCCCATGTTTTCAAACTTGTTCTCTAGTTCGATTTCTTTAGCCACAGATACACCGTCTTTTGTTACAGTGGGTGCGCCAAAAGATTTATCAAGAACTACATTTCTACCTTTTGGTCCCAAAGTAACTTTAACTGCATCTGCAAGTATATTGACCCCATCTAGCATTTGACTTCTAGCTGAGTCTCCAAATTTAACGTCTTTAGCTGACATAATTAGTTTCTCCCTATTTTAAATTTAAGATTCAATAACGCCAAAAATATCGCTTTCGCTTAGAATAAGATATTCTTGCCCATCAATTTTTACTTCGCTGCCACCATATTGGCCAAAGATAACCGTATCACCAACGCTTACTCCCATTGGCGCAACGTCTCCAGATTCATTTTTTTTGCCTGGTCCAACAGCAATTACCTCACCCTGTGAAGGCTTCTCAGTAGCTGTTCCTGAAAGAATGATGCCACCAGCTGATGTTTTTTCCTCTTCCTTTCTTTCTACTACAACCCTATCATGCAAAGGTCTTAATTTCATAACTTCTCTCCTAGTAAAAAATTATTATATGAGTTTTAAATTAGCTCAATATTATATCCAATAGTTATGGCCTAAATTCAAGAAATCAATAGATTAAATAATCTTTTTTTTAAATAAAAATGAAGCGAATAATATTCCTAATAAGTTTGCAATCAAATCAGCAATTTCAAAAAACCTATACGGATGATAATAATGAACTATCTCAATAATCAAACCAAAGGTAAAAATAAAAACCAATAGATATATATTTGGCAAGTTAAAATAACAATTTAACCCGATAAAAGCTAAAGAAAAATAAATCAAAGCATGAACAAACTTATCGCTTAGAAATGTTAATGCAGCAAAATTAGGAATATCTGAGGCAGGTACGATACTAAAGTAAAAAGTAATTAAAAGAGCTGAAGCAAAGATTAATCTATAAAGACTTTTCATAACTAGTCAAAAATTTTCTTGTGTTTAGAAGAAGAAGAATGCATGGCAATGTAAGTAAAGAAGTTGTTATATAAAAACCCATCCAACCATAATAAAAACCATAAATCTCTTGAAGATTTTCTACCCACATTCCAGATAAGCCTTTAAGCAAAAAACCAGGGCCAGCCATGAAGCCTGTTAATAAAGCATATTGAAAACCTGTATATTTTTTTGAAACAAGGCTTGAAAGAAAAGCAATGTTAACTGTTCCTACTATCCCTGCTGCCAGGCTATCCATAGCCACTATACTTGCAAGTGATATTATATTTTTGTCGCTTACAGCAACATAAGCAAATAACAAATTAGTTATCATTACTAAAAATGCTCCAGCCATTAGCGATTTATATATTCTTATTTTCTTAATAAGAATTCCACCTAAGAATATTCCAATTATAGATGCAATAAGAGCAACAACTTTTACAACCGCACCTATTTCAGTAAGCGAATAGCCCATATCCAAATAGAATGGAGTTGCCATTGGGCCCATTACAATATCTGTAAGTCTGTAAGTTGCTATAATAAGAAGAAGAAAGGCTGCGATAAAATGACGTAAACCGAGAGAAAAAATCTTTAAGGGGCAGTATTATGGAATCTCTAAATTTAAGCTCTCCTAGCTCATCATTCTTCTCTTCTGTTGAAAAGAGGACTCCCAATAGGCCTAAACACATCAAGCCAGCCATTAATTTGAAAGTTAATGACCAACCATTAATATCTGCAAATATTAGAGCCAGTGAAGTAGCCGCTATAATTGCTAATCTATAACCTAACTGATAAGCAGCAGCAAGATTTCCTTGATCTCTGATTGGAGCATACTCTATTCTAAAAGCATCTATAGCAATATCTTGAATTGAGCCGGCAAAAGCAATAGTTCCAGCAATAATACAAAATAAAACAAAACTACTAGCAGGATCAATATTTGAGATCAAAATCAAACTTATAAAAATTATGAGCTGCATGAATGCTATCCAGCTTTTTCTATGGCCGCATGCAGAAAGAAATGGAATTGAAAAACGATCTACAAGCGGCGCCCATAAAAATTTAAATGAATATGCAAAAGTTAACCATGTAAAAAAACCTATATAACTAAGATCAATATTCACATCTCGCAACCATGCTGTGGATGTACTTATTAAAAGGATATAAGGCAAACCAGAGCCAAAACCCAAAGCAAACATTACAAACATTTTTTTTATGTTATACATTATCTAAGTATCTGCTCCAATCAAATAAATTACCAGGATCTGTTTTCCTGCCAGGAGCAATATCTGAATGCCCTTTAATACGTTCTTTGGTGATTAAATTGTATTCTGACATTAGTAATGAGGTTAATCTGCATAATGTTTCATATTGATCCTCCTCAAAATAATCTTCATCTGAGCCCTCTAGTTCTATTCCAATTGAAAAATTATTGCAATCATCCACTCCATTGAAGCTTGATTTTCCTGCATGCCACGCTCTTTTATTAAACGGCACAAACTGAATAACTTCTCCAGATCTTTTGATTAAAATATGGGCCGACACTTTTAAATCTTTAATTTCTTCATAAAAGCTATGGAGTGAAACATCTAACTTGTTTAAAAAGAACTTTTCTATATGGTCCCTGTTATAAATCCTTGGAGGAAGACTGATTGAATGAATCACAATTAAATCAATCTCTTGATTTTTGGGCCTTTCGTTGAAATTTGGTGACTCTTTATATACTACGTCTTGAAGAATATGATTTACTATCTTCATTTATCTTAAAGCAGGTGGAAGCTTAAAATAAATATTTTCTTTATCATCACCACTCTCTAAGACAGAAGCTCCCAAATGTTCTTTTAATGCATTTGCCACTTCTTGAACCCTTTCTTCTGGAGCTGAAGCGCCAGCTGTAATTGAAATATTATTGTAGCCATCAAGCTCTGACAATTCCAAATCATCAAATTCATCAATTAAAACAGACTTACATCCACACCTTTCTCAGCAAGTTCTTTAAGTCTATTTGAATTTGAGCTATTTATTGAGCCCACAACAATCATGTAATCAGATTCTAAAGCAAGCTGCTTAACGGCATCTTGCCTATTTTGTGTTGCATAACAAATATCATCTTTTTTAGGTACTTTAATGAGAGGGAATCTTCTTTTTAGGATATTGATAATAGAGCTTGTATCGTCAACACTTAAGGTTGTCTGTGTGACTATTGAAAGATTATCTGGATTATCAACCTCTAGTGCTTTGGCCTCATCTTCATCCTGAACTAAATATATAAAACTATTTTCCTTGTTAATGTGCCTACCCATAGTTCCTTCTACTTCAGGATGTCCTTCATGACCAATCAAGATTATATCTCTGCTAGCTCTTGAATTTCTTACTACCTCCATATGTACTTTTGTTACCAGCGGGCAGGTTGCATCATAAAAATTGAGATTACGTTCTTTTGTTTCAGTTTCTACCTTGTTTGAAACTCCATGTGCGCTAAAAATAACCAATGATTCATCAGGTATTTCATCTATTTCTTCAACAAATATTGCGCCTCTACTTTTAAGATCCTCTACCACAAATTTATTATGAACAACTTCATGTTTAACATATACAGGAGCTCCATGAACTTCTAGAGCTCTATTTACAATATCTATTGCCCTATCAACACCTGCACAAAACCCTCTTGGATTAGCAAGTTTTATTTGCCTATTTCGTGGTTTCATTGTTATAAAAAAGCTCACTATAAATTATTAATACTGCTCCGACTGATATAAAAGCATCAGCAGGATTAAATACAAAAAAAGAAAAGTTTGAAGTATGAAAATGAAACATATCAGTGACTTGGCCGTCAGGTATCCTATCAATTAAATTACCCAAAGCCCCACCAATAATCAATGCAAAAGAATACTTTCGCAACAAAACATCCTCTTGGTTCATTAATTTGTATAAGTAGATAACTATAAATAGTCCAACAACAAAAATAATATTGGAAAAAATTCTTTCATCTAAATCAAATATTCCAAAGGCTATGCCTGAATTATATATAAGCAGCAAATCTATCAATGGGATGAAGTCTACTGACATTCCAAATTCTAAATACTTAACAGAGTAATCTTTTATCAATAAATCTATTAAAACCAAAAGAGGTATTAAAAGATATGAGAGATTTTTATACAAAGCTTCTTTGCTCTCCATTATTTTCGATATTTTCAACACACCTTGAACAAACTTCTTCATGACTTCAATGGTTCCGACTGAGCTAGATCTGTGCCAGCATCTTGTACATTTTGGCTCATCTGAAACAGAAATATCTATAGAAAACTCTTTTGCTAAATTGATATAAGCATGAGATGAAATGAAAATAAAGTGTAATTCATCGCCAATTTTTTCAAGCAACTTAAAATCACTTTCTGTTAAATTTAATGTAACAATTGCATCAAGTGATCCTTTAATTTTATTTTCAGATCTCAATTTTTCTATTGATTGATTTACTAAATCTTTAATTTCAAAAATTCTATTCCAATCATCTTTAGAAATGAGAGAGTTTTCATTAATTTCTTTTTGATGGTATGAATTTAGGAATATAGAATCACCTTGAGCTTTGAGAGATGGATGTGTTTGCCATATTTCCTCGGCAGTAAAGGAAAGAATTGGAGCAATAAGACGAACAAGAACATTGCAAATAAAATCTAAACTTGTTTGACAAGACTTCCTAGCATCAGAATTTTTAGCAGTTGTGTAAAGCCTGTCTTTAACGATATCAAGATAAATTCCACCAAGCTCATTTACACAAAAATTATGAATTTTTTGAACTGCTGTGTGGTAAGAATAGCTTTCATAATCACTTAAAACCTTGCTTTCTAGCTCCTTTGTGGCATCGATAATCCATTTATCTAATTCAACTTGATCTTGGAAATCAATTGCATCGGCTTTATCAAAGTCATGAAGGTTACCAAGAACAAATCTTAGAGTATTTCGTATTCTTCTGTACTGATCAGAAACTCTTTTTAGAATTTCATCTGAAGCCACCATCTCACTTCTAAAATCTGTTGACGCCACCCACAGACGGAGAATATCTGCACCTAAACTATCCCAAACCTTTTGTGGTGAAACAACATTACCTAAAGATTTTGACTGTTTTCTTCCATTTTCATCAACAACGAAACCGTGTGTAAGAACTGATTTATATGGCGCTCTATCATTGATAGCTATCGAAGTAAGTAATGAGGATTGGAACCATCCTCTGTGCTGATCTGAACCCTCAAGATATAAATCAGCAATAGTACCCTCTCCAAATCTCTTGTCTGTAACAGCATAATGCGTAACCCCAGAATCAAACCATACATCCAATGAATCTGTAACTTTTATATAATCTTCATGATCATCTATAAGCTCTGATAAATCCAAAGCATCCCATACAGATATACCATTTTGCTCAATTAAATCAGCAATTTGATCAAATAGAATACTTTGATTTGGATGAATTTCTCCAGTTTCTTTATGGATAACTAGTGTAATAGGAACACCCCAGTTTCTTTGTCTTGAAATACACCAGTCTGGCCTATCAGTTAACATAGAATTAATTCTTTGCAGCCCCCATGATGGCTCCCATTTAACATCATCAACAGATTTTTTAGCTTTACTTAATAAGTTAGACTTATCCATTGAAATAAACCACTGTGCGGTAGCAGTAAAAATTAATGGGGTTTTATGTCTCCAGCAATGTGGGTATGAGTGATCATAATTTTCTTCACAGATTAAAGCGCCAACTTCATCTAGTTTTTCAATAATTAATGGATCTGCTTTTAGCGGTGGCAAACCTTCAATAAAATCAAATTCACCAGTAAATAGAGCTCTAGCATTAAGAGCTTTGTAAACATCAATATTATTTTCCTTGCAAACTAAGAAATCATCTAAACCATGAGCTGGAGCGGTATGAACACATCCAGTTCCAGCCTCAGTAGTCACATGACTACCTTCAAGCAAAACTGAATCTCTATTTGTAAATGGATGCTTAAGATTTATTCTTCCAAATTTATTGCCTTTAGATACTGCTATGAGTTCAAGATTTGATTGCCATCTCTTAGAGCAAGAATCTATCATTTGCTCAGCAATAATTAAAAATTCTTTACCTTTTTTTACAAGAGCATATTCAAGCTCGGGATTTATACAAACAGCGACATTAGAAGGGATTGTCCATGGAGTAGTTGTCCAAATTACAAATGAAACTTTGTTAACTTCCTTTTGATTGAAAGCATTATTAATTATTTTTAGCCCCTCGGTTGATACATCAAATGCAACATCAATGGATTTGGATATTTTATCCATATATTCAACTTCAGCTTCTGCCAAGGCAGAACCACAATCTTGGCACCAATTAACAGGTTTTTCACCTTTTTGAATGTGGCCTTCATCATATATTTTACCAAGCGCTCTAACTACATCAGCTTCAAATGTTGCATCTAAACTCTGATAAGGCTTATCCCACTCACCTAATACACCCAATCTAATGAAGTCCTCTTTTTGTTTTCAATTTGAGTAACAGCATATTCCTTGCAAGCTTTTTGAAACTGTTTCTTATCGGATACAACTTCACTTCTTCTTCCGTGTTTTTTTTTCTACATTCAGCTCAATAGGGAGGCCATGACAATCCCATCCAGGAACGTAAGGAGCATCGTAACCATTTAGAGTTTTAGATTTAATTGTTATATCTTTTAAAATCTTATTGACTGAGTGGCCTAGATGAATAGATCCATTTGCATAAGGAGGGCCATCATGAAGAATGAATCTCTTATTGCCTTTATGTTTTGCTCTTATTTTTCCATACAAATCTATTTCATTCCAAAAATCTAGTATTTCAGGTTCCTTGCGTGGCAGACCAGCCTTCATAGATAAATCTGTTTCAGGTAGATTTAGTGTTTCCCTATAATTTTTGGTCATAATCTTTGTTTAGCAACTCTTTAGCTACTTCAATGTCTTTTTGAATTTGAGATTTTAACAGATTAAGATCTTTAAACTTCTTTTCATCTCTAATTTTATGCTTAAATTCAACCTCAATTCTTTTACCATATATATTTTCATTAAAATCAAAGATATGAACCTCCAGAACAGCCTTTGTACCACCAACCGTAGGCCTGGTGCCCATATTCGCAATACCTGACAATAAATTTCCATCAAGTACAAGTGACTGCATAAACACCTGAAATTGGAAGTTTTTGTTTAGGAATCCATAAATTTGCAGTAGGCACCCCTATGGTTCTCCCAAGCTTTTGACCTCCAACAATCTTGCCTGAAAAAGTATAAGGCCTTCCAAGTAAACTAGAGGCCAAATTAAAATTGCTTGCGTTAATAACGACTCTCGTATCCATGAACTGCTTACTCGCCTACCATCAAACTTATATGTGGGGGTATTTGATATATCGATCATGTTGTTTTTGCCCCAACTTTTTAAAAACTTATAATCGCCTGCTCTATTTGCCCCAAACCTAAAATCATCTCCAACTTTCAATGATATTAAATTCATAGAACCTAGAATATTTTCAATAAAATCCTCAGGCGACATTGATCTAAGGGAGTCATTGAATTTAAGAAAAAAACCAAAGTCTATGCCCTCTTCATCAAGAAGTTTAACTTTTTCTCTCCAAGGAGAAATTCTTGGAGGTGAGCCCTCTAGTGAATTATTTTTTTTTGCAAAATATTCAGATGCATGTGGTTCGGTAAAAAAAACAATTGTTTTAGCACCTCGTTCCAAAGCTTGATTTTTTATAGATTTAATTATGGTTTTGTGGCCAAGATGAAGACCGTCAAAATTTCCAATAGTAGCGCATAGGGAAACATCTGGAAATCTCTCTCTATACAGATCAATGTTATTTTGCCCTCTTATTAAATACATTTTATTAACTTATGACTTGTCTAAGTTTATTGCCTAAAAAAACTTTAATACATATAAAATACAGTAATATTGCGCTTATTACCTCTGTAAATAAAATCATTATTCTATGCATTGCATTCATTTCTTGAAAACTAAAATATTGATTAAACCAAATAAGATAAACAGATAAGACTAAACAGGATAAGAGCAAGGTCAAATTAAATCTGTTTAGTGGGTTCACTAACTTAACTACGCCATCTTTAATTAAAATAAACTCAAGAATTAATACACTTATTAGTGCTGCAATAGCGCTACCAATGGCAATGCCAATATGGCCATAGCCATAAATAAAAGCAAAAACATAATTCAATAATATATTTAAAATTAAAGAAATGGCTGCGACAATAACTGGGGCTCTTGTTAATTTTCTTGAAAAAAATGATGGGATTAATATTTTCATCAACATAAAAAATGGCAGTCCTAGAGCTAAAACCTTTAAGCTTAATGAAGTTTTAATTACATCAATATATGTAAACTCTCCTCTATAAAAAATAGCAGCGATTATCGCTTCAGAACAAAAATAAATACCTATGCATGATGGGAGGCCAATCAACAAAACCAGCCTTTGGCTTTTTCTTACATTATTAATAAATTGAATCTTATTGTTTTTAAAATCTATTTTTGATAACAGTGGTAGCAGAACCGTTCCAATTGCAATTGCAAATATACCCATTGGAAGTTGGATTAATCTATCTGAGATATATAACCAGGTTGGACTCCCAGTCTCAAGCAAAGAAGCAAAGATAGTATCAACTAAAATATTTATTTGCATAATCCCGCCAGCAAAGATAGCAGGCAGCATTACCATTAAAACTTTTCTTACTCCAGGATGAGAAAAATTCAAACGTGGAATTGGTATTCTATCAATTGCAGCAAGAGGAGCTATCTGTATTACCAACTGTAAAATACCTGCAACTAGAACACTCCAAGCAAGTGGATATACAGGTACTTGATATGAAGGAGCAATTATATAGGCTGTAATAATAAGACAAAGATTGAAAATTATTGGTGTTGCAGCCGGAATAGAGAATTTTGAATGAGTGTTCTGTATTGCTGAAGCAAATGCAACGAGAGAGATCAAAGCAAGGTATGGAAACATTATCCTTAATATCTCCACTGAAAGAATTTGCTTTTGAGGATCTGAATAAAAACCAGGAGCAAAAATAAAAACAACAGCCGGCGAAAAAATCAATACAATAACAACAAATACAAATAGGAAACTTAATAAAGTGCCAAACAAAGAATTTAAAAATTCTTTCGATGATAAGTCATTATTTTTATTAAAATATTCACTGTATACAGGAATAAATGCTTGATTAAATGCCCCTTCAGCAAAAAATCGCCTGAATAAATTTGGTATTTTTAAAATTACAACAAAAATATCATGAAGATAAGATGCCCCAAGCAAACCTGTTGTGGCCATATCTCTTAAAAGACCAAATACCCTAGATATACTTGTCCAGCCACTAACTTTTTTTATTGAATTAAATAAGTTGGAGGTATTTTTTATTTCTTGATTCAAATGTAAATCTTACTGTTTATCAAAATCCAGAGCTACAGAGTTAATACAATATCTTAGACCTGTGGGGTCTGGACCATCTTCAAAAACATGTCCTAAGTGAGCATCACATTTTGTGCATCTTACTTCAGTTCTTGTTCTAGCAAGTGAATTATCTTCATGCTCTGATATTGCTGAATCATTCATTGGGACAAAAAAACTGGGCCACCCACATCCCGCATCAAACTTTGTCTGCGATTCAAATAAGGGCTCATTACAACAAATGCATTTATAAACACCTTTTTCATTAAAATCCCAATATTTTCCAGTGTATGGTCTTTCAGTTCCAGATTCTCTTGTGACTTTATAAGAATCCTCTGATAGAGATTTCTTCCACTCATCATTTGTTTTAGTAATTTTTGTCATGATTTATTGTAATAAATAAATCTATCTATATAGAAAAAATATTTGTCTTATCGGTTATTTAGATAAAAATTCACTAAATTTTTTATAAGAAATAATGAAATCACTAATTAAAATTTGAAGGCGAATAAATCCTCCTTCTTTTATCAACTATGGATGATTTTTCATCTATATATCCAAGATGAACTGCTTGTTTTAGAACCTGCAACCGCTTTATTCTAGAAGCAAATTTCTTTGGGACAAGAGATATAGCATGTTCTTGTGAAATTTCATTACCATCAAAATACTCACAGATAAAACTGAGTAGAAAAAATATCTATAAACATCAGCTGAAAAAAAATTCATTGATTCTGGGGAATCTTTATTATCAAAAAATTTGAAAAGAATACCCTTTATGAGTGGTTTGATTTTCTTCATTTGTTCAAAATGCTCATACTCATGAGCTATAGGTAAATAATCTTTCTTCAACAACTTGTTTATCTATCAATTTAACCCCCAGTTATAAATATGTATATTAGATTAATATGCAATTTTCATACCAAAAAATATATATTATTTACGAATCTATTAAATCTATCTATTAAACCATAATATTTGTTCCAACATGCAAATATTAAGTTAGCTGAAACTTTTATGTTACATCATGCCTTTTTTTGTGAAGAGATCTTAGAAGATTAAATTTATTGGGTGATGATAAATATTCTTTTTTAAATAAATCCGATTCATTTATAACTTTATATTGATTATCAAAATCTTTAATTGCTTTATATTAAGTTTTTTAAACATGAACAACTCTCATTTATAATATCCAGATTTGCTTTTAATATCTGATCTGTTAATTCCAAGATATTGCATCAAACTTAATAAAACAGAAATAGTTCCATTTATCTTTCCTTCATAGCTATGACCTGCTATGTGAGGGGTTGCTATAAATGAGTATTTAATTATTTCCTTAGTGGGATTAGGTTCATTCTCCCATACATCTGCAATATAGTTAATTCCACTTCTAATAATAGCTGATTCACAAACCACACCTCCTCTTGCTGTATTAATTATGGTATGTGCTTTTGTTTGTGATAGTTCTTTATTATTTATTAATTTATAGGTAGGAAATTTTCCACTAAAAGTTAAAGGTGTATGAATAGATAAAATATCTGAACCTAGAACAGTTGCTTTGTCTGCAATACAATCATCATCTAAATATGGATCACATACATAATTCTTTATATTTAAATTATCTAATATTGTTTTAAGTCTTTTTCCAATATTTCCATAGCCAAATATTCCAACAGTATTGCTTTTATTAAAATTTTTATTTATTGAAAAACATATAAACATGATAGAACATAACTACATACTGATGCAGAATTACAACCTGCTGCATTAAACCAATTGATATTATTCTTTTCTAAATAGTGCGTATCTATGTGATCAATCCCAGCAGTGGCTGAACCTATCCATGCAATTTTACTTTTTGATAAAAGCGACTCGTCAACTATTGTTTGGGATCTAATCAATAAGATATCTGTTTCAATTATACTTTGTGAATTAATTGATTCTGTATCGAGATATTTAATATTGATATCTTCAAAACCAATTAGTAATGGAAGTATAGAATCTATTTTTTTGATTCCAATATCAGCTATTAAATTCACTTTAATTTTTGTTATTTGGGTTTATTAAACTTTTTATCCATCCAATAAATGTATTATTTTTTAATGAATGTTTATCTAAAGCATCAAAATCAGATGCAAGTTTTTTTGGATCACTAAAGAAATCTGCTCGAGTTATAAAGTCATTCTCGTCAATGGTTTTAACTAATTTTGCAGGATTCCCAGCAAATATAGAATTTGGCGGTACATCTTTTGTAACTACCGAGCCAGCGCCTACAATACTATTTTTTCCAATCCTTACACCTTTACAAATAATAGCGCTATCACCAATCCATACATTATCTTCTAAGACTACTGGCAGTGCATTGCCAACAGGTTCTGAACGATCATATATTCCATGCCAATCAGCATCAGAAATATATGCGCCGTGAGCAATCATACATGAGTCACCTATAGTAATTTTCTTTGCTGCCATTATTCTCACACCAGGTGTTATTAATGAATATTTTCCAATTTCTATTGAGCCATCCCAACCACCAACATTCCATGCTGTAAATTGTATATGTGCATCAGGTGCGCCTATCAAAGTTGGATAATCAGAAATGCTAATATTAGTTCCGAAAGCCTTTATAAATCTTGGTTTAAAAAAAGCGCCGCCTTTTCCCAAATAAGAAAACTGAGGTCTCAGAAATCGATCAACATACACATTGATTAATTTAATAGAGAATTTTTTTAACCAATAAGGCCTGTTATCTTTTCTGATTATGCGCTCCAAAAAAATTTATCTTAATATGATAAAGTACAAAAAAATTAATTACTAAGAAAAATTAAATTGATTCGACCTAATATATTTGAGTTCAAAAAACTTATAAAGATCGGTATACCAATTCTTGGATCTCAGCTTTCGTATATGCTTATGGGAACTACTGACACCATAGTTGCTGGAAGAGCAAGCTCATTAGATTTAGCAGGTCTAGGAGTTGGTTCAGCAATCTTTAATACAGTTTGGTTCCTTATAGCTGGTGTAATATTTGCAGTTACCCCTATTATTGCTCAACTCTATGGGGCAAAAAAATTTACAGAAATAGGAATTAAAATTCGTGAAATTTTGTGGATTGCCTTATTGCTTGGGTCAGTAGTCTGCATTGTATTGTTCTTTATGGGTGATTTATTATTCTTGCTTCCCATAGATGAATCCATAACTTCTATATCTGGTTCATACCTTAAAGCATTGTCTGTAGGGATAATATTTATGACAATATTTACTGCTCTGAGATGCTATAGCGAAGGTATGACTCTTACAAGACCCGTTTTTTATATTGCTTTTTTGGGCATGTTATTAAATATTCCTCTAGATATAATTTTCGTTTATGGCTACTTTGGTGTTCCAAAACTAGGAGGAGTTGGCTGTGGTATTGCTACTTCATTAGTATCATTTTTGATGATGATCACTTTAATATTATATATAAAAATTTCAAAGAATTATGAAAAAACTAAGCCATTTAATGAAATCACACCACCCTCAATCAATACCACTAAAGAGGTTTTTAGACTTGGAACACCAATTGGTATGGGAATTTTTATTGAACTAAGTATGTTTTCAGGAGCGGCATTAATTATAGGTATTCTTGGAGAAACTATTGTTGCAGGACATTACATAGCTTTAAACATTGCTAGTTTATTTTTTATGCTTCCTTTATCAATAGGCTTAGCCGCTGCTACAAGAGTTGGTAATCTTGTTGGGGAAAATGACAAGCCTCGAGCAAAAGTTGCGTCATATTCAACAATCTATCTATGCATTTTAAGCTCGTTTGTAACTTGTATTACAATTTTGCTAGTAAGAGATCAAATTGTATATTTATATAGTTCTGATATAGCTGCAATTAATATTGCAACTGGTTTGTTGATATTTGCAGCAATATTCCAACTTCCAGATGGTATTCAAATGGCAGCGGTAGGAAGTTTGAGAGGATTTAAAGATACCTTTGCGCCTATGATTTTATTGTTCATATCTTATTGGCTGTTTGCAATACCTGCAGGTTACTTCTTAACCATGCATGGATTTGGTCAACCCCTTGGAGCATCTGGTATGTGGGTTGGAATGATAATAGGCTTATCAATATTTTCAGTATTATCGATACTTAGATTAAATTATATTATTAAAAAAAATTTAATATCTAGCGTCCAAGAACTTCAGCAACCTTAGACCCAATATCAACCAAGTTTTCAGCAATATGGACGCCGCACGCTTTGAGGGTTTTTATTTTGTCTTCTGCGGTTCCTTTACCTCCAGCAATAATCGCACCAGCATGACCCATTCTTTTACCGGCTGGAGCAGTTTGTCCAGCAATATATGAAATAACAGGCTTGGTGACATTATCTTTTATGTATTCAGCTGCTTCCTCTTCTGCGCTTCCTCCAATTTCACCAACCATAACAATTGCTTCAGTTTGATCATCATTTTGAAACAATTTCAGTATGTCTATAAATGAACTACCAGGTATAGGATCTCCACCAATGCCAACGCAAGAGCTTTGACCAAGGCCTAAATCAGTAGTTTGTTTCACCGCCTCGTAGGTTAGCGTTCCAGACCTTGAAATTATTCCTATTGAACCAGGCATATGAATGCTAGCAGGCATGATTCCCATTTTACCTGAACCAGGAGTTATTATTCCTGGACAATTAGGACCCACCAATGTTGCGCCCAATTCATCTACTCGTTTTTTAACTATGAGCATATCAAGAGTAGGAACTCCTTCTGTAATACATATTATGAGCTCAATACCAGATTCTGCTGCTTCTAATATAGAGTCTTTACAAAATGGAGCTGGAACAAAAATAAGTGCTGCATTGGGATTAACTTCCTCCATTGCCTCTTTCACGGTATCAAATACAGGTCTATCAAGATGAATCTGCCCTCCTTTACCTGGTGTCACACCACCGACAATATTTGTTCCATAAGCCAATGCTTGCTCGGAATGAAGTGTTGCCTGAGATCCAGTGAAACCTTGAACAAGGACCCTAGTATCATCATTAATTAATATACTCATCTTGATAACTCCACTGCTTTTTTAGCTGCATCAGCCAAATCATTTCTACTTTCAATTTTGACACCAGATTCTGATAAGATTTTTGAACCTATGTCAGCACTATTACCTTCTAATCTGACTACAACAGGTATTTCTACTCCAACCTCTTCTATTGCAGCTAAGATACCCTCAGCAATCAAGTCACACCTCACTATCCCACCAAAAATATTTACTAAAACAACTTTTACTTCTGGGTCTTCAAGAATTAGTTTGAATGCCTTTGCTACTCTTTCTTGAGTTGCTGTACCACCAACATCAAGGAAATTTGCAGGATTGCCACCATAGAACTTTATAGTATCCATTGTGCCCATAGCCAAACCTGCTCCATTAACCATACAACCAATATTTCCATCCAAAGAAACATAACTTAAATCATTTTTTGCAGCCTCTGATTCTCTAGGATCATCTTGAGACGGATCATGCATTTCAGCTATCTGAGGTTGCCTGTAGACTGCATTCGAATCAATATTAATTTTGGCATCTAAACAATGAAGTTTACCGCCACTAGTTATAACTAAAGGATTGATCTCAAGCAGACTTAAATCCTTTTCAATAAATAACTTCATTAAATTACTTAACATAGGTGTAAATTGCTTCGTTTGAATGGCATCAAGGCCGAGCACTTTGGCAATTTTTCTTGCTTGAAAAGGTTGTGCTCCTGTTAAAGGATCAATGGCTTCGTAAATAATTTTTTCAGGAGTATTTTTAGCAACATCTTCAATATTCACACCGCCTTCGCTTGAGCCTATAAAAACTACTCTTTGAGACGCCCTATCTACTACAGCGCTTAAATATAATTCATTAGCTATATCTGTGCATTCTTCTATTAAAATTGAATTCACCAGTTGACCATTTGAATCTGTTTGATATGTAACCAATCTCTTTCCAAGCCATTTCTTAGCAAAATCTTTAGCGTCATCCGGATTATAAACTAGAATAACTCCGCCTGATTTACCTCTTCCACCAGCATGAACTTGAGCTTTAACCACCCACTTTGTTCCGCCAATATCTCTACATGCTTTTAATGCATCTTCAGGATCACTAATTACAACACCCTTTGAAACTGGTAAGCCATATTCTGCAAATAATTCTTTTCCCTGATATTCATGTAAATTCATTTTTTTCTATTCCCAATATGTATTGCTTGATTACTTACAGATAGTGCTGCTTCATGAAGTGCTTCAGAAACTGTTGGATGACTGAAGATAGTCAACCCAATATCCTCTGAGCTAGCCCCAAACTCCATTGAGATTAATGCTTGTTGAACAATCTCTGCTGCAGAAGGACCAAAAACATGCACACCTAAGATGGTATCAGTTTTTGCGTCTGATATTAATTTAACAAAACCAACAGATTGATCGACAGCCAGTGCCCGGCCACTAGCAGCAAAAGGAAACTTTCCAACTCTATAATCAATGCCTTGATCTGATAATTCTTGTTCATTTTTGCCGACCCATGCTATTTCTGGATGAGTATAAATAACAGATGGAACAAGATCATAATTCATTTCAGCGTGTTTACCAGCAATTCTTTCTGCGACAACAATACCTTCTTCACTGCCTTTATGAGCTAACATTGGACCTCTTACAACATCTCCAATCGCCCATATATTCTTCTGATCTGTTTGACAATATTCATCTACATTTATGAAGCCCCTGTCATCAAGTTGAACACCTGAGTCATCAGCAAAAACATCTACAGAATTTGGTTTCCTTCCAACAGCAACAATTAACTTATCAAAAACCATCTTTGATTTACCATCGGAACTTTCAACCTCAATCTCAACACCTTTTTTTGATGATTTTGAACCAACAAGTTTAGAACCAAGTTTTATATCCAACCCTTGTTTCTGAAATTCTTTAAATGTCTCTTTTGATATATCTTTATCAGCCATAGGGAGAAAACTATCTAGTGCTTCTATAACAGTTACTTTTGACCCAAGCCTTGCCCATACGCTCCCCAATTCAAGCCCAATTACACCGGCACCAATAACACCAAGAGTCCCGGGAACTTCTTTTAAGTCTAGTGCTCCAGTGCTATCTATAATATTTTCATTATCAAATTTAGCAGACCCTATTTCAATTGGTGAGGAACCAGTTGCAATAATAATATGCTTAGATTCAACAATCTCTGTTGTGCCATCTGATTTAGCTACCTCTACCTTTCCCTCACTTAAGACTTTTCCAGTTCCAAGAATAGAATCTACTTTATTTCCTACAAAAAGACCTGAAATGCCATCAGTCAATTTTTTTACTATAGAGTTCTTTCTTTCCATCATATCTGCAATATCTAAATCTACTTTTGAAATACCTATTCCATGAGCCTTAAGATTTTCTTTTGCATCATGATACCTATGTGATGAGTCTAATAATGCCTTTGATGGAATGCAGCCAACATTTAAACAAGTTCCGCCTAGGACAGGCTTTCCTTTTTCATTTTGCTCTTGCTCAATACAAGCAGTTTTTAATCCTAGCTGGGATGCTCTAATAGCTGAAACATATCCAGCAGGCCCTGAACCTAAAACAACAACATCGTACATAATTTTCCTTTTAATTTATAAATTTAGTAATAATCTTTCTGGTGATTCAAGCTGCTCTTTGATTGAAACCAGAAAAGAAACCGCTTCTTTTCCATCTAAAAGCCTATGATCATAGCTCATTGCCAAGTACATCATTGGTCTTATGACAACTTGACCATCAATTGCAACAGGCCTTTCTTGAATTGAATGCATGCCTAGTATTGCTGTTTGAGGAGCATTCAAAATTGGTGTAGATAGCAATGACCCAAAAACACCACCATTAGAAATAGTAAATGTACCACCCTGCATCTCTTCAATAGCTAATTTTCCATCTCTAGCTTTTAATGAGTAATCTAAGATAGATTTTTCTATTTCTGGCAGTGATTGAGTATCTGCATCTTTTATAACAGGAACTACCAGTCCTCTATCTGTAGACACGGCAACGCCAATATCTTGATAGCCATGATAAACAATATCTGAGCCATCTATTGAAGCATTTACAAGAGGAAACTTTTTAAGTGCTTGCACTGCTGCTATAACAAAAAATCCCATAAAGCCAAGCTTTACATCATGCTGTTTTAAAAACTCTTCGCCATATTTTGCTCTTAAGTCTTTAATAGGTTGCATATCAACTTCATTAAAAGTTGTTAGCATAGCTGTATTCTGTTTTACAGTAAGCAACCTATTTGCAATTGTTGCTCTTAATCTAGACATTGGAACCCTTTTTTCTGGCCTACCAGAAGTTTGAACAATTTTAACTTCTTCACTTTTTAAAGACGTGGTTTTTTCTATGTGATTAATTACATCTTCTTTAGTTACGCGATTTCCCTTGCCAGAGGCCTCAATAGCTTTTTTATCTAGATTGTTTTCTCTGATAAGCTTTTCGGCAGCGGGACCAGATTTTTTAACTAATTCAGGTGAGCTCTCTTCTAATTTTGATGGCACTTTCTCTTCTTTTGGCTCCTCTGTACTTGGTGAACTTATTGCAGAATCATCAAATTCTCCAATAGGCTCTGCGCTTAATACAATATCTCCTTCAGCCTTTAGAATTTTAACTAAGGTTCCTTCCTCAGGAGCAACTACTTCCAATACAACCTTATCAGTTTCAATTTCGGCAATTATTTCATCTTGTTTAACAAAATCTCCCTCTTTTTTTAACCAATTAGCTACAGTTCCATCTGCAACTGACTCTGGGAAAGTTGGTGCTTTTATTTCTATTGTCATAATATTATTTTAGAGCTAACTCTATTAATTCCTCTTGTTGTTTTAAATGTAATTTCATCATCCCAACTGCAGGTGCTGCAGCAGCAGGTCTACTAACCAATGTAATTTCAAGGTTATTCTTAAGTCTATCAAGAACTCTTTGAATTCTGTGTCTATGACTAAACCATGCGCCTTGGTTTGCTGGCTCTTCTTGACACCAAACTATTTCAACTACATTTGGATAAGTATTAAGAATCACCTCTAGATAGTCATATGGAAATGGATATAATTGTTCAATTCTAATTATAGCTATATCGTCTTTGTCACTGAGATTTTGTTGTTTTTTAATATCATAAAAAACCTTACCTGAACACAAAATAATTTTTTTAACATTATCTTTTTGGCAATCGTCATCGATGACACACTGGAATGAACCAGAAGTTAATTCAGTTATTTTAGAAGAAGCATCAGGGTTTCTTAATAAACTTTTTGGCGATATTACAACTAGTGGAGTTCTTAGTTTTCTAATTGCTTGCCTTCTTAATAAATGAAAAATTTGAGCTGGTGAGCTTGGGACGCAAACTTGAATATTTTCAGATGCACAAAGTTGTAGAAATCTTTCTATGCGCGCGCTACTATGCTCAGGTCCTTGGCCTTCATAACCATGAGGAAGTAGCATAACTAAGCCTGATAGTCTCTCCCATTTATGCTGTGCTGAAACAATAAATTGATCTATTACAACCTGGGCGCCGTTTGCGAAATCTCCAAATTGCGCTTCCCAAATTACCAATCCTGTTGGCCAAGTGGCAGAATACCCATATTCAAAAGCTAGTACAGCCTCTTCAGATAATAAAGAATCATAAATATCAAATTTGGTATTATGTTCTTCAGCAATTTTTGATAATGGTATCAAGCCCTTTCCAGTTTCTTTATCGAATACACATGCGTGTCTATGAGAAAAAGTTCCTCTTCTGACATCCTGACCAGTTAACCTTATCGGATAACCTTGCTCAAGAAGAGATGCATAGGCTAGCATTTCACCATAACCCCAATTTATGTCGATTTTCGACTCAGTCATTTGATCTCTATCTTTAAAAATTTTTGCTGCCTGGGGACCAAGATTAAAATTTTCAGGAGTTTTTGAAATTTGTTTACCGAGTTTAGTAATTGATTTTTTTGTTATTGAAGTGTCGGTTTCATCCCACCACTTATTATCAATATATTCATCCCAGTTAAACCATAGTTCTTCATTGGGCTTTTTAGCAAGATTTTTCGCTACAGATAGTCCTGACTCTAATGACTTTCTATAATCTGACCTTACAGCAGCAGTTTGATCAGACGAAATCAATCCCTCTCTTATTAATGCGTCTTCATACTGAGTTAAAACTGATGGATGTTGTTTAATCTTGCTATACATCAATGGTTGAGTTGCAGACGGATCATCAGCTTCATTATGACCTCTTCTTCTGTAACAGAATAAATCAATAACAATATCTTTGTTAAATTCCTTTCTGTACTTGCATGCAATAATTGCTGCTTTGACAACCATTTCAGGATCATCTCCATTAACATGAATAACTGGAGCTTGTATTATCTTCGCAACATCAGTTGAATAATCTGTTGATCGTGAGTCTTTTTTATTGCTTGTTGTAAACCCAATTTGATTATTAACAATAATATGAATAGTTCCACCAACATTAAAGCCCCTAGTTTGAGACATTTGCAGAGATTCCATTACAACCCCCTGCCCAGAAAAAGATGCATCACCATGCAACAATACTGGTACGACTTTTTGCCTCTCATTGTCATTCAATCTATCTTGTCTGGCCCTAACAGAACCCAAGACAACAGGATCAACTATTTCTAAATGAGAAGGATTATTATTTAAAGAAACATGGACTTCTCCACCTTTTGTCTCAAGATTAGATGAAAATCCAAGATGATATTTCACATCTCCTGTGTTCGCACCCGTAATTTCATAATCCTCATCAAATGCAGAAAATAGCTCAGAAGGCAGTTTACCTAAAACATTTACAAGTAAATTCAACCTACCCCTGTGAGCCATGCCAAAACATATTTGATTTGCGCCAAGCTCACCACAGTTTTGTATAACAGCGTCCACAAGTGGTATTAGGGACTCTGCACCATCTATACCAAATCTTTTCATTCCGGGGTATTTAGCAGCTAAATATTTCGCAAGTCCTTCTGCAGAATTTAATCGTTCGTATATATGGAGCTTATCATCAGTACTAAAAGAATATTTACCAAGCTTGGATTCGAATTTTTTTTGGAACCACTTTCTTTCATAACTATCCATGATGTGGTTATATTCAATCCCAATATTTCCACAATAAATAACTTTCAAAGATTCTATAATTTCTTTTAAAGTAGCTTTTTCTTTTCCTATTAATAAAGTATCAGTGTAAAACTCATCACTTAGATCTTCTTTTGATAAGCCGTGAAACTCTAAATCTAAGTCCTCTATTTCAGCTCTATCCATAATCCCAAGCGGATCTAAGTTTGCTTTTTGATGACCTCTATTTCTGTATGACTGGATAAGTCTTATTACTTTGGATTGTCTTGCATCAGGAATATTTCCTGATAAATTTGCGCTTCTTGATAAGTTTTTAAATTCATCAACTATTTGCTTATGAGATACCCTATTTCCATTAATACCTTTTGGTTCAAGATTATCAAAGAAAACCACCCATTCAGATGAAAGCTGATCTGGATTTTCTAGATACAGCTCATACATATTCTCAAGATATGCCGAATGGCCTCCTGATATATGCGAACTCTCCCAAAATTCCCCCATTGATAAACTCATTTTCTTAGCGTCAGGCACCCTCCCTAGCAATAATATTATTTTTATTTTTCAATAACATTGATTTGATTTCACCAATAGCCTTGTTTGGATTTAAGCTCTTTGGACAAACACTTACACAGTTCATTATTCCATGACATCTATAAACGCTAAATGGATCTGAGAGCTCATCAAGCCTTTCATCAGTCTTTAAGTCTCTAGTATCAGCTAAAAATCTATATGCTTGTAATAAGGCAGCAGGGCCAACAAATTTATCCGGATTCCACCAGAAAGAAGGACAACTTGTTGAACAGCATGCGCATAAAATGCATTCATATAGTCCATCTAATTTATCCCTATCTTCAGGAGATTGAAGTCTTTCTTGTTCTGGAGCTGTTGTATCGTTTTGCAAAAAAGGTTTGATCTTTTCATACTGGGCATAAAACTCGGTCATATCAACTACGAGGTCTCTTATTACTGGTAATCCTGGCAAAGGTCTGAGTTCAATTTTATTTTTTTTCAAAACACTGGATAATGGTGTTATGCATGCAAGTCCATTTTTACCATTAATATTCATTCCATCAGATCCGCAAACACCTTCTCTGCATGACCTTCTGTAAGATATTGACTCGTCCCCTTCTTTTAAGAGATGAAGAAGATCTAAAACCATAATGTCTCTTGCAGGCTTTTCAATCTCGTAAGTTTTCATGTAAGGAAACTTATCTGTTTCTGGATTATATCTATATAAACTAACTTCTAAATTACTCATATTAATATGACCTCACTGCTGGAGGGAAAGCATCAACTTGATTTGGTGCAAAGTTTACTTTTCTCTTTGATAAAGTTTTAGTTTTAGGGTCATACATAGAGTGACAAAGCCAGTTCTCATCATCCCTATCAGGATAATCATCTCTTGCGTGAGCTCCTCTGCTCTCGTTCCTCTCTAATGCTGCAATTGCAGTTGCTTCTGCGACTTCAAGTAAATTTTGCAACTCAAGAGCCTCTACTCTACTCGTATTAAAGGCTGCGCTTTTGTCAGCTACATATAAATTATCTGTCTTTTCTCTGATTGCTTTAAGTTCTTCAACTCCTTTTTTCATATATTCGCCACGCCTAAAAACGCCAAAATAATTTTGCATACAAGTTTGAAGCTCCCTTTTAACATCAGCAGTTTTATAGCCAGAAGTTGACTCATTAAGTTTATTAAGTCTTTCAAGAGACTGATCAATATCTGAGTTTGTAGCAGAATCAACACCACCACCGCTACTAATTTCTTCCTGAATATGCATTCCTGTTGCTCTTCCAAAAACAACTAAATCAAGCAAAGAATTTCCACCCAGCCTATTTGCTCCATGAACTGATACACAAGCAGCTTCCCCTGCAGAATATAAACCTGGAATTGCAATATCAGATTCGTTAAATCTTGAAAAGGCTTGACCATGAACATTGGTCGGAGTGCCGCCCATCATATAGTGACATGTAGGAATAACTGGTATTGGCTCATATATGGGATCAACATGTGCAAAAGTTCTTGAGAGCTCACATATTCCTGGAAGTTTTGCATTAAGAACATCAGCTCCCAAGTGATCAAGTTTTAAAAAAACATGATCTTTGTTTTCTCCGCAACCTCTACCTTCAAGAATTTCGAGGACCATAGATCGTGCAACAACATCTCTTCCAGCAAGATCTTTTACGTTTGGTGCATATCGCTCCATAAATCTTTCGCCGTCTGCATTTATTAAATATCCTCCTTCTCCTCTACAACCTTCGGTTACAAGAGAGCCAGCGCCATATATGCCCGTAGGATGGAACTGCCACATTTCCATATCTTGTGCAGGAAAGCCAGCTCTAAGAGCCATACCAAGACCATCACCAGTATTAATTAATGCATTTGTAGTTGATGCATATATTCTTCCAGCGCCTCCTGTAGCAAGAACAGTTGACTGAGCTTTAAGATATGCAACATCTCCAGATTCAATAGAAAATGCAATTACTCCTGTTATCTCATTTTTAGAATTCTTCACAAGATCAACGGCGAACCATTCATTTAAAAAATTTGAACCCTCTTTAACATTATTTTGATAGAGAGTATGAAGCAGAGCATGACCAGTTCTGTCAGCTGCTGCACAAGTCCTAGCAGCTTGCCCACCTTTACCAAATTCCTTGGATTGGCCTCCAAATGGTCTTTGATAAATTCTCCCATTATCAAATCTTGAGAATGGTAATCCCATGTGCTCTAGCTCAAATACTGCTTTTGGACCTTCTGAGCACATATATTCAATCGCATCTTGGTCACCAATGAAGTCTGCGCCTTTAACTGTGTCGTACATATGCCATCTCCAGTCATCATTAGGATCAGCACTTTGAATAGCACATGTTATTCCACCTTGAGCAGAAACTGTATGAGATCTTGTAGGGAAAACTTTTGAGACAACCGCAGTTTTTAAACCAGACTTCGCAAGCTCTAGAGAGGCTCTCATACCTGAACCACCGCCGCCAATAATTAGGGCATCAAATTCAAGAGTTTTTATATTTGAGGAGTTGATGTTTTGCATATTTAAAACCAAATAATTAAAAAATAAAAGACTGTTACCAAACAGCCAATTGCTATGAATAGAATTTCGTATAATTTTCTGATTGTATTGGCAACTCCCCCCAAACCTTCAGAAAGAAATCCTAATGTTCTTTTTGTTAAATAATCTGTGCCCACGGTCCATAGACCAATAAACCCATGAATATTTGCAAGCAGAATAAAAAGTGTTAATAAGATTCTAAAATTTAAATTACTATCTAAGTAATTAAATGAAAATCGATCTGTCAAAAATAAATATTCTAAATAAATAACAAAACCTAAAAAATATAGAGCACTATATCTTTGCAGATACCAGTTCAATCTTCCAATATTCATTATAGAACCACCAAGATAGTTACAATGCTATCAATCAAAAAAAGCATCAGTGTAATTTGAGATGATCTATGCGCTGCGTTAAGACTTTCGCTTATTAAATGGAAGTCCATTAGCATATGACGCACTCCAGTAAAAATATGATATTTGAATATGATAAGACATGACAGAAAAAGAAATTTCAAACTAAAGTTTGATTCAATTAATGCAGTAAATTGCTCATAAGATTCCAGAGATTGAGCCAAGTAATACAAAGAAATTGCTGTTAATGGAAGCACTATAAAAAATACAAACATTCCACTTAGTCTATGTGTAATGGAAAGTAATGCAGTTAGTGGCAGCTTTATCTTAAGAAGGTTGATATTAACAGGTCTTTTCATAAATTTATAAAGTAGACAAATGTTATTTTTTAGCTAGCATTTGTGCGAAGATTATACCTTAGAATTTATGTTTAGACTCGACTTATCTAACTAAAATAAGTTACTTTTTTTTCTTTTTGACGTGCTTCATCAACCTTTGTTTCTTTTTAATTTGTCTGTCTGTTAATTTATTGATTTTATCTTCAAATGGGTTTTTTGATTTTCTAAAAAATAACCTTAATTGGATACTTTTAAGTTTAAGTTTTTCTCTGTAAGAATTTTCAAGATACCGCTTATAGTTACTTGGAATTTTTTTATCATTATTAGAATGAATAACAAAAGATGTGGGATTAATTCCAGCAAAATGTACATATCGTAATTTCAGCTGCCTACCACCAACAGATGGAGGTGAGCTTTGATTAACAAATTTTTCAAGTAACTTATTTAATTGAGAAGTAGAATACTTCTGTTGAGATTTAGTAATTAATTGATCAAGATTTCTAAACAACCTTTTAAAACCAGTTCCCTTAATACCTGAAATTTCAAGTTTTATAAAATCTTGAAGGAAATTTGATAATGCTCTTTTGGTGTTATACATCTCATCTTTTTCTTTCCTTGTTAGGAGATCAATTTTATTAAAAGCAATTAATAAAGGCTTACCTGTCTCACAAACCATATTTAAAATTTTCAAATCCTGATCAACAATACCCTCAGAAGCATCACACAGAAACAAAACTACATCAGACTCTTCTACGGAATGAAGTGCCCTCACATAAGAGAAGTATTCTACTTTATGGCTATTCTTATACCCTTTTCTGATGCCAGCTGTATCTATAAAAATATAATCATTTCCTCCTACATTAAAAGGTATGCTTATGGAATCAATGGTAGTGCCTGCAATTTCAGAGACAATAAGTCTTTCTTCGTTAATGAATTTATTAATAAAGGTTGATTTTCCAGCATTGGGTCGGCCAATGACTGCTATCCTTTTGCCATCTGGATAAGAGATTTTTTCTTTAGGTAATTTACTTTTTAATAAAGATCTTAATTCAGAAATATTTGATGAATGCTCTGCACTAATCTCAATATAGTCTATGCCCTTTTTAGATAAATCATGCTTGATTTGACTTGATGTCTTTTTGTCAGATTTATTGACTACAGCAATAAACTCTTTGTTTAGTTTTCTGAGTTTTTGAAGAATTTCTAGATCTTCATTATTTAACTCTTCAGAACCATCTAGTACAAATATAATAAGATTAGATTCCTCAGCTGCAACCCAGGCCTGATCTGCAATATCCTCTTTTAGAATTGAATCATCTTTTGCAATTCCACCAGTATCAATGACAAAGAATTTCCTGTCTCCAAATTCGAGATATCCATAATTTCTATCTTTGGTGAGACCAGGAAAGTCAGATACTATAGCTTTTCTTGATTTTGTAAGCTTGTTGAATAATGTTGATTTACCAACATTTGGTCTTCCAATTATTGCTATTGAGGTGAACATATAACACTTCTATTTTATAGTGTTAGAGAAAATAAGCTAAATTTTTCATCTATGACGTATAAGTAGTCTCCTCTAGATGATAAAGATTTAATAGGATTTTTTGATATCTTCTCTCTTCCAATTATCTTTCCATTAATTGGATTGATAACATGAATGAAGCCTTCAAAGTCACCAACTACAAGATTTCCTTTGTATGTAATTGGATTAGATAAGGATCTATTTAACAATAAGTCAGATGACCAAGATTTCTCAAGAGTTTTATTTGAGAAAGTAATTATCTTTGAGTTATCTTCGACAACAATTATTAGACCTTTAGTGATAACTGGTGAATAAAATGATGAAGATTCAGATTTCCAAATAGCTCTTTTTTGAGCTTGATCAAAAATACTTACATTGCCCTGATAATTAGTTGCATATATCAGAGGACCTTGAACAACTGGATCGGAATCAGCATCAACTAAATTTTCTAGCTCAGAAGTACCTGATACATATGATATGGCACCATCCCATATTGGAAAACCTGTAGAAAGCTGAAAAACACCAAGTCTACCATTGTCAAAAGTTGCTATTACCTTATCATCAGCTATTACTGGACTGCTGCTACCTCTTACTGTAAGCAATGGAAGTTGTGACCTGTATGACCAAAGAATTTCACCATTATTTTTATCAAGAGAAATTAATTCTCCTGCACTCGTTTTAACCATAACTGCAGATGCATCAATAGCTGCTCTTGAAAGAACCTTAGCTTTAACATTAATTGACCATAGTTCAGAACCATCATTTTGATTCAAAGCAATTACATTACCAAGCTCATCAGAGACTATCACTACGCCAAATCCTGAAGCAATTCCAGAAGAAAGCTCATTGTATTCTTTTGACCATATTTCGTTACCGGATATAGCTTCGAATGCGTTTATAGACCCTATATTATTTGCAAAAAATAATTTTTCTTGAGAAAAACTTGGTAGGAAGTTCCCTAGATCATTTTCGCCATTAGACTTTTTGACCCAGTTCTCATTAAGAAAGATTGATTTTTGAATTTCTGAAAGTGGTTTTGGCTCGTCAGTATCTACTTCTGCACTTTCCCAAAACTTCAATGAAGAACACGAGGTTATAAATAAAATTGCAATTATGTTGAGATAAATTGATTTCATTTTAGTTTATGACTCAAGATCAGCTATTTTCATTGCGATAATAGATTTAGATTGTTGATCATCATATTTTTCATCAGCAAGCATGTATTGCTCAATGCTTTTTTCTACTTCTTGCTTTGCAGCAAAAATATCGCCTATTAATTCATGAATATATGCGTTAGCAGAACTTTCAGAATAGACTGAGAGCTGTGATAAAGCATCATCATACTTTCCAATTTCTATGTATATTCTAGAGAGACTAATTCTAGAAATTTTATTAAAAAAATCATTTCCACCGAAGCCGCTTGAAATTTCTTCAAGGTTTGTGAATACAGCAATGCTTTTATCGAAATCACCCTTTGAAGCTAAATCAGCGCCTTTGCTAAGCATGGCCATCATTGCATATCCAGTAGAAGCATAATTATCTGTTAGATCGCTATAAAGTGAATCTATCTTTTCTTGTTCTTTATTTTCTAATGATGTTGTATTTAGCCATTCGTTATAAATTACAGCGGCTTCTTCATTCATAACTTTCTTGTTATAAAAATTTAATGCAAATAAACCAATGGAAAGTATGATTAGTAAAACAACAATCATGAGCGCATTTTTGTATTTACTCAGAAAATTCTTAACTGCGCCAAACTCATTATCAATTATCTCGTTCATTTTTCTTCCTTAATTTATTTAAAGTAATTTATAAATTTCATATGCCTCGTCAAATTTGACTAATTCTTGCTCTTTAAGTTCATCATCTAAATATTTAATTAAAATACACTCATTGGTTATTTCATCATCACCAATAATTAAAGCATGGGAGGCATTTATCTTATTAGCCCTTCTAAGCTTAGATTTAAGGCTTCCATTTGCTAAATTCACATCAAGATTAATTTTTTTATTTAAAGATCTTAAATGGTGAGCTATTTTAAATGCTTTTGGCTCTAATTTACTAGTTATAGTTATGAAAGAAACAATTTTATCTTGCGTTTTAGGAATAGAAGAAATGCTGGCAAGCCTCTCAACACCAATCGCCATCCCTATTGCTGGAAGATTTTTTCCACCTAACTTTTGTGACAAGACATCATATCTTCCCCCACCAAGAAATGCATCCTGCGCTCCCAATTCATTTGATAAGGCTTCAAACACGAATCCAGAATAATAATCTAAGCCTCTTACAAGAGAATAATCTATTTCAATTTTACAAAAATCAGAAAAAGTATCTTTCAGGGAATTGAGTAAATCAATATTTTCTTTTGGTAAAAAATCTTTAAGGGATGGTGCGTCTTTAAGTATTTTTTGAGTGTTTTCACTTTTTGAGTCAAGTATTTTTAAGGGATTTTTATCTAGTCTCTCAAGCTCAGTATCGTTTAATTCATTTTTGTAGGATGAGAGATATGTTACCAATGAATCACAATATGCTTTTTTTGTATCAGGGTCTCCAAGGTGATTAATTTTTATTATTGAATTATTTATAGATAACTTATCAATAATATTACAGATTAATGAAAGCATCTCATATTCAGAATTACCTTCTTCATGACCCAATATTTCAATACCAGCCTGGGTGAATTGTCTAAACCTTCCTTTTTGAGGCCTCTCATACCTCCACATTGGTCCGATATACCAGAATTTATTTGAAGAACTATCAAGTTTTTTTTCAATAATAGATCTAATAACGCCTGCTGTTCCCTCAGGTCTAAGGCTTATGCTTTTTCCATTTCTGTCGAGAAATGTATAAATCTCTTTATTGACTATATCTGAAACATCTCCTACAGATCTTTTGAATAGGTCTGTTTCCTCTAATGCAGGAGTTCTTATTTCATTATAATTATATGTATTAAATATATTTTTAAGTTTCTTCTCGACTCTAAAAATATGTTCTGCGGAATTACTAGCATCTGAATCATTAAATAGATCAAGCATTCCTGATAAAGATCTGATCTTTTTCACATTAACTCCTTGCGATAATCTCAGCTTTTGATTTAGCTATCTTTTCTCTGACTTTATTTTCAAGCTCATCTACAAGATTCTCATTTGTAATTTTGTTATTGGGCTCCCCATCAATATACATTAAATTTTTTGGGCTGGCTCCTGTTAAGCCCACATCCGCAGCTTTACTTTCACCAGGTCCATTTACATAACAACCAATGACTGCTACCTCTATATCTTCTGAGATATCTTCAAATCTACTTTCTAGCTCATTTACCACTTCAATTACATTGAAATTTTGTCTTGAACAACTTGGGCAAGCAACAATTTTTACCCCCCTACTTCTAATATTTAAGCTTTTGAGAATATCCCATCCAATTTTAACCTCATCCACTGGATCTGAGGCGAGTGAAATCCTAATCGTGTCTCCAATTCCTTCAGATAAAAGCATTCCTACACCTATAGATGATTTTACAGTTCCAGATCTAAATGAGCCTGCTTCAGTAATCCCTAGGTGCAAAGGTTGATTAATTAGTTTTGAGATTTTTCTGTAGGCTTCAACTGTCATTTCAATATTGGAAGCCTTTAAGCTCATTTTAAAATTATCAAAATTATGTCTTTCAAGGATATCAACATGTCTTAATGCTGACTCAACTAAAGCATCTGCGTTTGGCTCACCATATTTAACTTGCAAGTCTTTTTCTAAAGATCCAGCATTAACTCCAACTCTAATTGGAACATTGTTATATTTTGCAGCATTTATTACTTCTTTAATTTTAGCCTCTTTACCAATATTACCAGGATTAATTCTTAGACAATCTGCAGAGTCTGCAACTTCTAGTGCAATTTTATAATCAAAATGTATATCTGCTACTAAAGGTATATCAACTTTTTGTTTAATTTTTTTAAAAGCTGAAGCTGCGTCAAAGGAAGGAACGGAAACCCTTACAATATCTGCACCTGCAGATTTAAGATTATTGATTTGATTAATAGTTGCATTAACATCGCAAGTTTCAGTATTAGTCATTGACTGAATAGAAATAGGGTTGCCGCCTCCAACTTTTACAGAGCCAACATTAACTACATTTGTTTTCTTTCTTTTAATCCAATCACTCATTAGTTATAAACAAAGTATTTACATTAAGACTATCAGCACCGGTAATAAAATCAACAGCAACATTGTTATAAACTCCCTCAACACCATATGCATTACTAACAGTTATTTGAAAAGGTTTATCAATAACCATATTTATGGCCTCTCCTTCAGAAAATTTTCCTGATTTAACAACACTATTCTCGATAAGAATTTCTATGTAACACTCTTCAGAAAAATAAAGCTCAAGTTCATTTTTTAAAATCTCAATTTTATTTTCATTAAGGTCTTCATTTATTGGCTCTGTTTTGCTTATTTCAATTTTGGATAGCTCTTCAAGAGAATTCTTTGTAACTGAAGGTATGCTTGTAGGGATTTTAATAAAATCTTGTGAAATCTCATCTTTTGGTAGCGATATTAATTCATCTGAAGATGCTTTGGTTGTTGATATTAAATCAATCTCACTAATATTATTTTGTTTACCTTTGATTAGAAAGAATAAAAAAGGTAATAACAAATAAAATTAAAATACATAAAGCAATACCTTTAATTAACTTATTGTTAATACTTTTATAGGACTTCCTAACAATTTCTTCTTTTCTAGATTTTGGTGAATAAATTGAAGGAAATTCAGGATTAATATTTAATAATTCTGAATATTTTAAGAAGTATGCTCTAGCAAAACCCTCGCTAGGAAAATTATCATAAACCCCGCTCTCAATGCTTTTTATGTATTTCTCATTAATCATGTGAGTTTGAGAAATTTCAGCTACTGATAAACCAAGTTCTTCCCTTGCGGCACTAAAGAGAAGACCAACTTTTACGGAACTTGCTGACTTCAAATCATCTTTCATGAAATTGTCCTATGAGCAATAAGATTTTTGCCTTTTATTGAATTTTTAAGTTTACCAACAAGCTGACCGCAAGCTCCATCTATAGCATCACCTCGCGTAATTCTTAAAGTTGTAATAAACCCTTTATCAACTAATATATTTTTAAATTTTTCAATATTTCTTGATGTTGATCTTTGATAATCACAACCATCAAATGGATTGAAAGGTATAAGGTTAATCTTACATGAGAGGCCAGAAAGTAATTTGCTGAGTTGCAGTGCTAATTCTTTTGAGTCATTAATTCCATCTATAAGAATATATTCTATAGTTATATTCCTTTTACCGTCATAGTAAGCAACAAAGTCTTTGCATGACTTGATGAGTCTATCAATAGGATACTTTTTATTAATTGGCACGATCTCGTCTCTGAGCTCATTGTTTGGTGCATGAAGTGATATAGCTAAAGAAGCATCTATGTTCTCAGGAAGTTTTTCAATAAATGGGACTATGCCTGAGGTACTAATAGTAATTCTCTTTCTTGAAAGGCCATAAGCATGTTGATCTTTCATAATTTTTGCTGATTCTATAACTGGATCAAAATTCAAAAGAGGTTCACCCATCCCCATAAAAACTACATTTGTAATATTAACAGGATTTTGATCAGCAAAATTTGCAAGCCATAGCTGACCAATAATTTCATCAGATGTAAGATTCTTTTCAAACCCCTGGGCTCCTGTTGCACAGAATGTGCATTGAAGTGCGCAACCAGCTTGAGAAGAAATACACAATGTAGTTCTTTTTTTCTCTGGAATTCTAACCATTTCAACCATGGTTCCAGATTCAAGTTTTACCAAATACTTTTTAGTGCCTTCAGAAGAAATATGCGTTTCCTCTATTTTGGGTGGTTTGATGATTGCAACTTCTATAAGTTTAGACCTTAAATCTTTGTTAAAGTCTGTCATTAAATTGAAGTCAGTTACACCTTTCTGATGTATCCATTTTGATAATTGTTTTGCTCTAAAGGATGGCTCATCAAGAGATTTAAAAAAATCTTCAAGAGATCTCAGTGAGTAACCAAGAAGATTTTTTTTATTAGCCAAAACTTATAATGACAGTTATTTCTTCTTCTTTGAAAAAATAGTCTATCTCCCTTGCTGCACTTTCTAATGAATCAGAACCGTGAACGGCATTAGCATCAATACTTTTAGCAAAATCAGCTCTTATAGTTCCAGGCTCTGCTTCTTGTGGGTTTGTGCTTCCCATAAGCTCTCTATTCTTCAATACAGCATTTTCCCCTTCAAGCACTTGAACAAATACTGGTCCAGATGTCATAAAGTCTTTTAGGTCATTAAAGAAAGGTCTACCTTCGTGCTCAGCATAAAAACCTGAGGCTAATGCATCATCTAATTGGATTAACTTTGCTGCAACAATTTTTAAGCCATTATCTTCGAATCTAGATATTATTTTTCCAATAACATTTTTAGACACTGCATCTGGTTTGATAATTGATAAAGTTCTTTCTTTTGACATTATATTTATCCTTATATAGTTAAAATTTTCCGTATTATATTGGAGTTATTCAAATTCTTCTATCCATAACATCTGAATTGCTTCTAAAATTTTTTCATTAGATTTTTCAGGATCACCAATAAAATTATCTAGATTACAAATTTTGGAATGAAGGTCAGGAAAAGATATCCATTGAGGATCAATATCAGGAAATTCCTCATAAAGTGTTATTGAAATTTCTTGGAAATCTTTCCAATCTAAATTGTTATCCATTAATGATCTTCAGATACCTGGTTAATGTTATATTTTGGGATTTCAACTTCTAAATCATCGCTAGCAGGAATTACCTGACAACTTAACCTAGAATTTTGCTCTAACCCCCATGCCTTGTCTAATAAATCTTCTTCTGCATCTTCCGCATCAACTAAAGAATCAAATCCTTTCCTTACAATCACATGGCATGTAGTGCATGCACATGACATCTCACATGCATGTTCTATTCTAATGCCATTACGAAGAGCAGCTTCGCAAATGGTTTCCCCATCTTTACACTCAATTAATGCGCCATTTGGACAAATTTCGTGATGAGGTAAAATTTTTATTTTTGTCATTTAGATAGTGAAGCTTTCGCCACAACCGCAAACTGCTTTTGCATTAGGGTTAATAAATTTTATACCTGAATTTAGGCCGTCTTTAGTAAAATCAACTTTACTTCCTGACAAAAATTTAAGGCTTTCTTTATCAATATATATTCTGCAACCATTTTCATTAAAGACATAATCTGCTGGATTCACCTCATCAGCAAAATTAAAGAAATACTCATAGCCACTGCATCCAGCTTCTTTAACTCCAATTTTTATACCATAGCCATGACCTCTTTCAGCAAGACTAGAAATAAAATGATTTAAAGCAGCATCAGAAAAAGTAATTGTATTAGGATCAAATTTTTCCATTATTTTTTGGATTTATTGTTTTGATTCGTAATCTTCAATAGCTTGTCTAATAGAATCTTCAGCTAGAACTGAGCAATGAATCTTAATTGGAGGCAATTCAAGCGCTTCAACAATTTCAATGTTTTTAATTGCTTTTGCTTCTTCAAGAGTTTTTCCAATTAACATATCTACAAGTTCACTAGAAGATGCAATTGCAGATCCACAACCGTATGTTTTAAATTTCACATCTTTTATGACGTGTGTATTTCCCTTTGGTTCACATTTTATTTGAAGTTTCATCACATCACCGCAAGCTGGGGCTCCAACCATGCCAGTACCTACATTTAATTCAGACGGATCAAACCTACCAACTTTAAATGCCTCAGGATTATTTAAAGTATCCTCAAATTTATCTACTACTTTTTTGCTATATGCCATACTTTCCTACCTTTTAATGTGTATTCCATTCTACTGTATCTAAGTCAATGCCATCTAAATGCATTTCCCACAATGGAGAAAGTTCTCTAAGTCTTTCAACGACATTTTTTAGAATAGAAAGGGTTCTTTCAACCTCATCTTGATTTGTAAACCTACCAAATGAAAATCTTATAGAGCTATGTGCTAACTCATCTTTTCTTCCCAATGCCCTTAATACATACGAGGGCTCTAAACTAGCAGACGTACATGCAGAACCAGATGAGACAGCAATGTCTTTGAGACCCATGATAAGTGATTCTCCTTCTACAAAATTAAAACTAACATTCAAAATGTTAGGTACTTTATTATTTATATCTCCATTGAGATATACATGCTCTATGTTATTGACCTCATCTAAGAACATATCATGAAATTTTTGTATTTTTTTGAGATCTTTATTCATATCCTCTTTAGCAATTCTAAATGCTTCTCCCATTCCAACCAGCTGATGAGTGGGTAATGTTCCTGATCTCATACCTCTTTCGTGTCCACCACCATGAATTTGAGCTTCTATTCTAACTCTTGGTTTTCTTCTAACAAAAAGGGCTCCTACACCCTTTGGTCCATAAGTCTTATGAGCTGAAAAGGACATTAAGTCAACAGGTAACTGTTCAAGATCTATATCAACTTTACCTGTGCTTTGAGCAGCATCAACATGAAAGAAAATTCCTTTTGAACGAGTGAGTTCACCTATTGAAGCAATATCATTAAGAGTTCCTAATTCGTTATTTATATGCATTATAGAAACAAGTATTGTTGAGTCTTTTATAGCAGCTTTTATAGCATCAGATGTAATGATGCCTCCATCATTTGGTTCAAGATAGGTTACCTCAAAACCCTCTCGCTCTAATTGCCTACATGGATCTAAAACAGCTTTATGTTCTATTTTTGATGTGATTATATGATTCCCTTTTGTCTTATAGAATCTTGCAATACCTTTTACCGCAAGATTATCAGCCTCAGTTGCTCCAGAAGTCCATACTATTTCTCTTGGATCACAATTCACTAAATTAGCTACATGAGATCTTGCTTCTTCAACAGCCTCATCAGCTTTCCATCCAAATCTATGGGAACGAGATGCTGGATTACCAAATTCTCCATCAAAAGTTAGATATTGCATCATTTTTTCTGCTACTCGCGGATCAACTGGAGTAGTTGATGCGTAATCTAAATATATGGTACTTCTATCTTCTTTCATATTTAAACAATCTCTCTAAGTTTTATATATGGCTCACTTTCATTTTTAACAAGGTTGCTAATGGTAATTTGATTAAGATAATCATCTACTAAATTATTTAGACCATTCCATAAATTATGTGTTTTGCATTGCTTTCCATCATTGCATGAGTGTGTTCCATGACAATTAGTTGCATCCAAATCCTCATCTACCGCATCCATAACATCTTTGATGGTTATTGAGTCAATGCTTTTTGCATAAATATAGCCGCCATTCCTGCCTCTCACACTTGTAACAATACCAGCCAACCTTAGCTTTCTAAATAGTTGCTCAAGGTAAGATAAGTCAATTTTTTGAATATTTGATATATCGGTAAGAGAAACAGGTCCATTCTCTTCAAGAGAATAGAGTTCTGTTAATGCACTGACTGCATATTTACTTTTTGTGGTGAGTTTCACGCATGAATTATAAATACCTGACTGTTTTAGTCAAGTTTAATATTCATACCCAATCTATCTGCAACTTGATGATATGACTCAACAACATCGCCAAGCCCTTCTCTAAATCTATCTTTATCCATTTTTTTACCGGTTTCGACATCCCATAGCCTGCAACCATCAGGAGTGAATTCATCAGCAAGAATAATCTTTTCGCCATCTAAGAGCCCAAACTCTACTTTAAAATCTACTAAAATAAGACCTGAGTCTAAAAATAACTTTGAAAGTACTTCATTTATCTTATATGTGAGTTTTTTCATCTCAACAATATGTTCTTCTTTTGCCCAGCCAAAAGAAATAATATGCTCATCATTAATTAGAGGGTCACCTAAATCATCATCCTTTAAAAAGAATTCAAAAAGTGGAGATTCTAAAATGAGCCCATCTTCTGTACCTAGTCTTCTGCAAATAGAACCAGATGCCCTATTTCTGATAACGCACTCTATTGGGAACATTTCTAACTTATGAACAAGAGAATCTGTGCTATTTAAAACTTCAATGTGATGAGTAGATACACCATGTTTCTCAAGATGCTCTAAAATAAAGGCATTAAATTGATTGTTCACAGCTCCTTTGCCCAAAAGAGCTTCCTTCTTTTTACCATCAAATGCTGATGTGTCATCTCTAAAGTTCATGACAAGATATTTGTCATCACTTGTTGTAAATAATGATTTAGCCTTACCTGAGGTAATTTCTTTAATTTTTTCCATTAGCTTAATAATTCGTTAATTTTTGATAATAACTGTTCTGACTCCTGTATATTACCATTTAATGATGTTGCTCGAACATAGGTTTTATTATTTTTCTGTGTAATATTTATTTCAAATTGAGCTTCTTTACTAAAATCTGGTGCATCGTCAACATTTCTAAATCCTAGAAATGAGAAAAACCCTTCATCAGCCTCTACTCCATAGCTCACATAAAAAATACCGTTACTTCTATCACGATCATTAGAAACAATATTTCCAGCAGTAAGAGCTCTGCTAACTGAGGACCATGCTCTGTCAAAATTAAGATTTAATTCAATGACAGTTTGGCCATTTTCTGTAAATATGTTTGCCTTTTTTCTTTCATTCAAATTTTGGGCTGCAAGGGATGTACCTGAAAATGAACCAACGGATTCAGTTAAGTATTCAACAACGTTTTCTAGCTCTTTCTGAATAAAATCTGGGTTACTAACAAGCTCTCCAGATGATTTTTCAACTTGAAATAAAAATATTTCAGATGAAGCCTCTTTAATTCCATGCTCTATTCTCATTTCAAGTAAAAGATCTGACGAAAAATCAATTTTAATAATGCCTAAATCTGGATCAGCGCTTAAGACAGGATAAATCGATGTATCCCAATAATTTTTTGATATTGGCCAAGTAGTTGAAGGTAAGGTCTCAATATATACCCACATCAGCTCACCCAATCTTCTTAGCTGAACTGAACTTTGTCCTCCCGAGGAAAAGATCTGTCTTGGTTTGGGTATCTCAGCATTCTCATCTATTTCAAAATTTGAGAAATAAGGATAATGATCTTCAGATTCAATTAAGCCTAAGTTTTCAGGAAGATTAAGAGGTTCTTCAGTAGATTCTTTTAAGAATTCGTATTCAGTTGAAACTTTTTCATCATCATTACCCCATAAACCGATTGATGAACATGATGAGCAAGTCAATATAATGACTATAAAATATGTAATTTTATTCATAAAATTTCCAGTTCTTTTAATTTAGACAAAATATCATTATGGTAAGTTTCATTTAATTCAGTTAATGGCAATCTAATTGCGTTGTTAATTTTTCCCATTTTAGCTAGCATCCATTTTACAGGAATTGGGTTTGATTCAACAAAAAGATAATTATAAAAACTTGATAATAAATGGTTCAGTTTTTCTGCTTCTTTAACATTACCATCTAAAACATTCCTGCATATACTTGATACTTCTTTGGGGAAGATGTTTGCAGCAACAGATATAACGCCATGAGATCCGGCTAACATGCTGTCAAAAAAAGTAGGGTCATCTCCGGACAAAACAATAAAATCTTTCGTATTTTTTGATATTTTTACCAGTTCCTTAATTCTATAGGGATCGTCAAGCGCCTCTTTGATACCAACTATATTTTTATGATTAGCAAGAATGCTTGTTGAGGCCACTTCTAAATCACATGCCGTTCTAGTTGGGACGTTATATAAAATTTGCGGAATATCAACTGCATCTGCAACAGCCTCATAGTGTTTTATTAAACCTACCTGAGAAGGTTTATTGTAATATGGAGTTACTAAAAGAGCTCCATCAGCTCCAAGGATTTTAGATTCGACTGTTAAATCAATTGCTTCTTTTGTAGAATTTCCACCAGTTCCAGCGATTATTGGTATTCTTGAATTACTATAATCAATAGTGTGCTTAATAACATTTAGATGCTCTTCAATTTCTAGAGTTGATGACTCACCAGTAGTGCCAACAGATACTATGCCATTGGTTCCACTAGCAATATGCCAATCGATTAAATTTTGAAGAGACTCATAGTCAACTTGACCGTCGGCCATCATCGGCGTAACAATTGCTACTATACTTCCGTTAAATACTTGCATCAAAAATATTTTCAGTAAAAAATAGGACTATACACTATTTACATCTAAATCTTACACAAAGGAAACTAAATGACTAAACAATTAGAAGGAAAAAAAGCTCCAAATTTTAAAGGCAGCTGTACAAGCAATAAAGAAATAAAACTTTCTGACTTTAAAGGCGAAAATCTTGTTTTGTACTTCTATCCTAAAGATAGCACTCCTGGATGTACTACAGAGGGTCAAAATTTTAGAGATTTATACAAAAAATTTAAAAAGAATAATACAGAAATTATTGGAGTATCTAGGGAATCAATTAAATCTCATGAAAACTTTAAACTGAAGCAATCTTTCCCATTTGAATTGCTTTCTGACCCAGATGAAAAAGTATGTAAAGCATTCGATGTAATGAAACTTAAATCAATGTATGGTCGAGAATATATTGGAGTTGATAGAAGTACTTTTGTTATTGGTAAAACTGGTAAAGTATTGAGAGAATGGAGAGGAGTTAAGGTTAAAGGCCACGCCCAAGAAGTATTAGATTTTATTGAAGAACTTGATTAAGAAAGGCTTTGTGATGGCCAAGCATTCCATACTGCCTTCACAAATGTAGCAATCGGTATAGCGAAAAATACACCCCAGAAACCGAACATACTTCCAAAAACAAATACTGCTAAAATAATAACAACTGGATGTAATTTTACCGCATCAGAAAATATTATTGGTACCAGTAAATTTCCATCAAGTATTTGAAGAATCAAATAAAGGGTGATCAGTAACCAAAAATCAAAAGTTAATCCAAATTGGATTAAGCCTATAATCACAATTGGGACCGTGACAGCAAATGCTCCAACATATGGAATAACAACAGATAAACCAACCAAAACAGATAACAGGGCTGTGTAATTTAATCCAATAAAAGAGAAAATTATTGCAGCGCTTATTCCGACTATGAAAATTTCAAGAGTTTTACCTCTAACATAGTTGCTTAATTGCACATCCATTTCTTCCCAGATTTTGTATAACATTTTTCTTTCGCCAGGAATTATTTTTAAGAATCCATTGAGTATTTGACTGCGATCAAATAAAAAGAAATATACCAATATGGGAAATAGCAGTATGTAAATTAAAACAGTAATTGCACTTTGAATGCCAGATATAGAAGATTTAACAATATTTTGAGCAACTTGTGTTATTTCAGATGAAACTGATTGAAAAAATGCAGATATTTGATCGGAACTTACCAAGTCAGGATAAGAGGACTGAAGTTGAGATATAAATACAAAAAAATCATTAAGAAGCCCAGGTGTTTCTAATACTAAAAGCTGCAATTGAGAGTATAAAATTGGTAAAAGCCATATCAATAATGCGGCTCCAACGATTATAAATATGGTGAACGTAGCTATTAAGGCCCATAAGCTTCTTAAACCAAATGATTCTAATTTTCTCTGAAGACCTACAAGAAGATAGGCGACAATTATACTCACTAAAAAAGGAGTTAAAATTGAGCCAAAATAGTTAAGAACAACCAAAGTTGCTATTAACATTAATGAAAAAACTATAGTCTCATCATTAATAAATATTTTTTTAAAAAAATTATTAAGCTTTTCAATCATTTGTTAAGTTCATTAAATTTTAAACTATCCAAGCATTATTCTGTCAAAACACGTGTAAATTCAGAAATCTAAGCTAATATTAATCTAAAATGTTGATTAGTGTTAGTTTTTCAAAGATAAATAAAGGAATTAAAAGAGCTTAATGCAAACAAAATACAAGATTTATTTTCTTATTATTTGCTTTTTTTTATTAAATAGCTTCGCGCAAGAAAAGAAGCAACTACAGCTTCCTGAGCTCGGGGACAGAGTTTCAGGAGCAGTATCATCAGCTCAAGAAAAAGCTATTGGTGAAATGTTCCTCATGCAAGCCTATGCAAACGCCCCTTTAATTAATGATTCAATAATTCAAGAGTACACTGAGCTTTTAATTTTTAGGTTATCTGAAAATAGCCAAGTCAAGATAGATATTTCAATATATTACTTATTGATGATCCTTCCCTGAATGCCTTCGCTGCACCTGGGAGTATTATTGGAGTAAATGGAGGTCTCTTTTTAGAAGCAGAAAATGAAGGTCAGTTTGCATCAGTTATGACACATGAGCTTGCTCATTTAAGTCAGAGACATTTTGCAAGAAATGTCCTAAGAGCCCAAGATTCAAGCCTTTCCTCTGCTTTAGTTATGGTTTCATCAATTGCAATAGCATTAATAACCAATCAACCTCAGGCAATGATGGGAGGCAGTGCTTTTCTTCAACAAGAAAGCTTGAGGTATAGCAGATTATTTGAAAAAGAGGCTGACAGAGTTGGTTTTACAAATCTAGTTGCTTCTGGCTATGACCCGGAAAGCATGGGAGAAATGTTTGAGAATATGAATGAGATGAGACGATACTACGGAGAAACTCCTCCTGAATTTTTGTTAACTCACCCTATAACATCCTCAAGAGTATCTGATGCCTTTAATGCAGCTGAGGGTCTTGAAAAAGCTGGAACTAAAAAAGATAGTCTAGATTATTCTTTCATTAGATCTAGATTGAAAGTTTATTATGAAAAAATTCCATCTGTATCTGTTCAATATTTTAAAGATAAATTTGAAAATACAAAAAAACCGTCAAATATTTACGGCTTAGCACTTGCTTATAATAAAAATAATAATTTTGATTTAAGCCTTTCTTTGATTGAAGATTTGCTATCAACTTATCCAAAAAATTTAATTTTAAATACTACAAAAGCTGAAATCCTTCTAAATGCAAGAATGCATAAAGAAGCCTTGGATCAAGTAAATTCATCTTTAAAAATTTCTCCAAGGAACTACCCTCTCACAGTAACCAAAGTGAGAATACTTAATGAAATGGAAAGGTACTTTGAAGCAGAAGAGTTACTTAGAGATCAAATCCTAAAAAGAAATAATGATCCATATCTATGGTTACTATTATCAGAAGTTCAAAGAGATGGAAGAAATATTGTTGGCTATTATCAAAGTAAAGCTGAATATCATGTTTTGCTTGGGCAATATGAAGATGCAATCAATCAACTTGAGTTTGCCCTCCAATATACAAAAAATAACTTCCAGGTATCTGAAAGTGTAATGACAAAAATTGTAGATATTAAAAAGAAGATTAATAAATCTAGAGGTCTCTAAATCTATAGATCTTTGGGTTGATCTTTAAAAATTTTTGAAATTTTATAACCTGTAAATGAGAATAGACCTGCAAAAGGTATTGCAAGCAAGGGCACAATAGAAATACTTATTGCTGCAAATTTTCCTATGCCTACAAAAATACTTCCTGTTAAATCTCCAAACCTTGTAATAAATGTATCTATAAAAACTGTTGATTTATATCTGTCTTTCTTGCCTAGTTGGCTATATATAATTTCTCTACTAGGCTTATTAAATCCATATTCAAAAACTCTCAGCAGAGCTTGAGAAAAAACAACTACAGCAACAGATGGCGCGAGGCCATATAATAAAAATACTACAATAAAGAGAATGCCATAGATGATCAAGATAAGAGAAGTTCCAAAAAAAGATATAACAAAATAAGTTAAGAATAATTGTGTGAAAAGAGTAAGTGGGGAGACTAATTGCTCTATTCGATTAAATAATACGATTCTGTCTGGTGAAAGCTCTGAATAAGATTCAATTATTGGTATTGCGCTAATCCACTGGACGGTCATTAAAGCAGTAAATAGCCAAGAATAAATTGCAACTGATTTTACTTCCTTAACTGAAATAATATTTGATATTGCATCAGACCAATTTCCTCCAACTTTTTTTACAAGAACTTCTGAATTATTTGAATTAACTAAATATATTGCGAGGATGATTGCAAAGAATAGTAACAAAGAAGATGCTAATGCAAATAATTCTAATCCATACTGAGTATATGATTCAGATAATCTTACTGAAATCTCAGAACCAAATATAGCGCCTAAAGATCCCCCAGCCATAATAAAGCCATATAATTTTCTAGACTTTTCATCTCTAAAGATATTTATTACTAAGACCCAAAAAATTGAGACTACAAAAAAAGAGTAAATATTACACCAAACATAAAAGACTCTTCCAAGCCACATTCCTTGAATAACATCACTTTCTTCTAATGATCTTGAATAAAAAATAAATAGAAATAAGTTTGCGATTAAAAATGAATAACAATATGTAATTATCTTTTTAAAATTCTTTCGTGAAGCAATCCATGAGTATATTGGATTAACAATCAGCATTGTAAGTGCAGTGAATGAAAGGAGAATTAACAGGAAATCTTGGCCATAATTTTCTACAGCCATTTCATTTCTTATTCCTCTAATTACATACCAAGAAGCTAGAACCAGAAAAAATAGGAAGCTTGTTAGAAAAGTGTTTTTAGTTTTCATCAAAAACATTATGCCTTATGAATGGTGGGTCGCACAGGATTCGAACCTGTGACCAATTGGTTAAAAGCCAACTGCTCTACCAGCTGAGCTAGCGACCCATGGTAATGCATAATAAAAAGAGGTGATTATTCCATATTTTTCAATAACTGCAAGGCCTGAGATGAAGCTGCGTTATTTGGATACTCTCTAATGACATAATTATATCTATCTATAGCCAATTCAACATCATTATTCTTCAAATATATATCACCAATTTTTTTATGTGCAAGGGGTACTCTATAGTGATCAGGGTAAGAAGATACAAGATCGAGAAAATAGCCTTTGCTCTTTTCAATATCATTGTTTATAAGAGATATTTCTCCTAGCCAAAAAATGCTAGCGGTGTTTTTTGCTCATCAACAAAAGTTTCAGTAAAAAATTTAAATAATTTAAAGGCGTCATCATAATTTTGATTTTCTAAGTATTTTGTTGCAGCTGAATAAACGTCCTCTTTACTTTTAATATCACTCACACCCTTAAATCGAATTGCATTATCAGCACTAATATCCTTAATTATATTGGATCCCTTGTCAGATTCTTCTGATGATTCTTTTAATAGCTTCTCTATCAGATGGTTTTGACTTTCTACTTGATTCCTAAGCTCAGCAATCTCGATTTCTAGCTCTTGTATCTTTAAAAAAAGAATGTCTGATGCAGAGTTATCATCTTGAGAGTAAACATAAATTGAGGTACTAACTAGAAAAAGTATTCTTACTAAAAACATTTTAAGGATTAGTTGATTTCAGCTCTTCTATTCTTCGCCCAACTAGATTCATTAGAACCTTTTACAAGCGGATATTCCTCACCATAACTCTTAACAGTAATTCTATTTTTACTTATTCCATTTAGTAAAAGATAATCTCTTACAGCCTCTCCCCTTCTCTGTCCTAAAGCAAGATTATACTCACGAGTACCTCTTTCATCAGCATGACCAGATACTGTTATTTCAAGATCTTTATTATCCTCCATCACTTGAGCAATGCTTCTTAATGTTTGAATTGACTTACTTGATAGAGTGTATTGGTCAAAATCAAAATAGACTACTGCGTTGGCCATAATAGCTTTTGATGAATAATCGTAAACCTCATCAGCTTTGTTCTTATCATCATCTACAGAAACCTCAACACTACTTACTACTGAATCATAAACAGCTTCTTCAGTTACATTAGTAGTGCTACAAGACACAGAAATTAAAATAAAGGAAATTAAAAAGATACTCTTTCTTTTTGCTAATTTATTCATGATTACTCCATATAATTATCTTAAAAAGCCTGACCAAGAAGGTTCTCTTACCTCACCTGATGTTGCTGGCAACTTAAACTTCGCTCCACTTAATGTCACTCCAGCTAGCATCCCTTGATCATCTTCTTTAATAGCATAGATTATCACATTACCATTGGGAGAAATACTTGGAGATTCATCTAATTTTGATTCTGTAAGTGGTCTTGAGAAGTTCTCATTAAAATATTTTAGTGCAATCTGAAATTCACTCCCGTATCTATGAACGAAAACTATTCCTTCGTTGTTTGGCAGATAGGATGCTTTTGCATTGTAATTTCCATCAAAAGTTAATCTTTTGGGCTTATTATTGAATTTTAAAAGATTAATTTCATAAAGTTGAGGAGAGCCCGACCTTCCAGATGTGAATAATATTTTTTTTCCATCAGGTGACCATGAGGATTCGGTATCAATTGCATAATGATTAGTTAGCCTTGTGAGGTTTTTATTTGAAAGGTCCAAAATATATATCTCAGCATTGCCATCTTGATAGAGAGTTAATGATAAATATTGTCCCATCTGGTGAGAAAGATGGGGAGCTTATCTGGTACTTATTCTCTAAAGCTATTTCTCTTGAACCTGTTGCAATATTCTGAATAAAGACTTTTGCCATACCAGTCTCGAATGAAACATATGCAACACTTTTAGAATCAGGGCTCCATGTTGGAGATATGATTGGTTTGTTACTTCTCAATAAAACTTGTTCATTCATCCCATCACTATCAGACATCATCAATCTAAAAATTTGTGAAGAGTTTTGATCATCTTCACTAACATACAACATTTTAGTAGACGCAACCCCTGGAAGATCTGTAATTTCCTCATAAATACCATCGCTCACATAATGAGCTAACTGCCTTGTTTTATTTGGTATTCCATAAACTTTAGATGATCTAATTTTTTTCTCTTTAGATGCATCATGGATAGCGTATTCAACTGTTAGGCTAGAATCCCCTTCATTTATTACTTTACCAATTAAGATAAAGTCTACGCCCAACAATCTATAGCCTTTGTAATTTATTAGCTCATTATTTTTTATGTCAGAGAGCAAATCTTCTGAACCTAGCACATCAAATTCGCCTGTTCTAATTAAATCAGCCTTAACAATCGATTCAATGAAAGGCGCAATGTCCTTGGCACCAAGAAAGTCATGAATAGCTATCTTATATGGATCATTAGAGCTTTTTGTTATTTCTAATACTAATTCTGATTGAGCATTAAAGGCCAGAAATATAAGCAGTATTAATTTTTTCATTGTGGGTTAAATGTTAGGGTTACGTTTCTAAAATTATCTTGATAAATGCTTATGTCTAATCTATCAAAAAAGTTAAAAGTCTCAACCCTATTTACTGCTTTTATTGCAGAATTATCAAATCTTATATTCCCACTACTTTTTACAAGATCAACACTTAAGATTCTCCCATTTTTATTTATTCTAATTTTTAAATCACAGACGAGTCCATCTTGAATATTTTTTGGCTTAATCCAAGCAGCTTCTATAGTTTTTATTATTGCTAAGCTAAATTCGTTAATTTTACTATTTTCGTCATTATTTATTGCTTCTGCATCTTCTTGTAGCAATTCGTTTATATTGATGGTTTGTTCGATCAAGATAGATTTTTCAATCTTATTTTCTTGACTATTTATTGGTGTGATTTTTTCATTTATAACTTTTACAGGCTGAGACAGAACTTCTTTGTTGGTTTTTGTAGCGGGCTCAATTTGTGTTTTTTTGAAAGGGGCCTCTTCAATTGAAATTAAGCTTACCTCGATTGGTTTGCTTAAAACAGGCCTATTAGTGTATTCGTTATGAAAAAAACCAAGCAGAATTAAAATCAAACTAGCATGAATTAAAAATGAAAAAAAGGAGGCAACCAGATAGTTATTTTTACTCTGCATACCCAGTGGTGACTATACCAATTTTTTCTATGCCTACACTCTGAACTGCTGCCATTGCTTTTGCAACGCTATCAAATGAAACGCTTTTATCACCTTGAAATACCACTTCAATATCAGGATTAGCAGAAAAAATGACTAATGACTTATTTTTTAATTCTTCAAGATCAATTGGCAATTGTTCATCACCAATATTTATGTAATATTTGCCATTCGCGTCTATAGAAATTACAAGAGGTTCATTTTGTACTGACATCTTAGTTGTATCAGTTTGCGGTAAATTTACTTCAATACCTTGAATTAATAAAGGCGATAAAACCATAAAAATTATAAGAAGGACCAACATAACATCTATATAAGGCACTACGTTGATTTCTGCAGTTAATTTTTTTTTCTTACCGAGTCTATATATCATTTATTCTTCAAAGTTTGCTTGTAAAAGATACTTGCAAGCTCTTCTGAAAAAATAACTGTAGATTGCGAAATGCTTTCAAGCTCAGATGCAAATTTATTATATGCAAGCACTGCTGGTATTGCTGCAAATAACCCCATTGCAGTTGCTACAAGTGCTTCCGATATTCCAGGTGCAACAGCATTAATAGTTGCCTGTGTGGCATCGGAGAGACCCTGAAAAGCTGTCATTATGCCCCATACCGTACCAAAGAGACCAATATATGGGCTTACTGACCCTACATTAGCTAAAAAAGATAGGTTCTGGTTCATCTGTTCTTCGTCTGAAGCAATAGCAACTCTCATAGACCTATTAATACCCTCCAAATCAAGCTCTGTTATTTCATTAGATGTTTTAAGAGAAGTAAACTCACCAAATGCACTCTTAAATACATTAAGTGATCCATAGTTAATTGCGTTGTTATCAGGGATTTCTTTATAAAGTTTATTTAGGTCTTCACCTGACCAAAATTTTTTTAAAAATTCAGAATTAATTCGTTTAATCTTCTTATAAAAGTTATATCTTTCAATAATTACTATCCAAGTCACCAAAGAAGCTAATATTAGAATTAGCATTACTGTCTTTACGACTAAGCCAGCTTCTAGAAAAAGATTTAAAACAGAAATATCGTCCATAATTTTTTTTACTCAAAGATTAATAATAAATCATTGCTAAAGACTTGTGGTTTTTTTGTAGTTAAATTTATTAAGCAGACTTCAACATCGGCACTACAAAGTGACTTTGATAAATCTTTACTATAAGCAATATGCTTGAAAGTTAATCTTGCGTTTGAATTTTTTTGAACTTCAGTTTTTATTACTATTTCATCCTCTAGTTTGGCTGGCGCTAGATATTTCATTTGAATTGCTCTAACTACAAATGCTTGATTTTGTTCTAGTAAATGATTTTGATTAATATCATTATCAATTAAAAACTCTGTTCTTGATCTTTCAAAATACTTTAGATAGTTGGCATGGTAAACAAAACCCTGAAAATCAGTGTCCTCGCAGTAGATTTTTATATATAAATCTTTAGGCTTGATAGCTTTGTTCATGAAGCTCAATATCTTTTTGGTAAAGTTCAAGGATGATCTGTATAAAGTCAGGCCATAATAAATCAGCAGTAATTAAATGATTTTTTATATTTGGGTTTATAGATGATGCAAGAACCCTCACTTTTATTGGCCTTCTATTAAATTTATAAATTAGCGCAGGTATGAGTCCATTGCCCTCTGATGATCTGAGGACCTGATCCCACCAATCCTGTGGTGGCTCCCCGCCATCTCCATATCGTTTACATTCTGAACACCATCTTCCAAGCCGGAGATCTGGAAGCTCTTTCGTGCGTGTTTGTTCTAAAATTCTTTTAACAGGATTTGATAGATTTAGGTCTTGCACTAAGAGGTTTCCAATCTCTCTCTCGAAATTTGCTCCTTTTGCTCTTGAATTAACAGGCAAAACTATTCTCCAGGCTCAAAATTATCCGGAAATTGAGCATTAGTGTGAACTTCCTGAACATCATCAAGATCATCCATAAACTCCATTATTTTAAGGACCTTTTCAGCCATTTCTTCATCAATTTCAACTAGAGTCTCAGCTCTTAATGTGACCTCAGCATTTGTAATTTCAATCTCTTTTAACTTTAGAGAATCATTAACTGTGCTTAAATCATTGTGTGACGTAATGACTTCAAAATACTCATTTTCATCAACCAAATCTTCAGCCCCTGCTTCTAAAGCAATATCCATTAAATCATCTTCAGAGATATTTTTAGGTATGTGGATAATTCCTAACTTATTAAATAGATATGCAACTGAGCCATCTGTACCAAGATTACCACCAAATTTTGAAAAAGCATGTCTTACATCTGAAACTGTTCTGTTTCTATTATCAGTCATCGTTTCCACAAGAATTGCCACACCACCTGGGCCATAACCTTCAAAAACTATTTCTTCAAGAGCTCCTGTTTCACCAGTTCCAGAGCCTTTCTGGATCGCTCTCTTAATTGTATCTTTAGGCATATTTGCCTGATTTGCTTTCTCTAAAGCCAGTCTCAAACGAGGATTATCTTCCGGGTCTGGTCCTCCTTTTGCAGCAACTGTTATTTCTCTTATAACCTTGGTCCAAACTTTAGCTCTTGATGCGTCTTGCCTCGCTTTTCTATGTTTAATATTAGCCCATTTGGAATGTCCTGCCATTTAAATATCTTCCTCTACTGTTGATTGAATTTTAAGTTCATCAAGCTGTTTTTCATCTACATTACTTGGTGCATCAGTCAGCAAACAAGTTGCGCTCTGAGTTTTTGGGAAAGCAATTACGTCTCTTATATTTGTTGTATTTGTTATTAACATAACCAACCTATCAAGACCAAATGCAATACCGCCATGAGGAGGACAGCCGGCTGACAAGGCATTAAGTAAGAATCCAAACTTATTATCTGCTTCTTCTTTAGTAATATTTAGTAAGTCAAAAACTACTTTTTGCATATCTTGATCATATATTCTTAGTGAGCCTCCGCCCACTTCATAACCATTTAGAACGATGTCATACGCATGAGCTAATGCGCCATCTGGATCCTTTGATAATTCTTCTTTTGTGCACTTTGGTAATGTAAAGGGATGGTGTAAAGAAGTAAGATTACCATCTGTATTCCTTTCAAACATTGGAAAGTTTACAATCCAGCAAGGCGCCCATTCTGAATCATAAAGATTTAAATCTTCACCTAGCTTCTTAATTAAACTACTCATAGTTAAATTAACAACATTATTTGAACCTGCGCCAAAGAATACAAGATCGCCTGCTTCAAGATTAAGTTCAGAAATTATAGATTCTATAGTTTTAGTATCTAAGAATTTTAATATCGGTGATTGCAGTCCATTCTCACTACCATCAGTAGCATTTACTTTAATATAAGCTAAACCCTTAGCACCCAGCTTAGAAACAAATTTAGTATATTCATCAATTTGTCCTCTAGATAAATTATTTCCTCCAGGGATTTTAAGAGCGACAACTCGAGAACCTTCGTCTTTTGCTGGACCAGAAAAAACCTTAAATTCTTCATTTTTAACAAGCTCAGAAATCTCAACAAGCTTTAAAGGAATTCTTAAATCAGGTTTATCACAACCATAATCTCTCATTGAATCATGCCAATTTAGGACTGGAAATTTATCAAGAGAATAGTTGCAAAACTTTTCGATAAGAAGTTTTACCATTCCCTCTGCTAAATCAAGAATATAATCTTGATCAACAAAAGATGCTTCAATATCAATTTGAGTAAATTCAGGCTGCCTATCAGCTCTAAGGTCTTCGTCTCTAAAACATCTTGCAACTTGATAATATTTATCTAAGCCTCCCATCATAAGCATCTGTTTAAATAGTTGGGGTGACTGAGGCAAAGCGAAGAAATTTCCTGGCTGAACTCTACTTGGAAGTATGTAATCTCTTGCTCCTTCAGGAGTTGCTCTTGTTAAGATAGGAGTTTCTATTTCATTGAAGTCACTATCATCAAGATAATTTCTAATTGTTGATGAGATTTTAGATCTAGTAACGATCCTTTGATTCATCTCAGGTCTTCTTAAATCAAGAACTCTATTTTTTAGTCTTACATCCTCATTAACATCTTGATAGTCATCTAGCGGAAATACTGGAGTTGTGGCTTTACTAAGAATGTCTAGTGATGAAACAACAAGCTCAACCTCACCTGTAGCCATGTTTGAATTAATTGTCCCCTCAAGTCTATTTCTAACAAATCCTTTTACAGATATAACAAATTCATTTCTTAAGGTTTCTGCAGATTGAAATGACTCTTTGCTATCTGGATTGAAAACAACCTGACAGATTCCTTTTATGTCTCTCAAGTCTACGAAAATGACTCCTCCATGATCCCTTCTTTTATGAACCCATCCACAAAGCGTAACTTCTTTATCTAAATTTTTTGTAGTTATTTCGCCACAATAGTGTGATCTCATTTTAATTCCTCTTTAATTAACTTATCTTATCCTTTTTATCTGCTTTCTTGGAGTCAGTAACTGTATTTACTGATTCTTTTTTTGATGAATCATCTGAAAGATTTTTCTTCTTTCCTGTTTTAAAATCGGTTTCATACCAACCGGATCCCTTTAATCTGAATGATGGAGCTGTGACCTGTTTTTTTAATCCGTTTTTATCACAATTTGGGCAAAGCAAAAGAGGATCGTCACTAATCTTCTGTATTGCTTCCAATTGGTGCCCACAATGTGAACATTTATATTCATAAATCGGCATATATCTTCAAAAAAAAGATAGAATTATAAACTATAAGATTTTATTCATATAATTTAATAATGTTATTTTCAAAATTAGTTTTACCAACACTTAAAGAAGCGCCGCAAGAAGCTGAAATAATAAGTCATAAATTAATGCTCAGAGCAGGCATGATTCGTAAAGTGGCTTCAGGAGTATACACATGGCTTCCTCTAGGCTTGAAAGTCCTTAGAAAAGTTGAAGAAATTGTTAGATCAGAAATGAATAAGTCAGGAGCTCAAGAGGTTTTGATGCCTATGGTCCAACCAAAAGAGATATGGGATGAGACTCATAGATGGGAAAAGATGGGGAAAGAGCTTTTAAGAATTCAAGACAGGCATGAGCGTGACTTTTGTTTGGGGCCAACACATGAAGAAGTTATTACAGACTTAATAAGAAATACTATCAAAAGTTATAAAGAACTTCCTATTAATACATATCAAATTCAAACAAAATTTAGAGATGAAATTAGACCAAGATATGGTGTTATGAGAAGTAGAGAATTTTTAATGAAAGATGCATATAGCTTTGGTGTTGATGAGGAATCACTTGATAAAAGCTATATAGAAATGAGAAACACTTATAAAAAAATACTTGAAAAAATTGGGCTTGAATACAAGATTGTTAAAGCTGATTCAGGCGCTATAGGGGGTGATGCATCTGAAGAGTTTCATGTTCTTGCTGAAAATGGAGAAGACACTATAGCTATTAGTAGCGACTCTGAGTTTGCAATAAATACCGAATTACTATTGAAAGATGGTGAAGATATAGCATCCCTTGAGGGCAAAAAAGCTCCAGATGGTAATGGCACTATTCAAATAAAAAAAGGCATCGAAGTTGGCCATATTTTTAAGCTTGGTACTGTTTATTCAGAAAATATGGGAGCAACTGTTCAAACAAAAGATGGTAAATCTATTAGCTTGCAAATGGGCTGCTATGGAATTGGTGTTTCTAGAATAGTTGCTGCTTCTATAGAGCAAAATAATGACGATAAAGGGATTGTTTGGCCAGCTGCTATTGCTCCATTTGATGTAAACATAATTCCAATTGGCTATGAAAAAAATAAAGAAATTGAAGATGCATCAAATAAACTGTACCAAGAATTATTAAATCAAGGTTATGACGTATTGCTTGATGATAGGAAAGCTGGCTTTGGCTCTAAAATTAAAGATTCTGAGCTGGTAGGCATACCCATTAATATCATTTTAGGTAATAAATTTCTTGATGATGGTTCTATTGAGTTAAGAACAAGAGATGGTCAGGAATCTATCTCTGATATCGAAGACCTAAAACTTTTATTTAATCACTTTAAATAATTTAGTAGTCATTAATATCTTTGGAAGTATTACTTTTAAAGTATTTTTGAATAAAAAATGATATTCCAATCGATACAATGCCCCATAAAACAAGAGATGCAGCCCAACTTGATATAAGAGAAAACGGTAAAAAAGACTGAATTTTGTATATCAGTCCTATTATGATTGCTCCGATGCCAGCAGGAAGAAAAAATATAAAAGAACCAAATAAGACTACTTCAATTATTATTAGGAGAGTACCTATAATTATCCAGTTATTGGCATTCTCAATAAACTCTATCACTCTTTATCCTCTTTTCTATTAATAGAACCTAATAATAACTCAACACTTCCTAAAGCCTTAGTAATATCTGATGGAACAACCAATGTTTTTGTTTGATCTGAAGATGCTAGCTTTGCCAATCCATCAACTTGTCGCTTCATAATTTCGAAGTCTACAGCAGGTTGGCCATCTTCTTTAATAGCTTTACCAACAACTCTAGTTTGCTCTGCATCTGCTTCTGCTTTAATTTTTACAGCGTAAGCCTCGGCATCAGCAGTGACTCTTACAGCTTCAGCTTCTTTCTCAGCCTCGTAAAGTTGGGCGTCAGCATTTAACTCAACACTTCTTCTATCACCTTCAGCTTTAGCGATTGTAGCTCTTCTTTCTCTTTCTGCGTTAAGCTGTTGTCTCTGAGAGTCTTTTGTTTGCTCGTCAACAAGAACGTCTAAAATTTCTGTTCTAGTAACTTCTACTCCCCATATTTCTGCAGCGAGACCCAACCGTTCTTTAATTTCTAAATTCATAGATTCTCTAGAAGACTGAAGATCATCTAGTTCTAATTTACCAGCAGCAGACCTAATGACTGAAATTGCAGTGTTTTCAATAGCTGAATCGATATTTTTTATTCTATATACAGATTTAGAAGCATCTAAGATTCTAAAAAATACAGTTGATACAAGACCCACCTCAACATTATCTTTAGTAATTACTGATATCTGAAATTTTGGGAGCTGCCTTTCAAGTATATCTACCTTATGTGCAACTCTATCAAGGAAAGGAATAATAATTGATAATCCAGACTCAAGGGTTTTAGTATATTTTCCAAATCTTTCGATAACATAAACCTTAGACTGCGGAACTACTTTAATTGATAAAAATAGAAATAATATTGAAAGAAAGAAAACAAAAATTAAAAAAACTTGAAATCCAGAAAACATAATCACTCCTTAATATTATGTGTTTAATAAAAACAATATATCAAACTATTTGTTCTTAAAATATAAAAAAAACATAGAAACTTTATATACAATTTATAACCTTTTAATAATGGTTGCGTTAGCTGTTCCGCCACCCTCACATATGGCTTGAAGAGCATATGTTCCATTTCTTCTCTCAAGCTCATGAATTAGTGTTGTCATAAGTTTTGTCCCTGTTGCTCCAAGCGGATGACCAAGTGCAATTGCACCCCCATTAACATTTAACTTGTTTAAATCAGCATTTAATTCTTGAGACCATGCCATTGGAACTGGAGCAAAAGCTTCATTGACTTCATATAAGTCCATATCATCAATTGTTAAGTTAGCAGTTTTTAATACTAACTTTGTTGCAGGTATTGGTCCGGTAAGCATAAATACAGGATCATCACCTACGACTGATAAAGAAATTATTTCAGCTCTAGGATCATTTTTAATCTTGCTTAACCCCTTTTCATTACAAACCATTACAGCTGATGCTCCATCTGTAATTTGACTAGCATTGCCTGCTGTAATAACACCACCATCTGAAACTGTTTTAAGCCCTGATAGAGCTTCTAATGATGCATCATATCTAATTCCTTCGTCATTAGATAAAATTGAGGTTTCAAGAGAATCTGATCTTGACTCAATAGGAACGATCTCCCTATTAAAATAACCTTCTGATGTCGCATGTGCAGCTTTTTTATGACTCTCTAACGCAAATTTATCTAAGTCGTTACGGGATAAATTCCATTTTTCTGCTACAAGTTCTGCACCTGTGAATTGAGAAAAGAAGACACCAGGATATCTATATTCAATACCTTTTGCATTAAAAGGGAAGCCATGACCAGCATCATATCCATCTTTAATACTTGCACCAATTGGAACAAGTGACATTACCTCAACACCTCCAGCTATAACAACATCTTGGGTTCCAGACATTACGGCTTGTGCAGCAAAGTGAAGTGCCTGTTGAGAGGAACCACATTGCCTATCTACAGAAGTTCCTGGAACAGATTCAGGTAAGCTTGATGCAAGTATAGAATTTCTAGCAATATTTCCTGATTGAGCGCCAACTTGATCAACGCAACCAAAAATAACGTCATCTATATCTTTTGGATCAATACCTGTAATTTTAACAAGCTCATCAAGAACAACTGCACCCATATCTGCAGGATGCCACTGACTCAAGCTTCCATTTTTTTTGCCACCAGGAGTTCTGACTGCACCTACAATATATGCTTTCTCCGACATAAATAAATCCTCATAAATTTCTTATGAGGATTATTGTAGCAAATTATTATTTTGTATCTTTTTCTTTTGGCTTAGAAGTAATATATGAAGATCTAATTTCTTTTATTAAACCGTCGCGAATTTTAGCATTCTCTTTTAAATAGAGACTTGCTTTTACTTTACCTTGCCCTATTGTCTCGCCATTGAGTTTGTAAAAAGCTCCAGATTTTTCTACTAAACCTAGCTTGTGTCCAAAATCTAAAATTTCACCCTCTTGATTAATTCCTAAGCCGTACATTATTTGAAATTCTGCTTGTTTAAAAGGTGGCGAGACTTTGTTTTTTACAACTTTTACTCTAGTCTCATTACCCATTACTTCATCACCCTCTTTGACAGATCCAATCCTTCTAATATCAAGCCTTACTGATGAATAGAACTTAAGTGCATTTCCACCAGTTGTAGTTTCAGGACTACCAAACATAACTCCTATCTTCATTCTTATCTGATTAATGAAAACTACTGTTGCTCCAGACCTTTGAATATTTCCTGTAATTTTTCTTAAAGCTTGTGACATCAATCTAGCCTGAAGCCCAACATGGTGGTCACCCATCTCACCTTCGATCTCTGCTCTTGGAACTAAGGCTGCAACAGAATCAATAATTACCAAATCAACACTTTTTGATTTAACTAACATATCTGCAACTTCTAATGCTTGTTCTCCTGTATCAGGTTGTGATAAAAGAAGCTCATCAACATTAACACCAAGCTTTTCTGCATACTGCGGATCAAGTGCATGCTCTGCATCAATAAAGGCGCATGTGCCTCCTTCCTTTTGACATTGAGCAATGATTTGTAAGGTTAGAGTTGTTTTTCCTGAAGACTCTGGTCCATAGATTTCTGTAACCCTCCCTTTAGGAATACCACCAATACCCAGAGCTATATCAAGCCCCAGAGATCCAGTAGATATTGAAGGGATGTCTAACATTTCTCTATCCCCCATTCTCATAACTGTGCCTTTGCCGAACTGACTATCTATATCTGCAAGCGTATCTTTTAAGGTTTTTTTAGTATCTTTTAATTTTGGCATTATCAACTCCTTACTGTATGTTTATACAGTATAATACTTAATATTAAAAAAATACAACTTTAATTAAAAGTTTGTATATTTTTTTTGTTTAATCGCTTAAAGTCTTCTTTTTAATTTTACGTTATTATTCTAAGTATATGACATTTGTAGTAACTGAATCCTGTATTAAATGTAAATACACAGACTGTGTAGAGGTATGCCCTGTTGATTGTTTCTACGAAGGTCCTGATTTTCTAGTCATTCATCCTGATGAATGCATTGATTGTGCTCTTTGCGAACCTGAGTGCCCTATTGATGCAATCCTTTCAGAGGATGAGCTTCCTGAAGACCAGATTGATTTTATTGAGATTAACGCAAGACTATCTGAGGTATATGAAAATATAGTTGAAGCCAAAGATCCTCATCCCGAAGCTGAAAAATATGAATCAGTTAAGAATAAAAGAGACCTGATAGGTTTATAGAGTAAAAAATGGGAACAATAATATCCCGCTAACTAAAATAAGACCTGAAAAAAAAGTCATTATGCTTGTATTAAATCTATCTAGTAGATGATGAACTATTTTTGGCATTGTAAGAAGTGATATTAGGCATCCCAAGGCAAAAGGAATTAATATTGTCATATTTAATGTTGCTATTGATCCAATTATCAATTCATAAACACCAATAGACAGTAGAACTGCGCTACCAGATATTCCTGGCATTAAAAAAAAAGAAAAAGCTATAAATCCAACTACCAAAAGAATAATAAAGTTAGGATTTATAAAAATTATATTAATCTGATTTAGCAAAAATCCAAAAACAGCACCAAGACTAAAATAAAAAAATATTCTTAACTTATTATTTAGGAGATCTTTGATCCTATTTAGTAATACAAAAGCAATTAAACACATCAAGGAACCCAAGAAGACCAAAAAATAATAAGTATATTCAGAAAACAAAAACATTATTAAGTTAGATAATAAGATTACAGTCAAAGCCATTGAAAAAAGGAAAGGAATAATAAGATCTAGGAAAAAGACTCTGTTTAATTCTTTATATTTAAGGCTAAGGTTCGAAACCTTTAAATTAGATAAAAATAGAATGAATTTTTGGTAAACATTAAAAGCTATTGCTATGGTAGAACCAGATATACCAGGAAGAATTTCAGCAAGTCCTACAAAAAATCCAGCAACTATAAACCTTAATCTTTCATTCATAACTCAGAACCATCAAAAGATTTACCTGGAAGCATGGGAACAAAAGACACATCCTCAAAACTTTCCTCAAGTATTTCATCTTCAGAAATCTTGGTAATAACATTTAATTTTTGATTTAAGGAGTTTCCTACTGGGAGAACTATCTTTGCAGAAAGATTAAGAGAGTCCACCAGCTCATGGGGATATTCTCGAGGTGCGGCTGCGCATATTACACCATCATATTTTTTATTTTTATCCCAATCGGTAAAACCATCGCCATGAATAATTTCAATATTTCTAATTTTTAGATTAGCTAGATTTTCTCTTGCTTTTGAAACCAAGGGCTTAATCCTCTCTACAGAGTAAATATTTTCACAAAAATAGGAAAGTACTGCAGATTGGTAGCCACATCCCGTTCCAAGCTCTAAAACATTATTAAAAATTTTTCCTCTATCTTTTGTATGAGAAATTAAAAGCTCGGTCATTCTAGCCACTATATATGGCTGCGATATGGTCTGCTTGTAACCTATAGTTAGTGATCTATTTTCATATGCACGAGACCATAAGGCTTCATCAATAAATATATGACGAGGAACTTGGGATATTGCATCTAAGACCCTAAAATCTTTAATGCCCATGTTAAGAAGATTTTCTATCATCTCCTCCCTAACCCTTCTGAAAGTAAAACCAGAATTCTTCATACAAACTTTTTAAAGCTTTCTATAAGCTCATTGTTATCAAGATCATAATCTAGTATTGAAATTGAAACATATCCATCATTTATTGCCTCTGCATCAGTTAAATGGTTTCCTTTTATAGGCTCTCCAGAGAAGTTGTATCTATATGTAGATACATTTTTGTTTTTTTCAATCATGACAGGTTTGTTTGGAATACCTCTTTGGGCGAGAGAGGTAATTTTAATACCCTTATACTCTTCTTCGTTTATATCGGGTAAGTTTATATTAAAAACTTTACCGCTATAGCCACTGGCTGAATTTACAATAAGGTTGATAATTTCTACGGATTTTTTTGCAATAAATTTAGGATCTTTTGCATTATAAGATGCAACAGATATTGCAATGGGAGGATATTTTAATTTTCTACCGCCAACTGCAGCACCTACTGTACCTGAATATAAAACATCATTTCCAATATTTGCTCCATGATTGATTCCAGAAACAACAATATCAAATTCAAAATCCACAAGACCTAATAATCCAAAATAAGTACAATCAGCAGGGGTACCATCAACTGAAAAAACATTTTCACTAACCTTCTCGATTTCTGTGTCTTTTATAAATGAGATTGCTGCACTCATGCCGCTACAGTTATTTTTTGGAGCAACTATCCATACATCATGAATTTTTTGAAGTTCCAAAAACAGATTCTGAATATTTTCTGCATCATAACCATCGTCATTTGTGAGAAGTATTTTCATATTTTCTTTAAATTAGTTAGTGTTTGGACAGCAATTGCTTGATTGCTACCAATAATACCAAGCTTTTCTGATGTAGTTGCTTTTAAACCAATTTTATTTTCGTTTATTTTCAATATCTTACTTAAACTTTTCAATATCTGATTTCTGTGAGGATTTATTTTCGGTGACTCGCATATAATAGTTATATCAACATTAAATATTTCAAGCCCCATATTAGCAATTTCTAACAAGCAAAATTCTATAATTTTTGAACTATCCAAACCTTTATTTGCAAGATCTGTATCAGAGAAAAACATCCCTATATCTCCAAGAGCAGAAGCTCCTAAAATTGAGTCAGCTAAAGAATGCAGAAGAACATCACCATCTGAATGAGCAACAATACTATATTCACATGGTATCAAGTACCCCCCAAGGAGAATGCCTTTACCTTCTTTATAACTATGAAGATCATAACCAGTGCCAGTCCTTGTAAGAAATTTATAAATTAGATCAATATCTTCTTTGTAGGTAATCTTAATGTTATTTCTTTGTCCTTGAACTTTATCAACTAAAAATTGAGAATGCTCAAGAGCAAAAGACTCATCCGGAACTTCAATATTATTATTTAAACAATTTTTTAGAGCTGAATGGATTGAATTTTTATTGCATAACTGAGGTGTTTGAGCTAAATAAAATTCATCTTTATTGACTGTTCCGCTTTGATGAGATTTTAAAGAGTCTGTTAATTGTATATAAGGATAAATACCATCTAGTTTCTCATTAATTAATTTATCATACATGCTACTTAAGTCTTTACTGGAGAAGTTTGGCCTAGCTGCGTCATGAACAGCAACATAGTCATAATCCTCCATAACCGGATCGTTTAATGCATTTAGAACTGATTGAGCTCTTGTTGATCCACCTTTTATGATTTTGATTTTAGGATCATCATAAAAATCCTGCTGCTCAATAAACTTATCATTTTCAGCAACGCAAATAATAATCCTTTCAACTATATTTGAATTTAACAACTCTCTTATTGTCGTCTCGATTACGGTTAATGTATCTAATTTAAAATATTGTTTTGGTATGTCGTTTTCAAATCGTGAGCCTAATCCAGCTTCAGGCACTATTACTGGTATAGTTTTTTTAGTCATCTTTAGTATTTTCTATATCTTTAAATGTTATAAATTCTTCATCAGGATAACTTAGCCCGAGTTTTTCTCTAGCTAAGTTTTCTATATGCTCATCTGAATTTTGAGCATTTTGAATCTCAAAAGCTAATATATCATTTTCTTTTTTTAATTGATCATTTTTAATATTTTGCGCATTGTTTTGTTCAATTAGTAATGCCTTTTCTTTATAACTGTTAGAACCAAATAACAAAGAATAGAGGAGAGTTAAAAGCAGGATTGATAAAAGTGCAATTGATAAGTTTAAGAATCTGCTCATTCAGATAATTTAATATTGTCTGAGTCTGATTCAATCCATAAAATTCTGTTATATTTTGCAACCCTATCAGATCTACATGGTGCTCCCGTTTTAATCTGTCCTGCACCAAGACCAACAGCTAAATCAGAAATCGTTGTATCTTCAGTTTCACCAGATCTGTGAGAAATAATTGATGAATAACCATTAGTGTTAGCTAAATTAATGGTTTCCATTGTTTCAGATATGGTACCAATTTGATTGAATTTTACCAAAATAGAGTTTCCAAGCCCCAAATCAATCCCTTGCTGAAAAATAGTCTTATTTGTAACAAACAAATCATCTCCAACAAGCTGGCATTTTTTGCCAATTCTATCTGTTAAAAGCTTCCAGCCATCAAAGTCGTTTTCATCCATACCATCTTCAATAGAAATGATTGGGTACTTATTTACTAACTCCTCAAGATAGGAGACAAATTCATTAGAGGAAAGTGATCTACCTTCACCTTTTAAATTGTAATTTTTGCCATCGAAAAATTCGCTAGACGCACAATCAAGAGCTAAAAATACATCTTCTCCTGGCACCAAACCAGATTTACTAATTGACTCAAGAATTAAACTTAAAGCTTCTTCGTTTGATTTTAAATTTGGGGCAAAGCCACCCTCGTCACCCACTGCTGTTGACAGGGATTGTTGTTTTAAAATATTTTTAAGATTCCAATAAATTTCACTCGACCATCGCATGGCTTCTTGAAAGCTCTCAGCATTTGATGGAATTATCATAAACTCCTGAATGTCGATATTATTATCTGCATGCTCCCCTCCGTTGAGGATATTCAGCATAGGCATTGGCAAAGACTTTGAAGGTGTATTTCCTGTGATATCTTTATAGATTGATGAAAAATGCTCAAAAAGATCTATATTTTTACTTTTTGCTGCAACATGAGAGACTGCAAGTGAAACAGCCAAAATCGCATTAGCGCCAAGCTTCGATTTATCATTTGTACCATCAAGATCTATTATTATTTTATCAATCTCAGCTTGTTTTTCTGGGTCAAGATTAATTATTGCTGGCGCGATAATACTATTAATATTTGTTACAGCTTTTTGGACTCCTTTACCCAAATAAGCATTAGTTCCATCTCTTAACTCAAGAGCTTCTTTTGTTCCAGTTGACGCCCCACTTGGAACAATTGCTGATGCATAACTACCATCACTTAATTTTATTGAACAAGAAACAGTTGGCAGTCCTCTAGAATCTAATACCTGAATGGCTTTAACAGAAGTAATTGTTGGCATAATTATTTTAAATTTTAAAAGTTTCTTGTGACTTTACAAAATCATCAAGTTCTTTTATTTGTTTCAAAAATGGTTTGACCATATCTAGTTTCAGAGCACATGGACCATCACACTTAGCTTCATCGGGGTTAGGATGAGCTTCTAAAAATAAACCAGCAATTCCCTGAGATATACCGGCTTTGGCTAGACTTAGCAAAAACTCTCTCCTGCCACCAGCTGCATTGCCTAGACCTCCTGGAAGTTGAAGTGAATGAGTTACATCAAAGATAACAGGCTTTGAAAGGTTTTTAAGTATTTGAAAATTCAAAGTATCAACAATCAAATTATTATATCCAAATGAATTACCCCTTTCACACAAAGTAATCTTATCATTACCTGCAGCAGTACATTTCTCAATAGTATTTTTCATCTCAGGAGCAGATAAAAACTGTGGTTTTTTAAATTGAATTATTGAATCAGTTTTTGCAGCAGCAGATACCAAATCAGTTTGCCTGGCAAGGAATGCAGGAATCTGAATAATTTCACAAATTTCACTCACTGGCTTCGCTTGATCAGGCTCATGAATATCCGTTATTACAGGTATATTAAAAGTATCTCTTATCTCTTGAAGAATTTTTAATCCTTCTTCTAATCCAGGTCCTCTGAATGAATTTATTGAACTGCGGTTAGCTTTGTCATAAGAACCTTTAAAAATATAGTTTATATTAAGAGCTTCAGATGCTTTTACAAATTCTTCAGCCACATTCATTGCCAAATCTCTTGATTCTAATACATTCATACCACCCACCATTAATGATAGGTTTTCATCATTTCCGATTGTAAAGTCTCTAAGTTTTATTTCATTTGTCATGCTTTATTGTACTCTTTATATAACTATTAAATATAGGGTGACCATCTCTTGGATTTGAAGTGAACTCAGGATGAAACTGGCATGCTAGGAACCACTTATGGTTATTGATTTCTATCATTTCAACTAGCTTTTCATCGCTAGAGGTTCCAACTATAGACAACCCAGCACTAGACATTGCATCCTTATAGAATGGATTAACTTCATACCTGTGTCTGTGCCTCTCAACAATTTCAAGTTTCTTATACATTTTATAAGCATTTGAGCTTTTCTGAAGTTTGCAAAGCTGTCCACCTAGTCGCATAGTTCCTCCTAGATCAGAATCTTTATTTCTCACTTCTTTTTTACCAGATCTATCACTCCATTCAGTGATAAGCGCTATTACAGGATTCTTTGTTTTAGAATCAAATTCAGTGCTATTTGCATCCTTCAAACCTAGTACATTTCTACAGTACTCTATAATAGCTACCTGCATACCTAAACAAATACCTAAATAAGGGATTTGATTCTCTCTTGCATATTTGCAAGCCAGAATCATACCTTCTACACCTCTTTGTCCAAAACCTCCAGGCACTAGAACTGCATCATGCTTTCCAATTAATTTTTTTACATTTCTTGATGTTATTGTTTCAGCCAACACAAAATTTATATTTACTCTTGTCTTATGCTTTATTCCAGCATGCTCCAAAGCTTCATTGATTGATTTGTATGAGTCTTGTAGCTCTGTGTATTTTCCGACAAAGGCGATATTCACCTCTCTTTCTGGGTTAAGACTAGCCTTAACAACTCTTTTCCAATCTGCAAGTTTTGGTTTATGGGTTTTAATATTTAATTTTTTTAAAATTATGTCATCAACTTTTTGTTTATTTAACAATAAGGGTATTGAGTAAACAGTTTGGACATCATGCATTGAGATTACATTCTCTTGATCAACTGAACAAAATAAAGCTATCTTTTTCTTTTCATCTTTGGGAAGCTCTTGTTCAGACCTGCATATTAAACAGTCTGGACTTATCCCTAACGATCTTAGCTCTTTGACAGAATGTTGAGTGGGTTTTGTTTTTAATTCGCCTGATGCCTTGATGAATGGAACTAGTGTTAAGTGAACAACAGCTGATGATGTTTTTGGAAGTTCTAATACCATTTGCCTTATAGCTTCAACAAAAGGTTGGCTTTCTATATCACCAACAGTTCCGCCTATTTCGACAATCGCAATATCCTTTCCAAGACCTCCTGCTTTAATCCTTTGTTTAATTTCATTAGTAATGTGAGGGATTACCTGAACTGTCCCACCTAAATATTTACCTTTTCTTTCATTCCTGATAACTGTTTCATAAACTTTTCCTGCAGTGAAATTATTCTTCTTGGATGCTTGGTATCTTACAAAACGCTCGTAATGACCTAAGTCAAGATCAGTTTCAGTTCCATCATTGGTAACAAAAACTTCACCATGTTGGAATGGGCTCATTGTTCCAGGATCTACATTTATATATGGATCAACTTTTATAAGAGAAACTGAAAGGCCTCTTGATTCAAGAAGGGCACCTAAAGATGCTGCTGCTATGCCTTTTCCTAGAGAAGAAACTACTCCACCAGTAACGAAAATGTATTTAGTTTTTGCCATCATTTAATGTAATCATGATGGGATAACAGAATAACAGATATCAATAAATAGTGGAATATTAAAAAGATTATTTAACTAATTGATGTACTTTTTTTCTACTCTAGATTTGATTTTAATCATAAGATCGTAGGATATTAAATTGTTGGGTATGGAGACATTATTAATACTGGATTCTGGTGAGAAAATTTCACAAAAATCACCAATTTTACAATCTTCATGATTTGTAATATCAATGGTTGTAAGGTCCATGCTAACTTTTCCAAATATTTTTGCAGGTTTGTTATTAACATGAACTAAGGTTCCATCTTTTAGGTTTTGAGCTAAACCATCAGCATAACCTATATATACTGTTGCAATTCTCATGTCACTCTGAGCTAGTGCTCTTCCATCGTAACCTACGGAATCACCTTTTTTGATTTTTCTTATATCAACAATTGGTGACCTTAAAGTCATTGCTGTTTTGAGCTGATGTGAACCTGCGTAACCACCAAATATGCCAATACCACATCTAACCCAGTCATAACAATGCTCAGGAAAATTAAAAATACATCCAGTATTTGCTATGCTCTTTTCAAAAGCTCCATCTAGCTGATTAGCAATATTATTAAATCTTGATAGCTGTTCTTGATTACTGTGTTTTTTTGGATCAGATGATGATGCCATATGCGACATGAGAACAATTTTTTTATCTTGAAGATTTTTATTATATATATCTAAAAAATCCTCCTCTTCAAAACCTAGTCTATTCATGCCGGTATTAACTTTGAACCATAGATTTTTATAGTAATCATTCTCTTGTATTAAATTAAACTGGGTCTGATTATGCACAACTAAATCAAAATTATGCTTCTTAGCTAGTTCAAGGTCTTTGTTAGAATAGACTCCCGTCATTAATAAGATTTTTTTATTTGATTTATTTCTAATCCTTATTGCTTCTTCGATTCTAACTGTTCCATATCCATCGACATGATTATCAATGGTTTTAATTAAGTTCTCCATGATGTGACCATAAGCATCTGACTTTATTACAGCCATAAATTTGCTGTTTTTTGGCAATAAATTCTTTATGTAAAGAATATTTTCTTGGATGATAGATGGATCAATTAATAATTCTGATTTAAGTGAGGTCATTCAAAAGAATCGTAGAAACCATCATTAGAGAAGTTTTCAAATCTTGTGTATTCTTTTAGGAAAGTAAGATGAACGGTACCTATGGGACCATTTCTTTGTTTACCAATTATTATTTCGGCTTTGTTGCCCTGTTCAGAATCTTCATTATAAACTTCATCTCTATATATAAATAAAATAACATCTGCATCTTGTTCTATTGCTCCAGAGTCTCTTAAATCAGCCATTATTGGTCTTTTGTTTGGTCTTTGCTCTACTGCTCTATTTAGCTGAGATAAGGCTATAACAGGAACATCAAGCTCTTTTGCTAGAGACTTTAATGCCCTTGATATTTCAGAAATTTGATTCACACGATTTTCGGCAGATGTTGGAAGCTGCATTAACTGAAGATAATCAACAACTATCAAAGACAGCCCTCCCTCAGATCTTGCAAGCCTTCTTGCCTTAGCTCTTAGCTCCATTGGTGTTAGAAGCGAGCTATCATCAATCCATAGAGGTAAATTCTTTAATCGCTCTCCCTCTTATAAAAGAATTTTGAGCTGATCATCTCTTAACATTCCAGATCTAACATTTTGTTGATCAAGTTTGCTCATTCCAGACAACATTCTTGTTGTAAGTGATTCACCTGGCATCTCTAAACTAAAAATTAAAACTGCTCCATCAGTATCATCATTAGTAAGAACGTTTTCAGCTATGTTCATTGCAAATGATGTTTTACCCATACTCGGACGACCAGCAACAATTATCAAATCACCATTTTGAATTCCTTGTAGCTTTTTATCTAAATCCGTAAATCCGGTGGAAGATCCTATTAATCCACCCTTTTTGTTAGAAAGCTCGTGCAATCTATCCATAGTCGATGGAATTAATTCTTTCATTGATTGAAGAGATGAATCGTTTTGACTTGTTTCATCATTTAAAGAAAAGATCAATCTTTCAGCATGATCTAAAAGTTCTTCGCCATTCTGACCCTGAGGATTATTAATTAAGTCTGTAATCTCGGAATTAGCCTGCATTAGTTTTCTAGATATAGACCTCTGTCTTATTATCTCAGCATAGGCTTCAAGATTGGCTGCTGATGGAGTTGAGGTTGCAAGCTCAATTAAATAATTTTTTCCACCTACTCTGTTAAGGTTGTTACTATTATCAAGTTTTTCAGAGACTGTTAATGGGTCTAATGGCTTGTTTTCATTGACAAGCTCTGACATAGATTCAAATATAATTTGATGATCTTTGCCCTGAAAATCAGTTTCGGTAATAACCTGTATTACTGTATCAAACCTATGAGTTTCAAGCATTAAGCCTCCGAGCACGGCTCTTTCAGCTTCTCTAGCTTGATTATTTTGGTCTATTGAAATATCTGACATAAGAATACGATTTTTACATCATATTTTAAAATAAACAACTATTCAGCAGATACTTTTACTACAACGTTTGCAGATACCTCAGGGTGAACGCTAATGACGATATTAAATTCGCCCTGTTCTTTAATTGGCCCATCTGGAAGCTGAACTTCGCTTTTATCAATTTCAACACCAGATTCAATAAATGCTTCTGATATTTCTCTTGTTCCAACTGAACCATATAATGCACCTTCTTCGGTGACAGGGACAAATATTTCACATGATGAACCTTCAATTGACTCAGACCTTCCCTGTGCTTGTGTTAATAAATCAGCAGATGCGGCAGCGAGTTCTTCTTTCCTTGCCTCAACTTCTTTAATATTTTTATCACTTGCAAATGCAGCTTTCTTTTGAGGAATTAGAAAATTTCGTGCATATCCTGAATTAACTTCAACAATATCTCCGATCTCGCCTAATCTCTGAATTTTATCTAAAAGTATAATTTTCATAATTGCCTCTTATTGATGCATGTCAGTGTATGGTAAGAGTGCTAAGAATCTAGCAATCTTAATTGATTTAGTTATCTTTCTTTGGTTTGAAGCAGATACTCCAGTTACTCTTGCAGGCATTATTTTGCCTGTTTCAGTGATGAACTGTTTTAGCAAATCAGTATTCTTATAATCAAAACTCTTTGGCAATTCATACTTACTCATCATTCTTCTCCTTGTCATCAGAATCTTTTTGAACTGCTTCTTTTTTACTCTCAGTTGCTTCTGATTTTTTGTTTTTAGATTCAGCCATTAGCACAGACTCATCTTCAGAATGATTTTTTACAGCGAGAACAAGATGTCTTATTATCGATTCGTTATATTTGATTTTTGTTTCAATTTCTATCAACTTACTTGGATCACCTTCAAGATTCATTAATAGGTAGTGACCTTTATTGTGATTATTTATTGAATAAGCTAGTTGGCGTCTACCAACATCTTCTAATTTGGTAATCTTGAATGAGTTATCTGTTAATAACTTATTAAATTCTTCTTTAAAATCTTCAACTTTTGAAGAAAGATTTGGATTTAATATAAGGACTGCTTCGTATTTTTTCATATATTTCCCTATGGTTAAAGATTTCTACCTTAATTGGTAAAAACCAAGGAAGTCGCATTCTAATTGAATTGAATTATAGAATCAATACTCGCTTTTAACTATTTTAAGCAGTTTTGACCAAAGAGTTTGATTGCTCTCTGCAACGAGATCTGAGGTCATTTGGTTATGACCATGTTCTACTAAGCCTATAGATGTTGAATATATTGGATTCTGCAAAATGTTCTCCATGCCAATAAAATCATTGGGCACTCCAAGTCTAACACTTGTCTGAAAGATAGATTCAGCTAGCTCAACTACTCCTTCAATTTTTGATGTTCCTCCAGTAAAAACTATGCCTGCAGGTATTTTATTTTCAAAACCATTCCTAGTAATTTCAGCTTTTATCAGTTCAAATAACTCAACATATCTTGGTTCTATAATTTCAGCAAGGGACCTTCTAGAAAGTTCCCTTGGTGGCCTACCTCCAACTCCTGGAACTTCAATGCTTTCTTCATCTGATGTAAATTCAGAAACCGAACAACCATGTTTTTGCTTTATCTCCTCTGCTTGTGGAGTGGGAGTTCTCAAAGCTTGTGCTATATCGCTCGTAACTTGATCACCAGCAATAGGTATTACACCCGGTATGAACAATTGATCCAGCATTAAAAATTGCTATATCTGTAGTGCCTCCACCAATATCAACCAAGCAGACACCTAAATCTTTTTCATCATCGGAAAGAATTGAATATGAACTTGCTAATTGCTCTAAAACAAAACCACTTACGGTCAAGCCACAATTTTTTACACACTTTTCTATGTTCCTGAGGGCGCTATTTGAACAAGTGACTAAATGAACCCTTGCTTCTAATCTGACTCCAGACATACCTAATGGTTCTTTGATACCATCTTGGTCATCAATTACATATTCTTGAGGCGGAACATGGAGAACTTCTTGATCTGATGGTATGGAAACAGATGAAGCTGAATCAATAACTTTTTCAATGTCGAAAGGTTTTACTTCCTTATCTTTAATTCCAACAATACCTTGAGAATTAATGCTTCTTATGTGATTACCAGCAACGCCAACATATATTGATTTAATTTTTTCTTCAATAATAGATTGAGCCTGCTCTACAGCTTTTTTTATTGCATCAGTTGTTGCTTCAATATTTACAACTACTCCTTTTTTTAGCCCACTAGAGGGATAGGATCCTAATGAAATTACCTCAAGAACACCATCATTATTTTTCTTTCCAACAATACAAACAACCTTCGAGGTGCCTATATCAAGACCAACAACAATATTTGAATTTTTTGAATTATTACCCATTCTTTATAGCAACTCCATCTTTATATCTAAGATCTATCATACTAGGAATTTTATTATTAATATCTAAATATTCTATAGTTTCTTCCAATAGTTTTAACTTTTTATTTGATATTTCTTTACCTAATTTAATTTCTGTTTTATCTAAAACTATCAACCAACCAAAAATATGACTATATTCAATTAATTCTAATTTATTAAAAATATTGTTATCAAGCTGCTTTGCAAGCTCTATCAAATTAATTACATCATTAAGATTAGAGATATCTCCGTTCACCTGGAGATAGTTTCTATTGCTTACTGTGTAGCTAAACTTACTCAAGATCATATTCCACATAGAATTCATTGTTTAGATTAAATAATGGCTTCTTGGATGATATATATACGTCAATATTTCTATCAAAAGGAACTCTTTTAAGAATATAGCTATCAATCCATTCCTGGTTTTCTAAGGCATTCTTTAAAGATTTTACAGAATCTATGCCATCAAGACCTTCAATAAATTTTAATTGAGATTCAAACTCAATTGGATCTTCAAATGTAACTTCAATGTTTAATTGAGCAAATATATTAATGCTATAGAAAAATATTAATAAGTATCTAAAGTGAAGCATTTATAATATTTTTTAAAACTTCTTCATATGACAAACCTAAAAAACTTCCTGCTTTAGGAACTAGGCTGTGGGAAGTCATCCCAGGAGCTGTATTAATCTCAATAACAAAGAAATTTCCATTATTATCTTGTAAGAAATCTACTCTCGCCCAACTCTTACATCCACAAGCATGAAATGCATTTAATGCCATTTGCTGAATTTCTTCCCTTTTTTCTTGTGACAAATCAGCTTCTATCAAATTAGTTTCATTTGATAAATATTTAGCTTCATAATTATAAAAAATATTATTAGTTTGTATTTCCACTGGGGGCAAGCACTTGTTATTAATAATACCTACAGTTATCTCCTTTCCACTAATAGCTTCTTCAAAAATAAACTCTCTATTTAAATTAATGCAATCATTGATAGCATTCATAAATGACTTTTTGCTTTCGATTTTAAAAATATCGATGCTAGAGCCATCCTCTGATGGCTTCATAAATATTTCTTGACCCATCTCACTTTTTATTTTTTTATAAAATTCTTCTGCTGATATTGATTTAAGATCAGTTTCTAAATTGCTTACAGATATCCATTTAGGAGTCCCAATATGATTTTCCAAAAGAATTTCTTTGCAGATTCTTTTATTCCAGGTTTGAGAACATCCTTTAAGACTTGATCCGGTATATTTTATATTTCTATCAGATAAGACTTTCTGTAACTCCCCACTCTCGCCTTCATGACCATGCAAAGCAATAAAAACTAGATCAAAGTTATCCAAAGAGATTTGTTCAAAATCAGCATATTCGATCAAGGTGCTTTTTATACCCATTTTTGAGAGACCATTAAAAATCCCTTCTCCACTCTCAATGGAAACCTCTCTTTCAGCTGAACTGCCTCCGTAAATAATTGCTATATTTTTTATGCCTTCCATTTATCCGTAATTAAGTCACATACCCCTGCAATGCTTCCAGCACCCTGAGTAATGAATATATCGAAATTCATATAATTTTTTTCAATAAAATTATTAACATCTTGATGATTTTTAACCAAGTGGCAATTCTTATGCCCCATCTGCTTGAGAGATTGCACTATTGCATCTGAATTGATTCCTTTTATGGGCTTCTCGCTGGCAGGATATACATCAAGCTTAACTAATGCTTTAGTCTTTTTAAGAACATTTAAGAATTCATCAAATAACTGAGCTGTTCTTGAAAATCTATGTGGCTGGAAAATGACACAAACTCTTTTAGATGGAAACTCTTGCTTTACTGCATTTAAATTAGATAAAACCTCAATTGGGTGGTGGCCATAATCATCAATTAAAAGAATATCAGAGCCATTAATATTTAAATTGTGTTTTTCGTATCTTCTTCCAACACCTGAAAAATTTTTAAGACCTTTCTTAATTGTATTAATGGGAATCCCTTCTTCAATGCTTAATACTGCAGCCGCAGCTGCATTGTATATATTATGCTTACCGGGTGATGAAATGCTAAAGGTATATTTTTTATTTTTATAATTATCAAAGATAAAGAAATTTTGAAAACCTTTTCTATAGTCGCCTTGTTGTATCTGAAAATCAGAAGATTTTGAGAAACCAAATTTAATCTGTTTTCTTGAAATTCTTTTTGAAATTTTCTTGATATTTTTATCATCATTATTAATAACTATGTATCCAAAAAATGGCACGTTATCTAAGAATGTTATGAAAGCATCTAATAGTCTTTCAAAATTGTTCTCATAATGAATAAGATGATCATCATCAATGTTTGTGACCACAGCTGAATTGGGATGTAAATGAATAAATGAACCATCACTTTCATCTGCTTCTGCAATAAGATGTTTTCCACTTCCCAAATCAGAATTAAGATCAGAGCTAAGAACTTTACCGCCCACGACATAAGTAGGACTTAGATTGGCTTCGCTAAAGATTTTTGCAAGCATACTTGTTGTAGTTGTTTTTCCATGACTCCCTGCAATTGCAATACTATCGTAACCCCTCATAATGCTTCCCAACATTTCAGCTCTTGGAATCACAGTGATGCCAAGCTTATTAGCATTTATTAACTCTGGGTTATTCTTATTAATTGCAGATGAGAGTACTACAAGATCTTTGTTAATAACATTTGCTTCAGCATGCCCTTTAAAAACTTTTGCGCCCTCCTTCTTTAACTTTAATAAATCTGATGAAATAGACAAATCAGACCCTGAAACTTTGTAGCCTTTTTGAAGCAATACCCTTGCTATACCAATCATTCCAGCACCACCAATACCAACAAAATGAATTTTTCTAATCTTTTTAAATGGTTCCATATTCTTTTAAGATGTTATCAAGTATAAATTTTGTTGCATTTTTGTGACTTGTATTGGTTTGCTTTTGCCAATTTAGATAAGTTTTTTGATTGATAATATTCTTTATTATTTCATTAAGTTTATCTATGCCATCGGCTTCCTGATGAATCACCCCCATTTTAATATCTAAAATATGTTTTGCATTAAGATATTGATGGTTATCAATAGAGCTAGGCAAAGGAATCATAAGCATACCTTTAGAAAGTGATGAGACCTCCGATATTGTTAATGCACCTGATCTTGAAATAACAAAATCTGCCCATTGAATTTCAAGACTTGGGTCCTTACAAAATTCAGATACGCTAAAATCAATATTAGTTTTAGAGTATAAGTTTTGCACTTCATTGAAGTTGCCATTTCCACACTGATGTTTGATTTGTACTAAATCCTCAACGTCTTCAAAGCTTTTTGGAAAAGTTTCATTGAAATATTTTGCCCCTTGGCTACCGCCTGTAATATAAATCTTAATTTTATTGGTATCTCTTTTATTTTCTTGAACCTTGTTAATGTTAAAAGATGTTCTTATTGGATTTCCTGAGATTAAACTGCGGCTGACATTGCCTGTTACAGGGAAGGCAAGGAAATTAATTGTTGCAAATTTAGAAAGTAATTTATTAGCTGAACCCATTACCGAATTTTGTTCATGCGTGAAGATCTTAGTGCGTGCAAGCCAACCAGCTAAGCCTACTGGCACAGTAACAAATCCTCCAAAAGTTATAATGCATTTAATGTTGTTTCTTTTTATTAAAAAATAAACTTTAAAAATATTAAATACTGTATCTTTCAAAGACAAAATTTTATTTAAAGTTGATTTACGTCTGAAACCTTCTATTTTTAGAGGTATATAGTTAAATGACAAACCATCTAAAGCGCTCTTCTCAATTTTTGAACCAGTTCCAATAAAAAAGATATTACAATTCTTTGATGCAAATTCTTTAGCAACTTCTATTGCTGGGAACACATGGCCTCCAGTCTTTGCGGCTGAAATTATTATATTCATAAACTACTATGATAGTTTGTTTTCGTTATTAATTCTAAGAACTATAGCAACTAATGACATCATTATAATTATGCTTGTTCCACCATAACTTATGAATGGCAATGTTAGTCCTTTTGTTGGCAGAAGCCCGATATTTACAGATATATTAAATAGCGTTTGGGAAGCAAAAAGTATCGTTGTACCAAAGCACACTAAGCCTTGAAAAACTCTATTTAACTTCATACAAGAAAGAGCAACATTGAGCATTCCTATAAACAAAACCACATAAACAGCAATCAAGAATATACCCCCAATCACCCCTAGCTCCTCTACCAATACTGCAAAAATAAAATCTGTATGCGCCTCAGGAAGAAAGAAATTCTTTTGAAAGCTATTACCAAGACCAAGGCCGAAAAAGCCACCTTGACCAATACTTATGAGTGAATTTGCTAACTGGTATCCACTGCCTAAAACAACATCAGGATCAAATGGATCCGTATATGCCATCATTCTGGCTATTCTCATTGGTGAAGAAGTGATTGCTGCAAAACCAAGCATAGCAATTAAAATAGTTAAGAGTGAAAATTGAAAAAAAGATATCCCAGCATAGAAAAGAATTGCGACTACAACTAAACAGATTATTGCTGTAGATCCTAAATCAGGCTGAGATAGGATTAAAAGTGAAATTATAGAAAGAAGGGCTAGAGGTTTTAAAAAATTTCTTAATGAATGAAGTTCTGAGGTTCGCCGCAAACAATAACCGGAGATATAGATGATGAGGCTAAACTTACATATCTCAGATGGCTGTATACCAATTGATCCAACTCTTATCCATCTTATACTTCCATTTACAGATGTGCCAATGTCAGGAACAAAAAGCAATACAAGCAATAATATGCTTATAAGTATCAATAACCAATCAATTTTAAGTATAAAGTTAGATGGGATAATGAGGAAAAAAACCATAGCAAGAAGTCCCATAGAAACAAATATAAATTGTCTTGAAATATAAAAAAATGGGTCATTATAATTTGCTTCTGCTATGAAAATACTAGCTGATGAAATCATTATCAAGCCAATTAAAATAAGAATTGAAAATGGAATAACTATCAGTAAATTATTTCGAAAAATTTCATTCATTTTTCTAACTTGTGTATAAGCTTGTTAAACTCATCACCCCTTTCTTCAAAATTCTTGTAATCTAGTCCGCTTGGAAAACCAGGTGAGAATAAGATATTAGAAAAGATAGATTTGTTTTGTAAATATTCTAATAAGAAGTTTGCATCATCAAATAAATATTTATTTGGATGTGAGATGCAGGTATCGATATGTTTCGCATGATTTCCATAAATTAATATTTTTGCAGGTCCAGATATTTCTAATTTTGGAAAGTTTTCTTTTTTTGGATCACCACAACATATCAAAATATAATCATCTTGAAAAAACATATTAGCATTGTTGATTGCATATTTTAAGGATGAGGTATTTGTTGATTTGGAATCGTTAATTATATTTTTAGAAATAAATTGATATCTATATGGTAAGTTTTTTAACTCTGTCTTTTCACATTTTCTTTTTGTAATCCATTCAAATAACAAATACGGGTCATTTTCTTGGGTTGATTTATTGGCAGAGAGAATTCTTTCTTTTGCAGCCTTGTATGATAAAAAATCCTTATGATAATCTAAGTGATCAGGTTCTATATTCAACAAAACTCCAAAATCTAATTTATTTTTTTTCATTTTGTGCAATTGGAAACTAGAAAGTTCAATTATTGAATATTCATTTCCATTATTGATGTCATCCAGAACAGGATTTCCAAAATTGCCAATTAAATTAACTCCAAACTCCTGTTTAAGTAATTGAGCTAAATGGAAGCAAGTTGTGCTTTTTCCATTGGTGCCAGTAATACCAATTTTAATAGAATTATCTTCCTCAAAAAAAATATCAATATCTGTTAAAACATTGTTTGATGCTTGCAAATTATCAAATTCATCTGCATTAATACCTGGGCTACAAAGAATATTTTTATAATTATTTAGATCAGGTTTTGTGCTAAATTCTGGAATGTTGTGATCAAAGATATCGTAGGCTATCTTCTTTTTTTTTAAGTATCGTTCAAAAGACTTTCCTGTAATTCCATATCCATAAATTAAGGATTTCATTTCCAGATATCACCTTAATTTTAAAGAAGCTAATGCTACAAGAATCAAAACAAGAGTAATTATCCAGAACCTCACAATTATTTTAGGTTCAGGCCACCCCTTGAGCTCAAAATGATGATGAATTGGTGCCATCAAGAAAACTCTTTTACCTCTAGTTTTGAATGAAATTACTTGTATCGCAACACTTAAAGTTTCGATAACAAATACACCTGCCATAATTGCAAATACCAACTCATGCCTTAATATGACTGCCATTATTCCTAAAATTGCACCAAGTGTTAATGAGCCAACATCTCCCATAAATACTTGAGCTGGATATGTGTTATACCAAAGAAAACCAATACCTGATCCGATTAACGCGCCACAAAAAACAATTAACTCTCCCGACAAAGGCAAATGAGGCAGATACAAGTAATCTGCAATGATCTGATTACCCATACTATAAGCTATAAGCCCTAATGCACCAGCAATCAGCACAGATGGCAAAATAGCTAAACCATCTAAACCATCTGTAAGATTTACAGCATTTGAAGAACCGATTAAAACAAATGTACCGATAAATATAAATAAGAAACTTCCCATTGGGATTATAAAATTCTTAAAAAATGGAACAATAAATGAAATCTCGGCCACTTGGTCGTGCGAAAAAAATAGATAAGATATTATCGATATCGATACAACAAGTTGCATAAGTATCTTTTGTTTAGATGTTAGTCCATCTGAACTTTTATTTTTAATCTTGAGGTAATCATCAAAGAAACCTATGAAAGCAAAAGAAATTGTAGTGAAGAGGACTACCCAAATATACCTATTGCTTAAGTCTGCCCAAAGAAGGGTTGAAATTAACATAGATGAAATTATTAAAATGCCACCCATAGTTGGAGTGCCTGTTTTTTTATAGTGAGATTTAGGCCCTTCGTTTCGAACATACTGCTCAAACTGCATCGATTTAAGCTTATTTATAAATAGAGGTCCAAATATTATAGTGATTAACAGCGCTGTCACAGTTCCACCAAGAGTTCTAACTGTTAAATATCTTAAAACATCAAAGCCGGGATCAACGTTTACAAGAATAGATCCAAGATATTCAAACATTTATAAACCTTTCCATTTTCATGCCCCTTGAGCCTTTGAGTAAAACTATATCTTTAGATTTTACAGTGTTATTAATAAAATCTTTTAATTCTTTTTCACATTCAAAGAAAAAGCCATTTTTACCAAATTCATTAACCGAATGCTTAGTATGATCTCCAACAGCCAAAACAATATCTATACCCATATCTGCAGCATACTTCCCTATCTGTTTGTGGTAACTAGCACTCTGCTTTCCAAGCTCTAGCATATCTCCCATAATAAATAACTTTCTTTCTTTATATTTTGATAAAAGCTCTAGGCTTTTCTTAACCGAGTCAGGATTTGCATTGTAAGAGTCGTCAATAAGCATAGAATTATTTATCCAATCAAGCTTCCTCTGTCTTGAAGTATGTCTATCAATTAATGATATTTTTTTTTGAAAATATTTATTATTTTTTTGAGTTAGGAAATTTACTATGTATGCTGCAAGTATATTTTCAACATTATGCATCCCGGATAAATCAGTTTTTATATCTACATTTACATCATAATTTTTTGAATGTATTGAAAAAAGACATACCGGCATTAGATTCTTTGATATTTTTTGCAATAAAGTCAGCATTTTTATATGCGCTAAATGTTATAAGATCTATGTCTCTTCTAATTTTTTTCCAATAACTAAGATGGTTCTCATTATTTGCAGGTACTATTAAATGACCTCCTTTTGTAATATTTGATATCAATTCTGACTTAACTTTTAATACGCCCTCAGTATTTTTTAGATTCTCCAGATGTGAATGACCAATGTTTGTAATTATCCCTATGTTGGGTTTGAGTATTGAACTTAAATAATCTATGTCTTTAAATTTAGCAGCACCCATCTCAATAACTAAATTCTTCGCATTCATCCTTGCGTTCATAATACTTAATGGCATTCCAATTTCATTATTAAAGTTTTTTATAGTTGCAGATGAATTAAAAAGTGTTTTTGTAATAATTTTTGTGGTTGTTGTCTTTCCATTACTTCCTGTAATACCAATCCTGTTGTTTGAAAATGAATTGATAATGCTTTCAGAAATTTTTCTTAAAGCTTTAATAGTGTTAGGTGTATAAATGATTTTTTTATTATTTTCAGCAAGCTTCTTTCTATTAGATAAGATTAAACTTGCTCCTTTTTTTAAAGCTTCATCAATGAATTCATTGCCATCAGAATTTTCACCCTTTAAGCATATAAAAAATGAAGATTTTTTTACCTTTCTAGAATCAAATGTAATATTTGTTATTGAATCTGGATAAGATTCATTTTTTATACCGAGGTGATGCCTAATGTCATTTGTATTACTTATAAATTTCACTCACAACCTCTTCATCGCTAAAATAGAAACTTTCTCCATTCTCTTCTTGGATCTCTTCATGACCCTTTCCTAGAATTAGAAGGCATTTGTCTTTTGTTAACAACTTGCATCCTTTAATAATTGCTTTCTCTCTATCTTTTATAATTTTAATACTTCTCGAACTATTTCCATTTAAAGCATCATCGACAATAGATTCAAAACTTTCACTTCTATTATTGTCAGATGTGAATATGACAGTTTCAGAATATTTTAATGCTGTCTTCAACATTAATGGCCTTTTTTCTTTATCTCTATCGCCGCCACAACCAAATAAAGTAATAATGCCTTTAAATTCTTGATTTATCGGCTTTAAGATATTTTTAAAACTATCAGGATTATGAGCATAGTCAATGATGATATTGTCTTTAACATCCTCAACAATTTGCATTCTGCCTTTGGGTAATTGAATAGAATCTAAGCTTAGCTTAGATAAATCTTTATCCTGATAAAGTTTATAAATTGATAAAAAAGCATAAATAAAGTTTTGAATATTAAATTCTGGAAATAATTTTTGCGAAAAATTGAATAGGTTTGAATTTATTCTTAAAGAAAATTTAGACTGCTTCATATTACATTCTTCAATATGCAAAAAACAACCATTGCCAGAATCAGAGCTATCAAGAAAATTTATTAAGTCTAGGCTGTGATTGGTATGATTTATAATGTCTTTTTTCAATAAATTATTAACGAAAGTTGATCCAGATTTTGTAATATCAATCATCTTTAACTTTGACTTTATATATCTCTCTTCTGTTAGATGATAGTCGAGGTGATCATTAGTTATATTCATAATTGATGAGACGTCTAATTGAATTCCTTTTAATCTATTTTGATCGAGAGCATGAGAGGAAACCTCTAGACATATATGATTAGTTTTGCTCTGATCTAAAGTTGATAAAAAATTAAAAATCTTAAATACACCTGGGGTTGTATTTTTAGACTCTACAAAATTATTCATGATGTTATTTTGAAACCCTAAAGTTCCTATGTATGATGATGATAAATTCATTGACATAAGAATTTGGTGACAAAAATAAGCAGCTGAAGTCTTTCCATTTGTTCCTGTAAATCCAATAAATTTAAATTTATCTAAATCGATTTGATAGTATTCGCATAAAAATGGTAGTAACTTTTCAGTTAAGTCCTCAACAAAAAAAACATTACTGTGATCGCATGCATAATCCTTGTTGTTATGAACAATAAGCATTGGGTCTTTAGATATAACTTCATCTATATAGGATGTTCCATGGTTATTAACTCCATCTAAAGCAAAAAAAATAGAGTCTTTTTTAACATCTTTAGAAAAATCTGTAATTGCTGAAATATTTCTAGTCGGGATAAAATCTATATTCAGGATAGACATTAATTTTTTTACCATATCAATAACCCAAATAATTAAGAGTACTATCAGCAATTTTTGCAAATACAGGAGCTGCAACAGCTCCACCTGAATATGAATTCAAACTCGGATTGTCTATAGAAACCATTATTGTTAAAGATTTTTCATCGGCTGGAGCTATGCCCACAAATGATGCTCTATAAGAATCATCTTTATACCCAGACATTGAAACCTTATGCACGGTTGAAGTTTTTCCTCCAGTATCAAAATTTTTTAAACCAGCTAATTTTCCAGTTCCATATTCAACAACTGCTTCTAAAGATTGCAAAATATAGTCTGCTGACTCTTTTGAAATAACTTGCTGGGATATAACTGGCTCATCTTTTATGATTACAAAATCTTTTAATACTCCATCATTCGCAAAAACAGAATATGCACTCGCTAATTGGTATGGACTAACTTCAAAGCCATAGCCATATCCCAACGCTGCAAGCTCCCTTTCACTCACGCTATCTTTGAAATTGAAATACCCTAATGATGATGATGGAAAATTAATTGAAATAGGCTTTGAAAATCCAAAATTGAGATAATTTTTTTTAATGCTGTCATATCCTGTTTTAAGGGCGATTTTTGTTGCTCCAACTTGACTAGAATAAGCAATAATGTCAATCGGTTTCAATGATTGGTAATTTTTAGGATCTGAGATGATTTTTTTTTCAATCTCAAATCGTTGCGGAGTAGAAATTTCTTCGTCCAAATCTATAACTTCTTCATCAATTGCAAAAGATAAAAGAATTGGTTTTATTGCAGAACCAAATTCATATGCATCAACTAATGCTCTATTCTTTTGTATAGATCTCATTGGGTCATTAGGGTTATATGATGGATAGCTAGCAATTGCTAATATCTCACCCTTCTTATTATCTAGAACTATAACGCTTCCTGATTTTGCATTATTATTTTTTACAGCCTCAGCCAAATATTTATAAGCATAAAATTGAATAGTTGAATCAATAGTTAAAATGATGTCTTTACCAGGAACTCTATTAATTATCTCGATGGGTTTTGAAATAATTTCTTGTTTAGCATTTTTATATAGTTTCTCTCTACCATTGGTCCCATCTAATAAAAAATCATAACTCATTTCTAAGCCTTCTTGAGCGCCATCTTTTCCATAAAAACCAACTAATGGAGCTATCTGGTCTCCAAGAGGATAATGCCTACTATGTCTTACTTCTACTTCTAGCCTATTTAAATTTAGTTCCTTTAAAGCAATTTGTTCTTTTGGAGTAATATTTTTTTTAAGCAGGGTCTTTTTCTTAAAAAGAAAATTTTTATCTAAATTAATTTCATTACTTAACACATCATTTACTTTTTTGAGCTCATTTATTGTTAATCCACTCAATGCATATAAATCATAATTAACTATTGAGATTGCTAAAGGAAAATTATTTCTATCGTAAATACCACCTCTAACTGATTTGATCTCTCTGTATTTTATATAACGTTTTTTACCTTCATTTTGTAAAAACATCCCATCTGAAATACTCAATAAAACCAGTTTAGTTACCACACTTATGATGGCTAATGACAATGCAGCGCATATAAGTACAAGTCTTATATTTATGTATTTATTTGCCTTTTTCATTATCCCTAATTGTTATTGGTTTCTTTTTTAACATACCAAGAACCTCTTTAGATTGTTTTTCAATAATTGCAATTGAATTTTCTGAATGGTATTGGGTGATCAACTTCAAATTATGATCTTTGAATTTATTATATTCAACTTGGAGGTTTTCATGATTTTGATGAAGTTTTGCAATCTCCCATGAAAGTTTAATTTTTTCAAAAGATAAAAAAGTTATGAAAAAAATAAGCAGAAAATTAATGAAAGTTTTTGAATTTGAACTCATAACTTCTTAAACACCCTCATAATTGCACTCCTAGATCTTGAATTTATATTAATCTCATCCGTGCTAGGCCTTATTTTTTTTGCAATACATTTAAATTTCTCATCTTCGATAGTGTTTATTGGAATATCTTTTGGAAACTCTAATTTATTTGGTTTAAAAAAATTTTTTACAAGATTATCCTCAAGTGAATGAAAGGATATAACTACTATTCGACCATCTTTTTTTAAGATTTTCATTGCCTGATTGAGAGACTGATTAATTTCATTTAACTCATCATTTATAAAAATTCTAAAAGCTTGGAATGATTTGGTTGCAGGATGAATTTTTCTATTCTTACCTGGATAACAATCTTTTATTAAATCCGCTAAATCAAATGTTGTTAAAATTTTTTGTTTTTCTCTATATTCTAAAATTTTCCTTGTAATCAACTTTCCGTGCTTCTCGTCGCCATATTCGTATAGAACTTTAAGTATCTCATCATGAGATGCATTATTAATCCAATCATAAAGCGGCTTACCTTTTGTATTGTTAAAACGCATATCTAAAGGGCCATTATTCATAAAACTGAAGCCTCTATTACCATCATCAAAATGCGTTGAGCAAGTTCCTAGATCATACAAAATACCATCTACAGAATTCTCTTTAAAATAATTTTTAAGTTTGTTAAATGAAGAGTTAATTGCTGTGAATTGGCTGCTATTAATACGTTTTGCATCTGCTATTGCTTCGGGATCTTTATCAAATGCAGTAAGAGTTCCGCTAGCAGTTATTTCGCCTAAAATTTTTCGAGAATGGCCGCCTCTACCATATGTACAGTCAATGTAATTGCCATCTTTGTTAGAAATTAAATATCTTAACGATTCTTCCAGAAGGACTGGAAAGTGAAGCATTTTAATCTACTTGCTTTCTCATAAAAGTAGGCACATCGAGGAAGTTAATTTCCTCTGCAGACGATGTGCCAACTTTTTGACTGGGTTGTTTTTCTCTATTTAGACCTACAGGATTTAATTTAATAGATGGCTGATTATCTATTGCTAATGAAGGTACTCTTTGATCAACTCCTGTAGCTACAATTGTGACCAAGAGATCTTCTTCTACTGTTTCGTCATAAACTAAACCATAAATGATATTAGCTTCTTCACTACAAATTTCATCTACAATATCTGCAACATCTGTTTGGTCATTAAGTGTTGGCTCTTTTGCGGTAATATTAACTAAGACGCCTCTAGCATTTTTAAGATTAATATCTTCTAGGAGTTCGCTTTTTACTGCTTGAGTTGCAGCTTCAATTGCTCTATCTTTTCCGCTAGATCTTCCAGTACCCATCATTGCAATTCCTTTTTCAGACATCACGGTTTTAACATCAGCAAAGTCAACATTAATATGACCTTTTTTCATGATAATGTCAGATATTCCCTGCACAGCTCCTTTTAAGACATCATCGGCTTTTGCAAAAGCTTCTTGCATAGGAGTATTTCCGCCCAGAATTTCATATAGTTTTTGATTTGGTATTGTTATGAGGCTATCTACTTCTTCGACAAGAGAGGCTAGACCTTTTTCTGCAGCAGACATTCTTCTTTTGCCCTCAAATTTGAATGGTTTCGTTACAACAGCAACTGTTAAAGCTCCCATTTCTTTTGCGATTGAAGCAATAACTGGAGCAGCTCCTGTTCCTGTGCCTCCACCCATTCCTGCAGTTATAAATATCATATCTGCACCACTTAGAAGTTCTTCTATAGCGCCTCTATCGCTCTCAGCTGCCTTTCTTCCTATATCTGGATCTGCACCTGCTCCTAAACCTTTTGTTAAACCGTTGCCAAGTTTAAGAGAAATTGCTCCATTAGCTTCTGAAAGTGCTTGGGTATCTGTGTTGGCACAAATAAAATCAACGCCTTCAATATTGTGATTAATCATATGGATTACAGCATTCCCGCCTGCCCCTCCAACACCAACAACTTTTATTTTAGCGTTTTCTATTTCTTGACCAATAACTTCCCAATTCATAATAATCCCCTTTTAAAATGACATAGATTTAATTGTTTCTGGTAAAACAATATCTAAGATTTCAGTAGAAAGTGGTCCACCATTTTGTCGTGAAGACCAATTCTCATGCTCCCAAATTTCAAATTTATTTCCCATGCCAACAAGACACAACTTATTTTTTTCATTAATCTCTGCATACTCTCTGAGCTCGGTAGGGATATTTACTAACATCCTTCCAGATGGATCAAATTCATTGACACTAGCATTTCCTAATATGGTCCATTGTATTTTTCTCACTACCGGATCAAGGCTTTGTAGAGACTCTAAATGATTTGATATTTGTTCCCATTGGGAACCAAAATAAACTTTTAAAGATGGATACTGTGGATCTCTTGTTATAGAGATAATCTTTTCATTAGTTTTTTCTAAGTAGTTTCTATATTTAGCAGGTATCGCTATTCTTCCTTTTGGGTCTATTGAAACTGTGTTAAATCCGTACATGTTAAAAAGTATATAGCATAATTTACACACTTTAAACATTTTTTTTCACACTTTTACACACTTATAAAAGAAAGAGTTGGTCTATAAGCCGGATTCTGTAATCAACGATCATCTATCTTGACGTTATGTTGCCATAACGCTCTAGCAACCTACCCAAATCCCAGGCGAGCAACCTGATAGGATTTCTATTTGGTTTTGCTTCAGGTTGGGGTTTACAAAGCCTCAAATGTCTCCATTTAAGCGGTGAGCTCTTACCCCACCATTTCACCCTTACCAATTAAAATTGGCGGTATATTTTCTGTTGCACTTTCCGTAAGCTTGCGCCTCCCAGGAGTTACCTGGCACCTTGCTCTGTGAAGTCCGGACTTTCCTCTGCAAATACAGCGATCGTTCGACCAACTCGCAATAATTATAATATCAATGAAATTATTTATAAATCTAATAATTGTTTATAAATTTCTCTTTTAGATTCTTTTGTGACTAACGATAGTAACTTTGCAGCATCTTTAGGCGGAAGCTTATCCAAAAAAGCTTTCATTATTGATTCGTCTATTTCAAAACCCTTTTTAGAATCTGAGAATCTTAATACCAAAACCATCTCACCCTTAAGAGTTAATTTATTTAATTTGATAAGTTTTGCAAGCTCTGTTGAGCTTCCTCTAATTACTTCTTCATGTATTTTTGTCATTTCTCTACAAATAGCCATATCAATACCCTGAGGATATAAACTATTAAGAATAGATATTGTATTTTCTATCCTTCTAGCAGTTTCAAATAAAATTGTTGTATGTTGAGTTTTAGCAATTGATTCTAGAAAATTGTGCTTAGGTTTGCCTTTTTTTGGAATAAATCCTAAAAACAGGAAGCTGGATGGGGGCATGCCTGATAACAGTAAAGCATTAATTACGCTTGATGGTCCTGGCAATGCAGTGAAAGTAATCTCGTTTTTTATACATTGCGTAAGTAAATAATAGCCAGGATCAGAGATTGCAGGAGTTCCTGCGTCTGAAACTATAACTACATCGCTTTTATCTTTTAATATTGAAAGAATCTTGGGCGTAATATCTTTTTCATTATGCTCATGAAAAGATTGAACTTTCTTTTTAATATCCAAAAAATCTAAAAGCTTCTTAGTATTTCTAGTATCTTCAGCAAATATATAATTTGTATTTTTTAGAAGATCAATTGATCTAAGTGATATATCATTTAGGTTGCCTATTGGCGTTGCGATAAAATATAACATTATTAAAAAATTATGAAACGTAGCTTAACATTTCTTTGGATTATACTTTTTCTTTCAAGTTGCGTTAATAACAATACTTCATCCTTATATATAAATGGTGATAAGCTCGATCCAATTGATATTAATGTAGAGCTTGATGATAGCATTCGAACTGACCTATCAAAAGTAATACAAAAATCTTTGTCATATTCTTCTCTTACAGATGAAGAAAAATCATTATTAAATAATTATCTATTTGCTTTGGATGGGAATTTAAAGAAAAAAGTTCTGGCCTCTATGAGTAATTCTGAAAAAATTTATAGCAAAGACTCTATAAGGTATTTCTTTAATACTGATGATAAGAATAAAAACTTATTAATTAAGTTATCATTGGAACGCTCGCAAAAATCAGATCTTATCTTTGATGAAAATGGTGTTTATGTCGATAAAGATCTACTAAATAAACCTGTAGGTAATTTCTGTAACTCATATTCAAATGATCAACGCCAATATTTAGAAAAGATTATTTTTCAAAGCGAAACCGGCTCTGAGGATGGAGTCCTTGTTATCTTTGGAGATGAATATGAAAATTATGTAAATGGTTTAAAAAAATTCTACCCTGAGGCTTCATACTCTAGAGTAAATAACAAAATGTATGATGAACTAATTTCAAAATCACTTGGAGTCTATGAAAGCAAAAATAGAAAATCTAAATTACAAAATTTGGATTTAAATTCAGAAATAAAATTTACACCCAGAAAAAAACAAAACATCAAAAAAATATACGTAATTCTTGAATATGAGGACGCTAAAACATTGATACCGATATTAAAAAATTATGTTTTAGACTTTCCTGTTTTCGCAAGCACAGATATGCTTTATCAGATCGGTGATCCAAAAAAAATTATTGACTACGAAGGTGTATATTTTCCGCTTTCAAATATGACAATTAATAATCTAATGTTAAAAGATTTCAAAAATATTAATGTAGAAGAGATTTTTGATAAATATATCTTAGGTGAACTTCTTATGCAGGAGAGATTATATGCATCTGGGGTCTCAAGGGCTGAAGTCAGTTCAGACCTATCAATTATTAAATATGATCAATACGAATGTAACGAAAGAGAGTTTATCTTAGGTAGAGTTGCAAGTAACTAGCCTTACTCTTCTTCTTTTAAATCCCTTTCAAGTGATGAAAGACTATCTAAAAATCCAGGTCTTTCAAACACTTTTTTCTGATAATCAAGCAAAGGTTTAAGGTGTCTGTTGACTGGAAGCTTAATACCTATAGATGGAAGTCTCCAAAGAATTGGTGCGAGACAGCAATCTACTAGAGTAAATTCATCGCTCATGAAAAATTTATATTCTTTAAAAGTTGGGGCAATGGAAGAGATTTCATGAAGAAGTTCCTCTCTTAACTTCATCAATTCCTTTTCAGAAAGCTTAGCCTCTATTAAAGTATCAACGATGGGGCACCATTCTTTATCAATTCTTAACATTAGAGTTCTGCTATTAGCTCTTGCCACTGGATAGACTGGGAGTAATGGAGGATGGGGAAACCTTTCGTCAAGATATTCCATCATAACGGATGGGTCATGTAAGGCCAGATCTCTGTCCACAAGAATTGGTAATTTGTGGTAAGGGTTTATTGATAAAATTTCATCAGGAGTGTCTTCTAAAGCAGACTCTCTAATTTCTGCTGTAATATCTTTTTCAGCAAGAACTATTCTTACCCTTTGGCTATAGTGATCATCTCTATCTGAATATAAAATCATAATTTTCCCCTAATTTACTTCTAGTGATAGTCCTTTTGGTACTCTCTATATAAAAGAGATGATAGTGCTGTAAAAATCACAAAGAAAAATATAACATACCATCCAATTCTTTCTCGCTCAGCTTTTGCTGGCTCACCAACATAAACTAAAAAGTTGGTTAGATCATAGATAAGATTATCAAACTCATCCTTTGATAAAGACCCTTCACCTTCAGCTACTTTTAAATAACCACATTTTTCTTTAGTGATTGTATTTCCTGCTTCATCTCTTTTCTCACCGCCATTTTTTCCAATAACGGGAACATCCTTACAAACTAACTTTTGACTACCCTGAAGATCAACCAAAACATTTGGCATTGCTGTCCCAGGATAAACTAAATTATTGACTCCATATTGCTTGGATGAATCTTCATAATATGCTCTAAGGTATGTATATACCCAATCATCCCCTTTAGATCTAGTGACAAGTGTAAGGTCTGGTGGCGCTACTCCGAACCAGTCTGCAGAATCATCTTTAGACATAGCTCCTTTCATAAGGTCTCCAGCTTTAATGGTATTATCAAAAACCAAGTTATCAAAGAAAAGTTCTTCAGGAATTTTTAGATCAGTTGCTACCCTACCCCATCTTGAGTACTGTAGTGAATGACAGCCATAGCAATAGTTTAAGTAGGTTGATGCACCTCTTTGAAGAGACTCAATATCATTTAATGAATAATTAAACTCATCACAGTCTCCGTAATCCTTACAAGGACCGCCTTCAGCAGCATCTATATTTATAGTAAATATTGTTAAAAATACAATGCATGAAAAAAACTTGAGTTTCTTGTTCATAGACGATTTGGTACCTCTTTTGTGGTTTCGAATTTTGTGTAAATTGGCATCAAAAGAAAATATGCAAAATATAAAACTGTACAGATTAAACTTACTATCTTTCTTACCTCAGTAACGCCAACAGTTCCAAGATAGCCAAGTGTTATAAAGCTAATTGCAAACATCGCTAATGCAATCTTGCTATATATACCTTTATATCTTATTGAGGCAACTTTGCTCCTATCTAACCATGGAACAACAAAAAATATTGCAACAGCAGAGCCCATTACTATGAGTCCACCCAAAGGATCTGGAACAGCTCTAAGCATTGTGTAGTATGGAGCATAGTACCAAACAGGCGCAATATGCTCTGGGGTTACAAGAGGATTGGCTTCTTCAAAATTGGCCATTTCAATAAAGTAGCCTCCGCCCTCTGGGAAAAAGAACATAATTATTGCAAATACAGTCATAAAGACTCCAATGCCAACGAGCGCATTTAAAACTTTATACGGGAAAAATGGGACACTATCTAAAGGTATTCCATCGTCATCCAAATGCTCTTCGATATCAACTCCTTCTGGATTACCCGCCCCGACCTCATGTAACGCAACTAGATGAAGAAAAACAAGAGCTATTAGTACCAAAGGCAGTGCAACAACATGAAGAGCGAAAAATCTTGAGACGGTTATACCAGATATATAGTAATCACCTCTAACCCATAGCTCTAATGATTCTCCAACGTAAGGTATGGCACCAAATAGGGAAATGATAACTTGAGCTCCCCAATAAGACATTTGGCCATAAGGTAAAACATATCCCAAAAAGCCCTCAGCCATCATGGCTAGGTAAATGGTACAACCAAATATCCACACCAACTCTCTTGGTTTTTGGTAGGATCCATATAGTAAACCTCTAAACATGTGCAGATAAACTACAGCAAAAAATAAAGAGGCACCTGTGGTATGCATGTACCTTATGACCCAACCATAATCAACATCTCGCATTATGTATTCAATTGAAGCAAATGCTCCTTCTTCTGTATTCTCGTATGGCATGATTAGCCATATACCTGAAACAATTTGAATAATTAATACAACTGAGGCAAGAGCACCAAACAGTACCAAAAATTAACTTTTTTAGGAACAGGGTGTTTTGATAAATGTCTTTCAAAAGTATTAACGATTGGTAATCTATGATTTACCCAGTTAAAAATATTTGAAAAGATTTGATTCATTTATGCAACTCCTTTGTCTTCACCTATTGTCAAAATATCTCCATCAAAGAAATGAGGAGGTACGATTAAATTAGTTGGGGCTGGGACGCCTTTATAGACTCGTCCAACCATATCAAACATTGATCCATGGCATGGGCAAAAGAAACCTCCAGACCATGACGCATCCCAAGCTTTTGGCTCTACTTCAGGGTAATACTTCGGTGAACAGCCAAGATGGGTACAAACACCTGTGAGAACAGAGTATTCATCGCTTTGACTTCTAGTTGGTGATAAATTTTTGTAAGGTTCTTCAATTGCGTCAGAATTTGGATCAGCCAATTTTGGAACTGATAACCCAAGGTTGCCTAAACTTTCTTTAGTATGTCTTACAACAAACACAGGTTGTTTTCTCCATGCAACTTGAATTTGCTGCCCATACCTCATTTTAGATACGTCTATTTTTACTGATGCACCTGATGCTTTTGCTTTTGCGCTTGGATTCCATGCAGCAATAAATGGTGTTGCAGCAAATGGGATTCCTGATAGGCCTACTGCACTTGTAAGCCCTATTAAAACTTTTCTTCTTGTCTTGTCTTTTTCTTGCATAAGCTTGTGGGTAGCTATGTGATTTAAATATTAAAAACGCCGAGATTATAACATTAATAATCTTGGTAAACTTAATAAAATATTATCGTTTTGAGAACTGTTTGCTCTTTCTTGCTTTTGCAAGACCGGGCTTCTTCCTTTCGACTCTTCTTGAGTCTCTAGTAAGCAGACCAGCTTTTTTAAGCTGCCCTCTTAGCTCTTCATCAAATGATATTAAAGCTCTTGAAATACCATGCCTAATAGCACCAGCTTGCCCAAAGTTTCCGCCGCCGTGAACTTTAATGTTTAAGTTAACCTTTTCAGATAAATTAGTAAGCTCAAGTGGTTGTAAAACCAACATTTGTGCAACCTTTCTTCCAAAATATACGTCGAGCGCTCTATCATTAACACTTATTTCACCATTACCTTTGGTTAAATAAACTCTTGCTGATGATGTTTTTCTTCTTCCTGTTGCGTAATGAACTTCAGATGTCATATTGTTGGATTCCACTCTATAGGTTGTTGTGATTCATGGCTATGCTCTGATCCAGAAAAAACTTTTAATTTTTTGATCATAGATTTGCCTAGTTTGTTTTTTGGAAGCATTCCTTTGACTGCATCCTCAATAATTCTTTCAGGATTTTTTTCCATAACTTCTCTAAAAGTTTTAGTTTTTAACCCGCCTGGATATAAAGAATGTTTGTAATATTTTTTATCGTTAAATTTATTGCCAGTTACTTTTATATTTTCTGCGTTAATGACGATAACATAGTCGCCACCATCAGTATGAGGAGTAAAAGTAGGCTTATCTTTTCCTCTGATTCTATCAGCTACTTTGGTTGCTAATCTGCCCAAAACTTTGTCTGATGCATCTATGACATACCATTGTCTTTGGACTTCTTCTTTTTTTAGTGCGAATGTTTTCATATACAAATAATAATAAGATGCGAATATTAATGTTTAAGGGCAAAATTAGCAATAATTTAATGCATTTAAATTAATTTTTTTTATTTGTTAAATACTCATTAGTTCCCATTTCTATTAATCTACTTTCACACCTCTCCCAAAGCAGCAACATCGTTTCACCTTCATATATATCTTCAGGCCTTATCCCCTCATAAAAAAAACTGATATTAACTTTATTCAAATAAGCAATATCTATAAAAGCTATAAAACGTCTAATCAGATCAGAATTAGAATCATCAAGAATTGAAAAGTCATTTATAAATATCCACTTATATTTATTACATATTTCTTCAAAATCATTTGCCCCAGTTGCTTGGCTAAAATAGTTTTTAAAAGAAACCCATAAAAAATCATGATTTTCTGCAATACATTCAAAACTTCTCTCATTTACTTCAAAAAAAGTATTAAGATTTTCTTCTATATTAAAATTAAGTTTTATTATTGACCTTATCTGTTTATCAGAGTCAGAATCATGGCCCTCTTTGGTTATTTCATAGATATTTTTTAACCTATAATCATGCTCGCCTTCAAGCTCAAAAACTTCAACTCTTTCCTGTAAGAACTTCATAACTTCTATGAATTTTTCTCTTTGAAGTCCATTCTTATACAATTCATTGGGATGGGCGTTCGATGATAGAAACAAATAAATACCATTATCTATAAATGCTTTGATAATGTTAGAAAGGATCATGGCGTCAGCAACATCTTCAACCTGAAACTCATCAATTAATAGAACATCATATTTTGAGTAAAAATAATTATTAACCTTATCTAGTGGATTCTTTGAACCTTTGTATTCTTTTAGTTTTGAATGAATTAATCGCATGAAATCAAGATAATGAAACTCAGCTTTTCTTAAATTCAATTGCTTGTATATACTTCTTAAAATAACCGTCTTTCCTCTTCCAACTTTACCCCACAAATATATGCCACTTGTTGAGGGTGCCCTTTTTGGTATAACTAGACGTGAAAGCAAATTTTTTTTTGTCGGCTGAATTTTTATAGCTTCATGAATAAAATCAAGCTGTGGAATATCTGGTTCAATACCTTGGTTTTTCAAGGCATCAATGATATTTTTGACAACTAACATTATAAATTATGAAAAATTATCTATCTTTATTTCTTTTAGCGATCTTAATAATAGGTTTGTTTGTATTTACAATCAATGGAAACAGTAAATTCGTAAACGCATCAAAAAAAGCTACACCTTCAGTAGTGAGTTTGTGGGGATACAATAACTCACAATTAAGATCCTCACCAAATACTTTAGGCTCTGGTGTAATATTCTCAAAAGACGGCTATATAGTAACAAATTATCATGTAATCAATAATGCTAGAAATATAATCATTAAGATTGATGATTATGAAATAAATGCAAATGTTATAGGTTTTGATAAAAATTCTGATATAGCTATTTTAAAAATTGACACTCAATTAGATTTGGAGCCAATCTCAATTGGGAGTAGTGATAATCTTCGAGTAGGTGATGAGGTTCTTGCAATTGGAAACCCTTACGGAATAGGAATTTCAGTTACAAGCGGAATAATAAGCGCTACAGGAAGAGAATATGGAAACCCCTATCTCAACCTCATACAAACTGATGCTGCCATAAATCCAGGTAATTCTGGAGGAGCTCTGATAAATACAGAAGGTAACTTGATTGGAATTAATACTAAAATTTATTCTAAGACTGGAGCATATCAGGGGCTTGGTTTTGCAATACCTTCAGAAAAAATTGTTCAAATTGCTTCTGAAATAATAAAATTTGGGAAAGTTAGAAAAGCCTGGATTGGGAATTTTCGTGTGACATCATCACAATTATTGATAGGCAATAATATGTATAAATCTCTAAAAGTTTTAGAGATAGAAGAAAATAAAGGCATTTATCAGAAGGGTCTTCGATCTGATCATCATATTGTTGAGGTTAATGGCCTGCAAGCATCTTGGAAAAACTTAACCCAATCTATAAAAATGGCATCTCCAGGTGACTTTATAAATATAAAATATTTTGATGGCAAAAAATTAGTGACTGTCGATATTGAAGTAAAAGCTAGATAAATTAGTTTGGCAATCTCGTAATGTTAGCACCTAAATAATTCAATTTTTCTTCTATTCTCTCATATCCTCTGTCAATATGATAAATTCTATCAACAACGGTTTCACCCTCAGCGCATAATCCAGCCAATATAAGACTTGCTGATGCTCTTAAGTCTGTTGCCATAACAGGTGCTCCTGAAAGTTCATTGACGCCTGTAATATTAGCAGTATTCCCAGACACAAGGATGTCACAACCCATCCTATTCAGCTCTTGAACATGCATAAACCTATTCTCAAATACTGTTTCATTTATAATAGATCTACCTTCAGCTATAGCATTTAATACTGAAAATTGTGCTTGCATATCAGTTGGAAAGCCTGGAAATGGAGCCGTTGTAATATCGACTGGTATAGGTCTATTATCCATTTCAAGGGATATTGAATCTTCAGATGTTTTAATTTTTGCACCTGTATCACGCAACCTATTTATTACACTTGTCAATCTATCTGCTGAAATTCCAGTTATCTCAATATCTCCCTGAGTAACAGCGGCTGCTACCAAATATGTGCCTGCTTCAATTCTATCAGCAGGTATGTCATATGATGTTCCATTCAAGCGCTCCACACCATTTATAATAATCTCATTTGTACCAGCACCAGTTATGTCTGCTCCCATAGCATTTAATAAATCTGCTAAATCTTCGATCTCAGGCTCCATTGCAACATTAGTAAGTCTTGTTTGGCCCTCCGCTAATGAAGCTGCCATCATTATGTTTTCAGTGCCGGTAACAGTAACTCCTTCAAATTTAATGTTTGCACCTTTTAATCGTCCGGCAGTCGCTTCTATATATCCGTTCTCTAGATTTATTGATGCTCCTAATTGTTCTAATGCGTCCAGATGAAAATTCACTGGCCTTGACCCAATAGCACATCCCCCTGGTAAGGCAATTTTAGCTTTTCCAAATTTTGCAACCAAAGGGCCTAATACTAAAATAGAAGCTCGCATAGTTTTTACTAATTCGTACCTAGCTTCGGTATCATGAATATCTGTTGATGAAATAATAAAGTTCATGCTCTCATCTAAAGTTATGTTTGCTCCCATTGAGCCTAATAACTCAAACATAGTTGTTATATCTTGAAGGTAAGGTAAATTCTTTAGAGTAATATCATCATCAGATAAAATTGTTGCTGCAATCATTGGTAATGCCGCATTCTTTGCACCACTACAATTTATTTTTCCTGAGAGCTTATTGCCTCCTCTAATTAATAATTTTTCCATTATCCTTTTGAATGTGTTTCTAAACTGAGAGCATGAAGCTCGCCAGATTCAAAATTGTCTTTTAATAGATTTAAGATCATTCGATGTTGCTGAATGATTGGCACTCCTGAAAATTGATTTGAAGTAACTGATAGCTTTAGATTGCAATCATCCCCAACAAAAGCAACGTCAGCATCTTGAATTTCATCAATAATTATTTTTTTTAAAATATCTTTATCCATCTATTCCGGCATTCCCTGCATCAGAAACCCAATTCTTAATAGTCAATGTCACATTCTCATCATGCTCATCAGCAAGAGCTCTGAATTGATTTCTAAACGTAAGACCTAGATTAACTCCATTAATTATTATATTAATAATAGCCCAGCCATTTTCTGTTTTTCTAAGTTTGTAAAGTATAGGATAAATGCTGTCACCTGTATTTAGTTCTTGTTTAACTTCTATGCTTTTAAGAGTTTTTTCACTATCATATTCAACAAAAATAGTTTCTATGACTTGATCTTCCCACTGAGCTAATGTTTCAGCATAGGTATCAAGAAGAGAGTCTTTAAAAATTTCAATAAATTCAGCTCTCTCATCTTTTGTTGCTTTAAAATAATATTTTTTACCCATCACAGATGCCGCTATAAGCCTAAAATCAATCATTGGCTCAAAGATTTCTTTAATTTTATCTTCAAATAAATCTCTATCATCAGTAAACAATTGCTTGTTGTTTTTGAGAGTTTCAACCATTAATTGAGCATTTGTATCAATATAGATATATGGATTTTCCTCAGCTTTTGCAACAAAAGAACAGAGCCCAATAAAAATTGAGAAGAAATAATTTTTATGATTGGACAACATTGATTTATTATAACAGTTGATAAAATTAAAATGCGGTCTTATGAAAAAATATAACTTTTTGCAATCAGCAAAAAATACATTTCAAATAGAAGCGAAAGCTGTCTCTGATTTGTCCAATCAACTTGATTCAAATTTTGAGAAACTTTGTCTTAGTGCGCTAGAAAGTAAAGGTAAGTTAGTCATTATGGGTATTGGAAAATCTGGCCATATTGGACAAAAAATAGCAGCAACCTTATCAAGCACAGGAACAAAATCAGTATTCATTCACCCAACAGAAGCAGCTCATGGAGATATGGGTCTTATTGGCAAGGAAGATATAGTTATATTGATCTCAAATTCTGGAGAAACTGATGAAATAATCAATATTATGCCTTCGATTAAAAGACTATCTAAATTAATTGCCTCCATATCAAGCAATCAAATGTCCACAATGGCAAAAGGTTCTGATATAGCCATAGTTATAAAGTCAGAGGAAGCCTGTCCACTAGATCTTGCCCCAACATCATCCACAACAGCTGCTTTAGCATTTGGAGATGCTCTTGCAATCGCTTTGCTAGAAGCAAAGGGTTTTACTAAAGATGATTTTGCAAGCTCGCATCCAGCTGGCAAATTGGGAAGAAAGCTTATAACTCGAGTTTCTGATTTGATGCACAAAGGAGATGAATTACCAAAAGTTTCCAAAGGCACTCTTTTAACTAATGCTCTATTAGAAATGTCTGAAAAAAAGCTTGGCGTAACTTTGGTTAATAGTGGCGATAATATAATTGGCATATTCTCAGATGGTGATTTAAGAAGATGTATAAACAATTCTATTAATATAGATACAACATATATTGAAGAAGTGATGACAAAAAACTTTATCAAAATAAGTAGTGATGAATTGGCAATAGATGCAGCAAAATTAATGGAAGAAAATAAAATTTTCGTACTTGCGGTTGAAAGCAATGATGATGAAATAGTTGGAATACTATCAATGCATGATTTAATACAGGCAAGGATAATATAACTATATGATAAAAAAAATTTTATCATTACTTGTCGTTAGTTCTCTTTATGCAGGTGAATCAGATGATTTGGTTATAAATTCAGACAAGGTAAATATCGCTAATAATGACAAAGTAATTTTCAGTGAAAATATATCTATTAATTCAGGGATAGTCTTAATCAATGCAGACATGGCTGTTTATGATAATGATACAAAAATTATTGAAATAACCGGAAATCCTTCTTCATTAAAATCACTTGATAACAAAAAGGATTTCTTTGGCAGTGCATCAAAGATCGTTTTTTATAATAACGAAAAGGTTCATCTTGTTGGAAATGCAAAAATGAAATACGAGAATATGACAATCTCATCTGAAAAAATAATATTTAGTCCCAGCACAGGTTTTATAGAATCAAATTGATTATGTTAAAAGTTAAGAATATTTCTAAAAGCATAAATAATAAAAAAATCATAAATGATATTAGTTTTTCAATTAGCGCTGGAAATATATACGGATTACTTGGTCCAAATGGTGCTGGTAAAACTACAACATTTTATACTATAGCTGGTTTGATTAAATCTGATAAAGGTAAGATTTTTCTTGGCAATGAAGATCTAACGAAGCTTCCAATGCATGAGAGGTCAAAATTAGGCATAAAATATTTACCTCAAGAGCCATCTATTTTTCTTGATTTAACAGTGAAAGAAAATCTACTTGGTCTTGCAGAGCTTTCCTACAATTCAAAGCAAAAAATTAAAGATTTTTTGGATAAATCGATTGAAGATTTTGGTCTTCAAGATATTCTTGAATCTAAAGGAAGACAATTATCTGGAGGTCAGAGAAGAAAAGTTGAGATAGCGAGAACACTTGCAGCTAATCCAAAAATTATTCTCTTAGATGAACCATTTGCAGGCATTGATCCAATAGCAATTGAAGAAATTCAAAAGATATTAAAACTAGTTGCTCAAAGCGATGTGGGTATTCTAATAACTGATCATAATGTGAGGGAAGCTTTAGATATATGCTTTGAATCATTTGTAATAAATCAAGGTGAAGTAATAGCAAATGGTACAAAAGAAGATTTAATTACAAATGAGCTTGTAAAAAAGGTTTACATCGGAAAGATGTATAGTTAATTCTTATGGCGATTTCTCTTACCAAAGAACAAAAACAATCTCAAAAAATATCAATCACCCCGCAATTACGCAAATCAATTGAGTTGTTGCATCTATCTAGATTTGAATTAGTTCAAAAAATTGAGAGAGAGATTGAAACAAACCCTTTTTTAGAAAAAAATGACTATGAACCAGATCTTTCAAATCAAACATCTATTGATGATTTTGATTTTGATTTTGCAGCGTCTGAAAGTCTTAAGTCATCTTTGTTAAATCAAATTAATGATTTAAATCTATCTACAAGCGATTATGAGATTTCAGAATCAATTGTGAATTCTATTGATGAGACCGGAAGATTAGCTGATGGATTGTCAGAAATTGAGGAGTTCCTAGATTATAAGTATACATATAAAACTATTGAGAATAATTTGATTAATATTATTCATGAGCTTTCCCCATCCGGGGTTGGGTTTAGAGATTTTAAAGAGTGTATATTTCTTCAAATAAAAAAAAGCAACATAAGCGATATTGAATTAGAAATTGCTAATAAGATTCTCTATGAGATTTCTTCTGATGATTTGGATGAGTGTTTCAACACTCTAGTTTATTCTGGTTTTGATGAGAGGGATGTCAAAAAAACAATCCAAGTTATTCGAAACTGTGATTTAAGTCCTGGCTTAAATTACGAAGAAACTAATTACATATACCCAGACTTAAAAATTACACTTGAGTCAAATGATAAAATTTCAACTCAGTTTGTGACTGATAACTTTCCATCCATAGCTTTAGATGAAAATTTTGTAAAAGAAACTCAAAAAGCTCTTAAAAAGGATCCTAATGAAGACCTTTCAAAAAATATTGAAGAAGCAAAATGGTTGATATCATCAATCAGAAGAAGAAATGAAACTGTGTTAAAAGTTGGTGAGATGATTTGTAAGAGGCAGATTGATTTTTTAGGGAATAACCCACTCAAAGTTTCTCCACTAACAAACAAAGATATATCAGATGAACTTGGCGTTCACCCATCCACCATATCTCGAATTATCAAATCAAAATATATTGATACTCCAAAGGGAATAATACCCCTTAAGTCATTTCTTGCATCTTCAGTTTCTAAAACCAGGATGGTCACTCCTCTCCAGCTCATGGACCAAATAAAAAAAATTATTGATGAAGAAAAAAATCCCCTTAGCGATCAAAAAATTGTTCAAATGTTAAATTTGCGAGGATTTGGATTGGCAAGAAGAACAATTACTAAATACAGAAAACAATTAAACATACCCTCCTCAAGAAATAGATAAACTTTAAACTTAATAGGTTAAACTTGGTATATGAGTTCAATTGATCTTAATAATCTTCAAAAAATACTAGATGTAAAAGATAAAGAGCTTTCACTAAATCAAATAAAAACAATCTTAAAGGACATGCCTCATTCTGAAATAGCGCATGCATTAGAATCTTCTCCACCAGATCAAAGAAAGTTATTATTTTCTCTACTTGAAACAAGTGAAGAAGGCGATGTTTTGGCTGATGTCGGAGAAGAAATTCAGCAGGACTTAATCTCAGGCATTTCAAATGAAGAATTATCAGAGGCTGTTAAAGAGCTTGAGTTAGACGAAGTTGTAGATATTCTTCAGAACCTCCCAGAAGAGAGGATGCAATCCATACTTTCAAAAATGTCTTTGAGAGACAGAAATAGAATTGAAGAAGGATTAGTTTACCCTGATGATACCGCTGGGGGATTATTAAATACCGATGTCTTAAGTGTTAGACCCGATCATACTGTTGAGGTAGTTACTAGGTATCTAGAGAGAGCAAAAAGAATTACCTGAGAATACTGATAAAATTTTTGTTGTATCCAAGGATGATAAATATCTTGGGGAGATTTTAATAAATAAAATAATTACATCCGAGGTGTCTGAAAAGATTGAAAATTTAATTTCACCTAAAGCAGATCCAATACTTGTAACAGAATCAGACAGAGATGTTGCAACCATCTTTGAAAGAAATAATCTCATATCAGCCGCAGTTGTTAATAACAATGGAGAGCTTCTTGGAAGAATAACTATTGATGATGTTGTTGATGTAATTTTGGAGGATGCAGATCAAAACTTTTTAGGCATGGCTGGTGTTGCAGAAGATACTTTTGCACCTCCAGGAAGAGCTGCAAAAAGTAGGGTATTTTGGCTAAGCATGAACCTTTTAACAGCTTTTATTGCATCCATGTCTATAAATATATTTCAAGATACCTTGGACAAAGTTGTATATCTAGCCGTATTGATGCCCATAGTTGCAAGCATGGGTGGGGTTGCGGCCACTCAAACTCTAACAATAGTTTTAAGAGGACTAACTCTTGAGCAAATAAATGATACAAATATAAAATGGCTCTTTAAAAGAGAACTTGCTGTTTCGATTTTAAATGGAATAGTTCTTTCAATATTAGTTGGTTTTGTGACATATATATGGTTTCAAAACTCTCTCATTTCTATATTGATATCCTGTGCCTTGATAATAAATTTAATAAGCTCTGTTTTTGCAGGTGTAATTGTTCCACTATTATTGAGAAAGCTCAACCAAGACCCAGCAATTGCTGGATCTGTTGTTGTTACAACTGTAACTGATGTTATTGGGTTTCTATCTTTCTTAGGTTTGGCAACAATTTTCTTAATTTAATCTTTTTAAGACAGGGTCTTCGATAGTCCCATCTATCTTAAAAGCTATTGATGAAGCTGCATTGATGTTCTCCTCAAATAAATCTTGAAATACAAGAGTTCCAGCTACTGCCGGTATTCCTCCAAGTATTGCAGCATACCAAGGAAGATTTTCAGAAACTTTTATCCGCATAGACATATCTAGATTCAAATCACTAAGGTATCCATCATTATTTTTTACTATTTCCCCCACCCAAAGCATCTTAGCTTCATCAGTTTCTATAGAGATTGGATTTGATATTAAACCTCTTTTAGTGCTAAAAATAATGTCCCCAGAAGCTCTAGTTAAAAATAAGGAGTCTCTAGATGATGACCTATTTGAGTCTATATTTTTTATAATTGCATCTAAATTAAGAATTTTTAATGCATTTAAAAAAGCAGAGCTAGAAATATCATTTTCTACGGTGAAATCTTTTGTTAAGAATTTAACTTTGCCTTCGAGATTGATAAGATCTTCGATACTATTCCATTGAATACTAAGCTCTGTATTTAAGAATTCAAAATCATAATTAAGCGAATCTTTTATAAATTTTGAGCTGCCATCTATTTCAAAAGAACCTTTAATTTTATATAAGTCATCTGAAGTTGAATAACTAACAAATGCATTTTCTCCTGAATCAAGTGGATAAATGTTAATGTAATCGCTTGTGATATTTATATCTTCTATGGTTATCAAGTTTTTATTTCTTAATACATAGAAATCTATACTTTCAAAGTCTTCTCCAGCAATTGATATTTCGCTTCCTTGTATTCGCATATTGATAAGTGATGAATCATTAATGTTAGATGTAACTTGACTAGTTCGTGAAATAAAATTTAAATTTTCTATGGTTGTTTTATTAAGGATTACCTTAGAGAAACCAGTATTATCAACAATTAGTTCACCATTTAAATCACTGCCTTTAAAATTGCCAAATAATCCACTTTTTTTAAAATTTAAGTTAATAAATTGATCAGCAAAAGAGTTATTAAGCATTTTAAATTCTTTTGCTTGCAATGAAATGGTCTTAACAAAAGATTCACCTTCTGAAGTTGCATCAAACCTGACAGAGGAAAAATCAAAAAGATCAAGATCTAGATATATGTGAAACCCATCTTTTTCTTTGATATTTCCTCCATAATCACCAAAGACAAAATACCCCTCTTCTCCAGCATGACCTATGTGTGCTTTGAATAATTCATTAGAAATCTCATAAGTCGGGTCTACAAGACTCGGAATCTTGATTGATGTGAATAAAGGTTTTCCTAAAGGCTTGGAGATTTCATCTATTGTTGAAAATATATAAGTTTCTTGAAGATCAGTATTTAAAGTTAATGTTAATTTCTGCTCAGGTGTAATTTTAAAGCTTGTTTCAAATGACTCTTTTCCAGAGAGGCTAAAATATGGATTAGGATTGATTAACTTTTCCATATCAATGCTAAAAGAAGAAATTAACTCAAGACCTTTATTTCTTAAATATAAGACAGAGCCATTAATATCTTGAATTGCATCCTGTAATGGTAAGCTGGATGAAAAAGAACCATATAAGCCGCCATTCAGATCCGAGTATAGACTTGAATTTATAGCACTAACTAAATACCCAGAATTAAATGTTAAGTTAGAATTAAAAATATCAATTTTATAAAATGTCTTATTTTTAACTGGATCAGATGGATCGATTGAGCCTCTGCTTAAAATGCTCGTTTTTATATCAGCATACTTAAAATCTGAGCTCTTTATTATTCCAAGTTTATCCAAGTCTTCAGCAAATAAATTATGCTTACCTTTATAAAAAATTTTATTATTTTTGTTGATCAAGACATCAAGTTTGGAGAAGTTAATATCATTAATATTTCCATTGTTTAGTTGAATTGAATTATTGCCATCAAGAGATTCTATTGAAAATTTAGAGGAGATTAAATTAAGTTGATTTGTTTTTATTTTAAGATCATGGCCATTTATTAATGAGTAATCATAGTCATTTGATTTTAGGTCATCGCTCTCTCTTAAATTAATAGATTCGTAGCCAACGAGATGAAATCTCTTAAAAAATAAATTTTTATTTAATATAAGATTAAATAAATCAAACTTAACTGAGATTTCTTCTATTTTTATCTGCTGAGCATCACTTGAAATAGAAATATTTTTTGCAAAAATGCTTGGGGTGGTAAATAAATTATCAATTTGAATAAATTCAGATGAAATCTCATAAGAATCAATAAAAAGCTTATCTATAATTAATAATCCTGTTTGTGGCTTTGATGTTAAAAGAACTGAAATAGTTATTAACAATATTGCTATAAATGATAAAAAAATAGAAATTGTTAAGAATATTTTTAAAGATATTCTTTTTATAATGCTCATTTTCTAAAGTCTCCTATTTCTAAAAAAAATAGGCCTATAAACCCTTATTACTGAAAGTATAAAACTTAAAATCGAGTTAGTTACGAATGAAACAAAAAGTATTAGATAAGAATAATTACTTATATTAATAAATAAATGAGTAAGCCCGATATAAACCGTTGCTATTATTCCAAAAAATATTGAAATCTGTAGATATGAAAACAATCTGAATACATATTTATAACTATTTATGATGTAAGTAGTAGTAATTAAATAAACTAATGCATTTAGACCAATATAAGTTCCACTTATTAAGTCAACAAAAATACCAATAAAAAAGGAGGATGTTGCTGAGAATGCAATATTACTTTTATATACAAAGTATGAGTATATTAAGAATGATAAGGGAATAATAATTAAGAAATTAACTAGAAAGGTGTTTATGTATGCCTCCAGGTTTATCCCAATAACTATATAAAATAAAATTTTTGTTAGGCTCTCTTGGTTCACTGACTCACCATAATTGCAAAAAAGTTGTGCTCAAGTGGATTTGCATGAAGTTTAAATCTCACTTCCCTTTGAATCTCATTAAGCTCTCTAATTTCTATAACTTTGCCTAAATGAATTCCTACAGGAAAAATTCCTCCTAAGCCGGATGAGTAAAAGTCTTGTCCCACCTCAAGAGGATCTTCCCAAATAAGTTTGCTATATAAGCAAGTCACGATTAAAGGTTTTCCAGATCCTTTGGCATTACAATAAAAGTCTTTTGAGACTATTGGAATGTAATGTCTCGAATTGGATAGAAGCATTACCTCTTGTATGTTATTTGTGTCGCTTATGACTTGGCCAAGTATGCCGCTTTCACTTATCACGGGGCGCTGAATAAGATTATCTTCTGGTTTTGAAATAGTCCTGATTGACATTTTATGATCATCGCAACAGAAATAATTTTGAGAATCAAAATTTACTAATTTCGAAAATATTGCTTTATTAAGGCTATCTTCTTTTTCGATAAAGTTTTTTAGTTGGTCTTCCTCGAGAAAAAACCCTTCGTTATTAGAAATAATAAATTTTGAAATGTATTCCTTATTAAGTTGATCTCTTAGTTCATTATTTTCTTTTTTTAAAATTGATTTTGATTTTAGATTACTTGGTATGGATATTAAGGGATCTAAAAAGTAATCAGTAACAATAAATTTTGAAGTTAATATGGTTGAATTATAAAAATTTTTTGGCTTTGAAAATGTATTAAATTCAAAATCAAGATAAATGAAAAATGAAGCTATAAAAATATAAATAGCGTATGAAAAAATTGAAGTATTAGGCGTATTCATCGCCATCTGATTATTCTGATGAAAGAAGATCTATATTATATTTATCCATTATTTCTAGAGCCTGACCTCCCCCCCTAGCAACACAGGTTAGCGGATCTTCAGCAACTATTACAGGTATCCCAGTTGAATTTGCGATAAGCTTATCTAAATCTCTCATTAGAGCGCCGCCACCTGTCAGAACAATTCCTCTTTCAGCAATATCAGCTGCAAGTTCCGGAGGTGATAGTTCAAGTGCATTCCTTATAGCTCTTACAATTCCATATAAAGGATCTTTCATTGCATCAAAGGCTTGCTCGCTATTGACTGTAAATGTTTCAGGAATACCCTCTGCTAAATTTCTTCCTGTAATAGACATTTCTTTTTTTTCGGATTCAGGAGTCGCGCAACCGATAGTATATTTAATTTTTTCAGATGTAGATTCACCAATAACACAACCGTAATCTTCTAATCCATGAGGTGATAGACTCGTCCATTTTATCTCCACCTATTTTTACAGATTCAGCATAAACAACACCATTCAAAGATAAGATTGCAATTTCAGATGTTCCCCCGCCAATATCTACAACCATGTTTCCACTTGCCTCTTCTACAGGCAAACCAGCACCTATTGCAGCAGCCATTGGCTCTTCAATGAGCTTTACGTCCCTGGCACCTGCTCCCAAGACTGACTCTCTGATAGCACGTCTTTCAACTTGAGTTGATCTACACGGAACACATACCAAAACTCTTGGGCTAGGCTTGATAAATCTTTGCTCATGAACCTTTGCAATAAAATGTTGTAACATTTTCTCAGTAACTTGGAAGTCAGCAATAACACCCTCAGATAAGGGTCGAATAGCTTTTATATTTCCTGGAGTTCTTCCAAGCATTTTTTTTGCTTCTGTCCCAACGGCAACAACAGTTTTTTGACCTCTTGACTCTCTAATTGCAACTACAGAAGGTTCATTTAAAACTATTCCAACATCTTTTGTATATATTAATGTGTTAGCAGTTCCCAGATCTATAGAAAGATCGTTAGAGAAGTACCCTCTTATAGTTTTAAAAATATTGAAATCCACGTTTTTCCTTAAAAAAATAATGTTAATAATACTCTAGTTGAGTTAATATTCAGCATCTAAATAATATAATATCCTATATATGGACAAGAAAACAGTTTCAACTATATCTTACCTATCAAGATTAAAATTAGACGAAGATAATCAAGATAAAATCACCTCAGATCTTGAAAATATAATCAAATTTGTTGATCAACTTAATGATGCTAATGTCAATGATATAGAACCATTAACCAGCCCCCTTGAAAAAGTAGCCAAAACTAGGGCTGATGTTGTTACGGCTGAAAACAGAAAAGAAGAATTTTTAGAAAGAGCGCCAAAATCAAATGAGGACTATTTCCTAGTGCCAAGAGTTGTAGAATGAGTATTCGTTATAAAACTATCAAAGAATTAAGCAAAATGCTTAAAAATAACGAAATTTCTCACCCTGAGCTAATTCAAGAAACATTTTCTTTGATTGAAGAAAATAAAAATTTAAATTCCTTTGTTACTCTAAATAAAGAAAATGCAATTTTAAAAGCAGAAAACATAAACAAAGAGTCTCCTTCTATATTGAATGGAATCCCAATTGCTCAAAAAGATCTATTTTGCACTAAAGATTTAAGAACAACTTGCGGATCAAATATGTTATCAAGTTTTATCCCTCCTTATTCTGCAACAGTAATAGAAAACCTTGAAAAAGCAGGCTGTATTTCTGTTGGTAAAACGAATATGGACGAATTTGCTATGGGATCTTCAAATGAAACTAGTTACTTTGGTAATGTACTAAACCCATGGGGACATAACTTAGTTCCGGGAGGAAGTTCAGGAGGATCAGCTGCTGCAGTTGCTGCTGGTATTGTTCCTGCAGCGACAGGTACTGATACTGGTGGCTCTATCAGGCAACCGGCTTCTTTATGTGGTATTTCTGGTTTAAAGCCAACCTACGGAAGAATATCAAGATGGGGGATGATTGCTTTTGCCTCAAGTCTTGATCAGGCTGGACCAATGGCAAGAACTGCTGAAGATTGCGCAATAATGCTTAATCACATGTGTTCACATGACCCAAAGGATACAACTTCATTAGATGAAAATATACCTGACTTTACCTCCACTATTAACGATTCTATAAAAGGGACCAAAATCGGAATTGTAAAAGAATTTGATTTATCAAAATTAGATAATGATGTTGTTAAGGTTTTTGAAGAATCTATTAAGCAATACGAATCCATGGGGGCTGAATTTGTTGAGGTATCTTTACCTAATATATCTTTATCTGTTCCAACATATTATGTTGTTGCTCCAGCAGAATGCTCATCAAATTTATCAAGATTTGATGGAGTTAAGTTTGGGAAAAGATCAGAGTTAGCATCAAATTTAGAAGAGTTGTATATTCATACAAGATCTGAAGGCTTCGGAGATGAAGTTAAACGAAGAATCCTGATTGGTTCATATGTTTTATCAGCAGGTTTTTATGACGCCTATTATAAAAAAGCCCAACAAGTGCGAAGACTTATCAAAAATGACTTTGACAGTGCTTTTAAGCAAGTTGATGTGATTATGTCACCAACAACTAGAGGCGCTGCATTTGAGGCTGGGTCAAAAGGCAGTGATCCAATTCAAATGTACCTTGAGGATTTATTTACAATTCCTGCAAACTTAGCAGGCTTGCCAGCCCTATCTATACCTAATGGAATGATTGAATCAAAACCTATTGGCTTGCAACTAATAGGTAATTATTTAGATGAGCAAAAAATTCTTCAAGTTGCGCATAACTTCCAAAAGTCATCTGACTGGCATTTAAAAACACCAAGTGAGGACATATCATGACTTGGGAAACTGTGATTGGTCTTGAAATACACGTGCAACTATCTACAAAATCTAAGCTTTTTTCTGGAGGCTCAACTGGCTTTGGTGCAGAACCAAATACGCACGTAGATTTAATTGATATGGGTTTGCCTGGTGTATTGCCTGTTGCTAACAGAGATGCATTCCATAAAGCTATTAGATTTGGTCTCGCTACAAATGCAGAAATCAATCAAACTTCATCATTTGATAGAAAAAATTATTTTTATCCCGATTTACCTAAAGGGTATCAGATTACCCAGATGGCAATGCCTATTGTTGGCAAAGGCACAATAAAAATTGAAACTGAAGATGGTGAAAAAATTATTAACATTACAAGGGCTCACCTTGAAGAAGATGCAGGCAAGTCGATCCATGATCTTTTTGAAGGAGAAACTGGTGTTGATCTTAATAGAGCGGGGACACCCCTTCTTGAAATAGTTTCAGAACCTGAGATATCTAATGCTAAAGAAGCAGTAGCATATTTCAAAGCAATAAGACAAATCGTTACTTTCCTTGATATATGCGATGGAAATATGGCACAGGGCTCCATGAGATGTGATGTAAATGTCTCTGTGAGAAAAGAAGGTGACACAGAACTTGGTACCAGAGCTGAAATAAAAAATATCAATTCATTTAAGTTTATTGAAAAGGCTATAAACCACGAGATTGCAAGACAGATTAAAGTAATAGAAGCTGGAAATTCTGTTGTTCAAGAAACAAGACTATATGACAGTGTAAAAAATGAAACTAGATCTATGAGATCTAAAGAAGAAGCAAATGACTATAGATATTTCCCGTGCCCGGACCTATTGCCAGTCGTTATATCAGATGATGAGCTTAATGAAATAAAAAGTAACTTACCAGAGCTACCTGAACAAAAAATTAAAAGATATGTAACTCAAATCAATCTAGATGAATCAGAGGCAAGAATTATTGCTGCATCAAAAACAATGGCTAATATATTTGAAGAAGCTTGTGAAAAAACTAATGATTCTAAATTAGTTGCTAAATGGTTGGTTGGAGATGTAAGTGCATTGCTTAATAAAGATAACATTGATATTGAAGAATCAAAACTATCCTCGTCAAACTTTGCAAAATTAATAGAAAGGATTACAGATAATACGATATCAGGAAAAATTGCTAAATCTGTATTAGAAGAAGTTTGGAGCTCGGGTGATGATGTTGACGCTATTATTGAGAGTAAAGGTCTCGTTCAAATTCAAGATGAAACAATTCTTGTAAAAATTGCTCAAAGCATTATTGATAATAATCCAAATCAAGTTGCTGCCTATAAAGGCGGTAAGGACAAGCTATTTGGTTTCTTTGTAGGACAGGTTATGAAAGAAACCCAAGGAAAAGCTAACCCTAAGAGTGTCAATGAAATTCTAAAGAAGCTATTAAGCTAAGCTTGTTTAGAGGACGTACATAGAAAGGTTTTCTGCAATATATGCAGGCTTTTCAACTCCTTTAATTTCCATGGTAACTTTTGTTTTTGCTAAAAACTGTCCTGGGTTTTTTTCAGTAATATCTAAACATTCCATTCTTATCCTTACCTCAGAATCAACAGGAACTGGGCTTAAAAATCTAACTTTATCTAAACCATAGTTAAGACCCATCTTCATTCCTTCAATTACCAAACCTATTCCTTGAGAAAATGGAATTCCTGCACATAATGAAAGCGATAAAAATCCGTGTGCAATAGTAGATCCAAATATTGGGTTTGCCTGTTCAGGATCAACATGGATGAATTGATTATCGAGAGTAGCTTCAGCAAACTTGTTAATTTGCTCTTGATCAATTTTGATCCAATCAGATAAACCCGTTTCAGTTCCAATTACAGATTCAATTTCTGAAGGTTTGATTATTTTTAACATATTAATTCTCCATATATAGGTTTTCGTACTTATCTCTCAATTCATATTTTAATAACTTTCCTGTAGCTCCATGCGGAAGTTCGTCTACAAATACAACCTCATCAGGTAACCACCATTTGGCAACTTTATCTGTTAAAAAATCAATAACATCCTCTTTAGTTAAAGAATTTCCATTTGTAACTATTACCATAAGAGGTCTTTCATCCCACTTAGGATGAGGCAACCCTACCACGCAAGCCTCTGCAACATCTGGATGGCTAACAGCAGCATTTTCTAAGTCAATGGAGCTTATCCACTCACCTCCAGTTTTAATAACGTCTTTTGCCCTATCAACTATCGTCATATAACCGTCTTCATCAATAGTTGAAATATCCCCAGTATCAAACCATCCGTTTGCATCTGTTGCATCTTTTTCAGCTTTAAAATACCTTTTAATGACCCATGGTCCTCGGATTAATAGATGCCCTTGAGACTCCCCATCATGAGGAAGGTCATTTCCTGAATCATCAACAATTTTTAACTCTACGCCATAACATGCTCTTCCCTGCTTTAATTGCAGGTTATACATTTCTTCTTTTGGCATTGATTTCATTTCAGGTGTTACTAGGTTTGTGGTGCCTAATGGGCTAGTTTCTGTCATACCCCAGCCCTGAATTACATCAATATCATGAGTTTCATGTAAGTCTTTAAGCAAAGACAATGATAATGCTGAGCCACCTATAACAGTCTTTTTGATTGATTTGAGTAATAAATTTTCGGACTTACAGTAACCCAGTAAACCCATCCAAACTGTAGGAACTCCAAAAGCAAATGTTACATTCTCTGAATCAATTAAATCATATAATGGCTTCCCTTCCATTTGCATTCCAGGCATTACAATCTTTAATCCTACCAGTGGTGCATAGAATGGTATGCTCCATGCATTTACGTGAAACATTGGCACAACCATCAAGATTACATCGCTAGAATTTACATCTAAAGATGATATTGCAGTAAGCGCATGCAGTGTATTAGATTTATGAGAATATAAGACACCTTTTGGATTTCCAGTTGTGCCAGAGGTATAACATAATCCACAAGCAGCATCTTCATCAATCTGCGGCCATATAAAATTTTCATCGCCCTCTTCGATAAATTCTTCATAAGAAATTACATTTTCAAGTGAGCTACTTGGAACTTCATCTTTATCGCATAAAACTACAAATTCTTTAACATTAGATATTTGATCCTTTATAGCTTCTAATAATGGAATAAAAGGTGACTCCACAAATATAACCTTGTCCTCAGCATGGTTAATTACATATACAAGCTGCTCAGGATGAAGTCTAAAATTTAATGTGTGCATTATTGCGCCAATACCTGATACACCAAAGTATGCTTCAAGGTGTCTATATGAATTTAGGGCCAGTGTTGCAAGAACATCTCCTTCTTTGTAACCCTTTTTTAGCAAAGATGAGCCAAGCTTTCTTGATCTAATGCATACCTCAGCATAGTTTGTTTTGTGAACTTCTCCAGATATAAGTCTTGAAACAACCTCAACTTTTGGTGAATTAACTTTAGCATGCTCAATGATTTGGGCTACATTTGGTCCCCAGGATTGCATATTACCTTTCATGTTTCCCCCTCTATGAAATTATGAAATATTTATATTTATATAGTATAGATAGATAAGGAAAAAGATAAAGAGCAATTATTTTGAAGCAATACTTATTCTTACGTGACCATGGTAGTCAGTTATAGTATTTTCAGGTTTAAGTAAGTTATTGCAGAATATGTTGTTTACTTTATCAGCTTGATCATATCCATGCTCCATAACTATCTTGCCCCCTTCTTTTAAAATGTGGTAAGCATCTTTGCAGATTAAGTCTATGTCATTGAGTCCATTTTTTTCTGCAATGAGTGCAGTAATTGGCTCATGTTTTAAATCATTTAGGTGAGGATCATGCTTTTTAATATATGGCGGATTACAAACAATGTAATCAACGGAGTTTTCTTTTATTGCTGATCCCCAACTCATCTGAATTGGAGTGATATTGAGACACTTATGCTTTTTGATATTGCTAACTGCTACAGATAAAGGGTCAATGAATTTATCTGATATGAAAATATCAAAATTATTATCTATGTAAGCCAAAGAAATACCAATACAACCTGAGCCAGTTCCCGCATCAAGAATTACTTTGTTACCAGAAACATTTTCTTCAATAAAATAATTTACTATTAGCTCAGTCTCAGGCCTTGGTATTAGTACTCTTTTGTCTACAAAGAATTCTCTCCCATAAAATGAAGAAGAACCAATAATATAATCATTTGGAATATTATCTTTTTTTAATTTAAAAAAACTTTCTATTTGATTGAGTGCAAAATTATCTACTGGAACGTTCTCATTCATGTATAACTTTCTTATATCAAGATTAAGCTTATATTTAAGAAAATGTATTAATCCATTAAGAGCATCATCAGATCCAGGAAGTCTCTTGGACACATCTTCTTTTAAGCTCTTAAGGTTTATATACAATTATTCTTCTTCAAGTTTAGAAAGCATAGCAAGCTGATTTTCTGCCAACAAAGCATCGCAAATGGACTTTATATCACCATCCATGATTTGATCTAGATTATGCTGTGTTAATTTTATTCTATGATCGGTCATGCGACCTTGAGGAAAATTATATGTTCTGATTTTTTCACTACGATCTCCGGTTCCAACAAGTATTTTTCTTTCACTAGCTATGCTTTCTTGCTGTGAATCAATTTCTTGTTGCTTTAATTTTGCAGCAAGCAATGATAATGCCTTTTCCTTGTTTTTATGTTGAGATCTTCCATCCTGACATTCAACAACCAGCCCAGTTGGAATATGTGTTAATCTCACAGCAGAGTCTGTTTTATTTACATGTTGCCCTCCAGCTCCAGATGCTCTGAAGGTATCAACCCGTAAGTCATTTTTATCAATGTGAATATCTTGCACCTCTTCTACCTCAGGCAATATAGCAACTGTGCATGTTGAAGTATGAACTCTTCCTTGTGATTCTGTCTCAGGCACTCTTTGGACTCTGTGAACTCCTGATTCAAATTTTAATACTTTAAAGACTCCTTTCCCCTCGAGCTTTGCAATAACTTCTTTTAGTCCTCCTTGCTCTGCCACCCTAATATTAATTTCTTCAAGAGCCCAACCTTCTCTTTCTGATAAACGAGAATACATTCTATAAAGATCACCTGCAAAAATAGCAGCTTCGTCACCACCAGCTCCAGCTCTAATTTCTAAAAATGCAGATCCGTCATCTGCGGTATCTTTTGGCAATAACATCAATTTTAAATCTTTTTCAATAAGCTCTGGTTTGCTTGCAGCGGCTGCGATTTCTTCTTCAGCAAGCTCGACCATATCTTTGTCATCTGAGCTTAGTAGCTCTCTAGCCTCTTTTAACGTTTCATCTAATTGGATGTATTCTTCATACTTAGTCACAATGGGGCTGATTTCAGAAAATTCTTTATTTAATGCAGTATAGTTTTCAATATCATTAACCACCTCAGGTGTAGCAAGCATTTCTTGAATCTCAATTAATCTATCCTGAAGTTTGTCTAATTTGACAATCATAGATTCATGCATCGAAATACCTCTTCACCATGGAATTAACAATGTGCCTATCAACAAGATTAATTTTCTTAATTGACTCAAATGAATCATTGTAGAAAGCATTATTTTTTAGAATGTTTATTATTAGATCTTTGTGATTATTTTCTATTTGGAAAGATGCCAATTCCTCATCAGACAAACTATCTAGTAAGTTAATAATTTCTCTATTTAGAGAGGATTTAAAGTCTACATCTTTTAATTCGAGCATAACAGCTTGAGTCTCTCGAACAATCATATTTAGAGCTTTTTCAGCTTCTATTTTTCTTTGACCAAGATTATCTTGAGTAATTTTTTCAATATCATCAATACTATATAAGTAAACTCTTTCAATATCTTTAACCTCTTCTTCAATATTTCTGGGCACTGCCAGGTCAATTAATAGTAGTGGTTTGGCTCCTCTTTTTGATAGAGAGTTCTCGATTGCACCCTTTCCTATTATTGGAAGTTCAGTTGTAGATGAAGCAATTACTATATCGACATCTTCAAGTGATGAATGAAGATTTGATAATGGAGAAGAAAGAATTTTATAGGAGTCAGAAATATTTATCTCTTTAACACTTCTATTAACTGATTTAATATTTTTTATGCCTTTATTATAAAGATTTTTGATAACGTCTTGCGCAAGAGACCCAGCACCAAGGACAAGAATTTTTTGTTCTGACGGATTTTCAAATATATTTTTAATAAGCTTGAGAGAAAGACCGCTTATAGATAAAGGATTGACTCCTATTTTGGTATAAGTTCTGACTTTCCTTACTATTTCTACGGCTTTATCTGTATATTTAATTAGCTCAGATCCCATGACACCAATTTTCTTTGAAATTTGTATGGCATTTTTATACTGACCAAATATTTCTTGCTCACCAAGAACTTGTGAATCAAGACCTGAAGCCACTTTACACATATGCACAAAAGCATCTTCACCTTGAAGAAAATAAAACTGATTCTTGCTTATATTATCTATATCCAGCAATTTACTAGACTCCTCAAAAAAGCTATTTACTATATCCATATCTCCAAAAAGATATAGCTCACTCCTATTACAGGTTGATAAACCAAAAATTGAGGTAATTTGGCCTTCAAATCTCTCTTTTATTAAGCTATTTAATAAATGTTGGTTAGACTCATTTATAATAAATCTTTCTCTTTCAGAAACATTAGAGGTTCTGTGATTTATGCCAAATAGTTGTAATTCCATATATAAAATTAAAGTTTTTAATATATTGCTTGTTTTATTTATGCTGAGTTCATGTATTACTAACCCGCCTATTGTAAAAGAAGATCTTACGTATAAAGGTAAATTCTCTTTTAGCACATCAGAAACTAGTTCTGCATTTAATGCTCAAATCACTGAACAGCACAAAAAGTTAATTATACAGGTTAGTAGGCCATTTTTTGGCAATGTAGCTAATTTAAGTATTTATCACAATGGAAGAATAGAGTCTTCAAAACAGCTAAATATTGATCTTGAGTTTTCCACTTTGGAAAGTAGAAAACTTTATTCTTGGTTTAAGGGTTGTTTACAAAGAGAAAATATAGATAAAAATGGTAAATATTTATTCTTAAAAGAAAATAGTTACAGATTAGTATGCAGCAATTCAAAGTCAAAAATTTTTTTTGAACTTAAAAGCAGTAATTTTGAATTATCAGGTTTTGTTTATTAAAAATGATTGAAGTCAAATCACCAGCGAAGATTAATCTATATTTAAATATTATTTCTAAACTTGATAATGGATATCATGAAATAGAATCAGCATTTCAAATTATTGATCTTTGCGATGTCATTAAATTCTATCCAAGCTCAAATGGAATATGCATAAATTCAAATGAAGATATAAAGCTTGAAGAAAATATTATTTTTAAAGCAGCGCATCTTTTAAACTTATATACAAATCAAAACAATTCAATACAAATTGAACTTGATAAAAACATACCTTTGGGAGCAGGCCTTGGGGGAGGAAGTTCAAATGCAGCCTCGACATTGATTGCTCTAAATAAAATTTGGGATTTAAATTTAAAGCAAGGTGAGTTAATGAAATTAGGTAAAAAATTAGGCTCAGATGTTCCATTTTTTATTAATGGTAAAAATGCATTTATAGGTGGTATTGGCGAAAAGATTGAAGAAAAGGAATCAATCAATGAAAAAGTAGTACTTATTTATCCAAAAATTCATTGCTCATCAGCTTTTATGTACAAAAAATTTGATGATTCTACTAAAGAACTTGAAGATAATTCTCAAAATTCATTTTGGGGTGTTTATAGAGACATTTTTCCTGAAATTAATGATTTTTACATCAAAAACATTAATGATGTTGAAATTTGCCTTTCGGGAAGTGGCTCTTGTATGTTTATTAAGTATAAGCAGCGATGAGGAATTAGAAAAAATTTTAAAAATAATTCCTTCAAGATGGAGATTCTTTTTAACTAAACCATTACAATATACGCCCCTTTCAAAGGAATTTAAAAGTTTTGGGGTGTAGCCAAGCGGTAAGGCAACGGGTTTTGATCCCGTCATGCGTAGGTTCGAATCCTACCACCCCAGCCATTTAGGGTTAGCTTATGAATGTAAAAAAACTTGATCTATTTACTGGAACAGCAAATCCAGAATTAGCTAATGAAGTTGCATCAATACTAGGTACTGTGATTGCTCCTGCAGATGTTGGCTACTTTTCTGATGGTGAAATTAAAGTTCAAATTGAAGATAATGTTCGTGGCCATGATACTTTTATTATTCAGTCAACATGTGCGCCTAGTAACAAAAACTTAATGGAGCTTATGTTACTTGCTGATGCATTAAAGAGATCATCCGCATCAAGAATTACAGCTATAGTCCCATACTATGGATATGCTAGACAAGATCGAAGAGTTAGGTCTGCAAGAGTTCCAATAAGTGCAAAGGTTGTTGCAGATATGTTTTATAGTGTTGGTATTGATAGAGTTTTAACAGTTGATCTTCACTCTGAAACTATACAGGGTTTCTTTGATATGCCTGCAGATAATATTTATGCAACAAAATTAATGGTTGATGATGTAAAAGATAATAATGAAAGAGATCAAATTGTAGTCGTCTCTCCAGATGTTGGAGGAGTTGTTCGTTCAAGAGCTTTAGCAAAACTGTTAGATGATACTGACTTAGCTATCATTGATAAAAGAAGAGCTGCTGCTAATCAATCTGAAGTAATGAATATTATTGGTGATATTGAAGGTAAAGTCTGTATTGTGCCAGATGATATCATTGATACAGCTGGAACACTTTGCAATGCAGCTAATGCATTAAAAGAAAAAGGAGCTAAAGCTGTTAAAGCATATATTACGCATCCTGTTTTATCTGGACCTGCAATTGAAAGACTAGAAAACTCATCAATTGATGAGTTAGTTGTAACAAATTCGATCCCATTGTCCCACGAAGCACAAAAATGCAGTAAAATACGCGTCATTTCGCTAGCATCTACTATTGCAGAAAGCATTAAGAGATTGAGTCGTGATGAATCATTAAGTGAAATTTTTATATAAGAGGATATTATGAGTGAGCAAATAATTTTAAATGCTGATCCTAGAGAGAGAACTGGATCCAACAAAGCACGTGTTATCAGAAATATTGATGGTATGGTGCCTGCAATTATCTATGGTGCTGAAAAAGAATCATTAAATATCAAACTTAGGCTGAATGAATTAACCAAAGCTTCTCAAAACGAACTTTTTTATACTCAGGTTCTTCTTATCAAAACTGGTGAAGAAGAAGAAAAAGTTGTTTTAAAAGAATTACAGAGAGACCCTGCCAAAGGCAAACTTCTTCACGCTGATTTTCAGAGAGTTTCAAGAAAAACAAAACTTAAAGTAGTTATACCTGTTAATTTTGTAAACGAAGATGATTGTGAGGGCATCAAAAATGAAGGTGGCGTAATTTCTAAATCAATTAGAGAAATTGAGATTTTATGCTCCGCTGGAAATATCCCAGAATCAATTGACGTAGATGTAATTGATCTTCCTCTTGGTGGGTCCATTAGACTAACAGAACTAAATCTTCCAGAAGGAAGTGAGATTCCTGGGCTTGATGAGACTACGGATCAGATGATTGTTTCTATTAATGCTCCTAAGGCAGTCGTTGAAGAAGAGCCTATTGTTGATGATGAAGCTGAAGGTGAAGCTGTGGAAACTGCTTCTGAAGATGGTGAAGATTCATCAAGCGATGATGCAGACGAAGGCTCTGAAGAAGCATAAAGCAAAATAACATGTTCGATCTATGCTTCATAGGGCTTGGAAATCCAGGCACAAAGTATGATCAAACTAAACATAACATTGGAAAAGACTGGTTAGTTGCCCTTTCTCAGGAGCTCAATCTTACCTTTGAGCCTAAGAAAAAATTTGAATCATCAATAGCTTCATCTCATGATGGAAAAATTCTATGGGTTATACCTGATAATTACGTTAATAATTCAGGATCAACAGTTAAAAAGATAATTAAAAATAATAATCTTGATATGAAAAATATTATAGTTCTTCATGATGATTTGGATCTTAATCCTGGTGATGTTCGCCTTAAAATTGATGGGGGTCATGGGGGTCATAATGGCCTTAGAGATATTTTTCAAAAAACAGGATCAAAAGAATTTATAAGAATAAGAATCGGTATTGGCCATCCTGGTATGAAGTCTGAAGTTAATAAATGGGTTTTAAGTAAATTTAACCCAGCTGATAAAGAATGCTTAAAAAAAAGTTATAACAAACTAAAAGGCGCTTTCAATAAAATCTGCAATAAAGAATTTGCAGAAGCGCAGAAATACCTTCATACAAACTAACATGGGGTTTAAGTGTGGAATTATTGGGCTACCAAATGTTGGAAAGTCTACCTTATTTAATGCTCTTGACTAATTCGTCAATTCCTGCTGAAAACTTCCCATTTTGCACTATCGAGCCAAATGTGGGTAAGGTTCAACTTCCTGATAATCGATTGGCAGAAATACAAAAAATTGTTTCATCTGAGAAAATTGTCCCTGCAACCTTAGATCTTGTTGATATTGCTGGATTAGTTAAAGGAGCATCTAAGGGAGAGGGTCTTGGCAATGCATTTCTTTCCAATATTAGAGAAATGAATGCTCTAGCCCATGTTGTGAGGTGCTTCGAGGACAAAAATATTACTCATGTAGATGGTGAAATTAATCCTATTAAAGATGCAGAGATTATTAACCTTGAATTAATAATGGCTGATTTAGAATCTGTATCAAAAAGAATATTAAAGTGTGAAAAGCTCCTTAAAACTAATGATAAAAAAAATAAAGAACAATATGAATTGCTTGTTGAAATTAAAAAAGATCTTGAATCTGGTAGTTTGATAGATATAGATAAATTTTCTAACGAAGATAAAAAAATTGTTAATCAATTTCAACTATTAAGCACAAAACCTATTTTTTACATCGCAAATATATCTGAGGATGGATCATCAGATGAGCAGTTATCAAAACTTCAAAAATTTGCAGCTGAATCTAATGCAACTGTAATACCGGCATCAATTAAAATCGAACAAGAAATTGCATCTCTTGAAAATGAGGAAAGAGTTGAGTACTTAGAGCTTATGGGAATGGATGAACCTGTGTTAAATAAAATTATTTTTAAAGGTTATCAAATTCTAGGATTGGAAACATATTTCACAGCAGGTCCAAGTGAATTGAGAGCATGGACTATACAAAAGGATTCTTTAGCGCCAAAAGCAGCTAGTGTAATACATACAGACTTTGAAAAAGGTTTTATTAAGGCTGAGGTTATTTCTTATTCTGATTATATTGAGTGTAATGGTGAACAAGGTTCAAAAGAAAAGGGTAAATTAAGATTAGAAGGTAAAGATTATATTGTTAAAGATGGAGATATTATCCACTTTAAATTTAATGTTTAGATGAAAATTATATTGACTATAGATTAGATATAATTATCATTCATCCTACACTTGGCTATGTAGCTCAGATGGTTAGAGCACAGCACTCATAACGCTGGGGTCGGTGGTTCAATTCCACCCATAGCCACCACTTATATAATTTTTGACTGTTCTATTTCCTTAGGAATGCCAAGATTATGACTATTGATACCAAAGCAAGAAGAGCATCTTCACCAAGTAAAGCTAAAATGCTTGCTATATTAGAATACACATCTCCAACAAAGGCTGTGTCTGGACCAAAAATAATACCTAGCAAAATTGATAAAGCAACTAATGGCAACAAAACACCAATTAACTTATTAAGAATTTCTTTTATTTTTGTTAAATATTCCATAGTTTTTAGGTAAAGAGTAGCTAGAAGAGATTACAAAATCTCTTCTAGCAAGTTTTTTAAAATACTATTACTTTAGAAGATTTATAAGAATAGCTGCGCCTAATAGACCAACTAATCCATTTTCTCCTAATACTCTGATTACGTCTAGAAGTGCTTCTAAAACGCCACCAAAGAACCAGTCACCTGGTAAGACTATAGCTGAAACAACCCCTAAGCCTACTGCCGCAACAAGCAGTCCTGTAAGTTGAACAATTAAGTCTTTTATCGTATTTAATGCATTCATAATATTTCCCCCCTATAGGTTTTAATATGGTTTGCAATACATATAAAACCATATATTAAATATAGTGGCAAATATTATTCATAAATAAATTGTCAAAATTTGACTTTTGAGAATTTATATTATAGCGAGATTATTTATTCTGATTTTTCTTCAGAATCAGAAGATTCTTCAGATTTTTTTTCTTCAAGGGCTTTAACTGAAAGCTTCATCTTGCCTCTGTCAAAACCAATAAGTTTAACAGTTACTTCATCGCCTTCTGAGTATACAGCTGAAACACTTTCTGTTCTGTCGTGAGAAATTTCAGATATATGCAATAAACCATCTTTACCAGGAAGAATATTTACAAAAGCACCAAAATCAACAATTTTTACAACCTTTCCGTTATAAACTTTATTTAGTTCTGGTTCTTCAAGAATACCCTCAATAATAGCTAAGCATTCTTTCATAGAAGTTTGATCCTGACCAAAGACAGAAACAGTTCCATCATCACTTACGTCAACCGTAGCACCTGTTTGTTCTTGCATGCCTTTGATAACTGCTCCACCTTTACCAATAATCTCTTTGATTTTATCTTTATCAACCATAAAAGTTTTCATTGCAGGAGCATTTTCTGCAAGCTCTTTAGGGCTTGAAATAGTTTCATTCATAATTCCTAAGATGTGATTAATGGCAACTTTGGCTTTTGTTAAGGCAGTTTCCATTATTGCTTCGTTGATACCCTGAATTTTTATGTCCATTTGCAATGCTGTAATACCGTTCTCGGTTCCAGCAACTTTAAAATCCATATCTCCTAAATGATCTTCATCTCCCAATATGTCAGTAAGAACAGCAAAATCATCGCCCTCTTTAATTAAGCCCATGGCAATACCTGCAACAGGACTAGAAATAGGGACTCCAGCATCCATAAGAGAAAGAGAAGTACCACAAACAGAAGCCATTGAACTTGAACCATTTGATTCGGTTATTTCTGATACAACCCTCATTGTGTATCCAAACTCATCAACATCAGGCAGCACGGCTTTTATTGCCCTTTTTGCTAAATTTCCATGCCCTATTTCTCTTCTCTTTGGGCCCATAGGCATACCAATTTCTCCAACACTATAAGCTGGGAAATTGTAATGAAGCATGAAATTATCTGTGCTCTGGCCTTCAATAGATTCAATTCTTTGCGCATCTCTTGATGAACCAAGTGTTGCAACAACCATAGCCTGTGTTTCACCTCTAGTAAATAAAGATGATCCATGAGTACTAGGAAGAATATCTGTTTCTACATATATAGGTCTAACTGTATCTCTATCCCGACCATCTATTCTAGGCTGGTTACTCAGAATATTTTTTCTTACGATATCTTTTTCAAGATTTTTAAAAGCTCCAAGAACTTTACCTAGCTGGATATCATCAGCATCAGGATAAGATTCAACAATACTATTCTTAATTTCACTGATAGCTGATGTTCTTTCTTTTTTATCTTTTATCGTAAAAGCATTAGAAATTTTATCTGTATATTTTTCTGCTAATTCAGCAGCATATACTGGAGTTTCTTCATCTTCTTGCACAACCCAGTCTTCTTTACCTGCTTTTTCTTTCAATTCTTTACATGCATGAACAACAGCCTGCATTTCTTGATGACCAAATAATACAGCTCCAAGCATAAGGTCTTCATTCAGTTCTTTTGCTTCTGATTCAACCATTAGAACTGCTTCTTCAGTTCCAGCTACGACCATATCTAGGAATGATTCTTCTAATTCAGCAAAAGATGGATTAAGCACATAATTGCCATCAATAAAACCAACCCTAGCTGCGCCCATTGGACCATCAAATGGAACACCGGCAACACATAAGGCTGCTGAAGCACCAATCATTGCAGCTATATCCGGATTTTGATCCTTTGCTGATGATAAAACTGTACAAAAAACCTGCACCTCATTTTTAAAACTTTCAGGAAATAAAGGCCTAATAGGTCTATCTATAAGTCTTGATGTAAGTGTTTCTCTTTCGGTAGGCCTAGCTTCTCTTTTAAAAAAGCCTCCAGGTATAGCACCTGTTGCATAAAACTTTTCTTGATAAAAGACTGCTAAAGGGAAGAAATCCTTTGCTGGATCTGCATCTTTTTTAGCTACAACTGTTGTAAGAACAACTAAATCATCTATTGTTACTACTACTGCTGCTGTTGCTTGCCTTGCTACTTTATTTGTTTCTAATTTTACTAATTTATTTCCGTACTTGAATTCTACCGTTGTAGACTCTAATTTATTATTTTCCACGTTTTTCCTTTTTCTTATTAACCTCTTAGTTTAAGCTCTTTGATGATATTTGCGTAGCTTTCAGGGTTTTTTCTTTTTAAATAAGCCAACAATTTTCTTCTAAGATTAACCATCCTAATTAAACCCGTTCTGGAATGATGATCTTTCTTATGTTCTTTAAAGTGACTTTGTAATTTATTTATGTTTTCTGTTAAAAGAGCAATTTGAACTTCTGGAGATCCAGTATCGTTATCGCTTTTTTTGAATTTTTCAACTATTTGTTCTTTTTCTTTAGCTATTAATGCCATTATTTAATTCCTCGATGCACATGTTAATAAGAATGCTGCCTTGTGCAACTAAAGCAAGCCGGTGTACTTTAAACCTTATTCGATCATTAAACAAGCTGTTTAAGTTTTAGAATAGAGTCGTTAACCTCACCAAGTCCCAAGAAAACATCCTTATCACTATAGATTTTATAGACAGCATCTGGGTACTTCTTTATGTTTGATTTTTACTCCATTTAAAAAAAATCTTGTTTCATCAAAGCTTAAATTAATATCTATAAAATTTGGAAATGCGCTTTCAATTGATAGGATCGAATCTTCATTAAGTTGCTCAATTGTATATAGCATCTTTAATGTTAAAAACTCCTTGTCCTAGTCTTTCTAAATCAGAAAGATGGCCTCCCACTCCAAGCATTTTACCAAGATCTCTTGCTATAGATCTGATATATGTTCCTTTTGAGCAATGTATCTCACAAATACAAATATTATTTTTGAGTTCAAAATTTTTAATGGAATAAATGTTAATTTCTCTTGGTGGTTTAGAAATTGGTTTACCCTCTCTAGAATACTTATATAGTGGCTTTCCTTTATGCTTCAATGCAGAGAAACTAGGTGGAACCTGCATAGACTTTCCTATAAATTTATGAAGTGCTATTTTCACCTCTTTAGCGCAAACTTTTTTAGAAGATTCTGAAATTATTTCACCTGCTGCGTCATCTGTATCAGTAGATGCACCAAGAGTAATTTCTGCCTTATAGGTTTTATCGCTTTCAAGAAAGTAAGATGAAAACTTAGTTCCTCTGTTAATCCCTAACACAAGAACACCATGCGCCATTGGGTCTAATGTACCAAGATGACCTGCCTTCTTTATCTTAAGTTTTCTTTTTGCTTCTTGAAGAGAGGCATTAGAACTAATACCCTTTTTTTTAATTAGATTTATAAAACCATTCATTTAAAAATTATAAATCTTGAAGTAGCTTTTCAATATTTTCAGAATACTCAATACTTTCATCAAATCTAAAATTTATAATAGGAACCCTTCTAATTTTCATTGTTTTAGCAAGTTTAGATCTAACCATTCCAGAAAATTTTTTTAATATATTTTTATCTAAACTGCTCTCAGCTTTTAAAATAGATTGCCCTATTACTGAATAATATACAGTTGCTACACCAACATCATCAGATACCTTAACGGCATTAATATTTAAATTTTTTAGTCTTGGGTCCTTGGTTTCTCGATTGATAATTAGAGAGATCTCTTTTTTAAGCTCGTCTGCAATTTTATCTGCTCTTAAGGAACTCATGTAAAATTAGATAGTCTGAGCTTCCTCTTTTCTATCAAAGACTTCAATTTTATCTTTTGGCCTAATATCTTTGTAATTTTTTATACCCATACCACATTCGCTACCGTTTTTAACCTCAGATACATCATCCTTAAATCTTCTAAGTGAATTAAGTTCGCCTTCAAAAATAACTATATCATCTCTTAAAACTCTAACTGGTTTATTGCGGTTCACAGAACCTTCAACAACCATACATCCAGCAACTTGACCAAATTTTGGAGAATTAAAGACTTCTAATACTTCAGCAGTTCCAATAATTTCTTCTTTAATTATTGGATCGAGTAACCCGCTCATCCTTGCCTTAACATCATCAAGAAGCTCATAAATAATACTATGATAATTTAAAGGAATAGATTCCTCTTCTGCAATTTTCTTAGCAGTGTTATCTGCTCTTACATTAAAACCTAATATAATTGCATCTGTTGCAAGTGCAAGATTTACATCTGACTCAGAAATACCCCCAACACCGCTAGCAACAATCTTAACTTTGGCTAAATCATTAGCTAGGTCATTAAGTGCTGCAATAATTGCCTCGCATGTGCCGCCAACATCAGTCTTAATAATTATGTTTAGAACCTTTTTGGCGTCCTGCCCAAAAGATTCAAATAAATTTCCTACCGATTCATCTTTTTGCTTAAGTAATTTTCTTTCCTTTTCTTTATCGATCCTATACTCAACAATTTCTCTTGCTTGTTTTTCATTTTTAACTACTTGAAAAACATCTCCAGCATTTGGAACACTATTTAAACCTAAAACCTCTACAGCTGCAGATGGGCCTACACTTTTTTCTTTAGATCCTTCACTTGAAGTGATACTTTTTATTTTACCAATTGCATTTCCTGCCGCAATTAGATCTCCTACTTTCATAGTTCCATTTTGTACAAGAAGAGTGGCCACAGAGCCCTTAAATTTATCAAGCTCTGATTCAATCACAACACCTTGGGCTGGTCCATCATAAGAAGCTTTTAACTCTAAAAGCTCAGCTTCTAATAAAACGGATTCTAATAACTTATCAACACCATCGCCTTTAAGAGCAGAAACAGGTACCATCTGGATGTTTCCACCCCAATCTTCAGGCACTAATTCTTTAGCAGCTAAATCACCTTTAACTTTTTCAGCATCTGCGCCGGTTAAATCCATTTTGTTAATAGCAACTACAATTGAGACTCCTGCAGCTTTCGCATGATTTATGGCCTCCTCAGTTTGAGGCTTAATACCATCATTAGCTGCAACAACTAATATAACTATATCAGTGGTATTTGCGCCTCTTGCTCTCATTGATGAAAAAGCAGCATGCCCTGGCGTATCTATAAATGTAATATTTCCTTTTGAAGTCTCAACCTGATATGCACCAATGTGCTGAGTAATACCTCCGGCTTCACCGTCAACCACTTTTGTTTTTCTTATGTAATCTAATAATGTTGTCTTACCATGATCAACATGCCCCATTACAGTAACAACTGGTGATCTTGATGATGGCTCATCTTTATACTCAATTAAATTAGCAAAATTCTCTTCGACATCTTCCTCTTCAATGGCAACTCCAATATGACCTATTTCTTCCACCACAAGAATTGCTGTTTCTTGATCAATAATGTCATTAATTGTTGCTGGCACTCCAAGAGACATGAGATTTTTAACTACGACGCCACCTTTAACTGCCATAAGCTTACCAAGCTCACCCACTTGTATTGAAGATGGTACTTGAATCTCTTTTTGGATAAATTCTGTAGGCGCTTCAAACTGATGATCGCCTTCAGATTGAAACTTGCCTTCTTTTCTCTTGTAAGCATTTACAGCGGATGAAAGTTGGTCTTTAACATTTACTTTTTTTGCAGGCTTTTCAGCGGTTTTGGTTGCTGCTTTAAATTTTTCTTTTTTCTTTTGTTCTTCTTGTTTTAATCTAGCTGCTTCTTTAAGTTGCTCTTCTCTTTTCTTTTGTTGCTCTTTTAATTGCTCAGATGCTGCAGCTCTTTTTGCCTCGATATTGTCAGAGTAACTTTTAATTGGTTGAGAGTCAGAGGCTGATTTATTTTTTGAAGTTACAGTTATATTTCCAGAAGGAGTAACTGATTGTGCTGCTGGAGCTTTACCGCCTTTTAAAGATTTTAGCAGTGCCTGCTTATCAGCTGGAGTGATTTCATCAGAGCTGCTTGAATGTTTCAATCCAGCATTCTGCATTCTTTCTAGAAGAGCTGAATCAGAAATTTTTAATACTTTTGCAAATTGTTTTACTGTTAAAGCCAAAATAAATCCTTTTTTATTTAAACCAATCTTCTCTTGCTTTCATAATAGCTGCTGAACCTAGATCATCACTAATTTCAATGATATCTTGAAGTTCATCAACTGATAATTCAGCAAAATCATCTTTATTTTTAATTCCTTTGTTTGTAAGCATCTGTATATCCTCTTCGCTAAGGCCAAGACCGCCAAATGAATCCAAATTTTCTTCTTCTTCTGTTATAGCTCCCATTGCTTCCATAAGCGCAGCGTCCTCAGCAGAGCTTTTAATTCTTTCAATTTCATCAGCATTATCAACAAAAGCTTCTAAAACACTATTATCAACGTAAGCAATATCATCAAATGAGGTCAAGCCAACTGATATAATTTTTTCAGCAATACTTTCGTCAATTGCGAGGCTATCGATCAATTTAACCATAAATTCAGTTTCATCAACTTTAACTTTAGCTTCTGCTTCTTCGCTGCTAATAATATTTAGCTCCCAACCCACCAGCTGTGATGCTAAACGAATATTTTGTCCTCTAGAACCAATAGCTAATGCAAGATTATCTTGATTTACAGCTATCTCCATTGACCTTGAATCTTCATCAACAACAATCGAATCAACTTTTGCAGGAACTAATGCATTTATAACAAGTTGAGCAGGATTATCATCATAAATGACAATATCTATTCTCTCATTTCCTAACTCTGATGATACAGCTTGAACTCTAGAGCCCCTCATTCCAACGCAGGCCCCAACAGGATCAATCCTTCCATCATTTGTTTTAACAGCTATTTTTGATCTTGATCCAGGCTCTCTTGATACACCTCTTATCTCTATAATATCTTCATTAATTTCAGGAACTTCAATACTAAAAAGCTCAGTAACCATCTCGGGGCAAACTCTATCAAGCATAAGCTGAGGTCCCCTACCTTCAACTTCTTGAATTTTTAGAATTGCTCTAATGCGATCATTAATTTTATAAATTTCACCAGGCATCAACCTATCTCTAGGCAGAATAGCTTCAGCTTCATTGGATATATCTACAATGATATTATCTCTTGTTACTCTTTTTACAGAACCACTTACTAGAGTATTATCCTTTGATTTAAACTGAGCAACTACCTTCTCTCTTTCAGCCTCTCTAACTTTCTGAAGCATTACTTGACGTGCAGCTTGTGTTTCTATTCTTCCAAATTTTATATTTTCAACAGATTTAGAAAATATTTCTCCAATTTCTAAATCTGCCTCTTCTGAAGTCACATGGGTCTCTTTATGAAAATAAATGTCCTCTGGATCAGCAACAATCCAGCTTCTGTGAGTTGTATATTCACCAGTATCTCTATCAATATTCACACTTAGCTCAGCATCTTCATGAAAATGCCTCTGAGAAGCTGATGCTAATGCAATCTCAACTGCATTAAAAATAACCTCTTTGGTTAGGCCCTTCTCATTAGAAACTGAGTCAACTACCATTAAAATTTCATTACTTTGCATGTTCACTTTCCTTCATAATTTTTTCAAAATTTGGTTCTAATTTACAAAACTCTATTTCATTAAACTCTAATTTGTACTCAAGATTAGAGGTTTCAATTCTTAAAAAGTCATCTTTACACTCCGCAAGATGTCCATTTATATTTTTAACACCATCGAGTGGTTCTCTTAACTTTATTTTAAATTCTTCACCAACATATTCTTTGAGTTGCTCATAATAGAAAAATCTTCTATCAATTCCTGGAGTTGAAACTTCTAAAATAAAATCATCTCCTAATATTGATTCAAGCTCAGCCTCATAATTTAAATCTTTTGCAACTAACTCACAATCATCAATTCCGGCACCAGCATCTGATTCAATATAAACTCTCAAAGTTGGTCTTTTTCTACCTCTTAAAATTTCAATACCCCATAGATAGCATTCATGTCTATTAATTACAGGCTTAACAATGTTTTCTATGTCGTCTTTATTCATCTTATAAATAAAAAAAGGGCATATGCCCCACAAAAAAAATAATATATATGTGGTAGCGGGGGCTGGATTTGAACCAACGACCTTCGGGTTATGAGCCCGACGAGCTACCAGGCTGCTCCACCCCGCATCGCACCGAAGGTGAAGTTTAAATAAAGGTACCACCATTGGTCAAGTTATATATCTATTAATATTAAAAGATATATTGTTATAATTCGCACTCAGCCGAAGTGGTGGAATTGGTAGACACGCTAGCTTGAGGGGTTAGTGAGTGAAAACTCGTGCGGGTTCAAGTCCCGCTTTCGGCACCAATTTTCTTTAAATTAAACAGTTGAAATACTTTTTTACTCTTCAGGAATAGATTCAGGGATTCCCTCTTCTATAGCTTCTTCAATTAATGTTGAATCAAAAACTTCTGAGATGTTGTCAGTTTTATATAAGTAAGCTAAAAATAAAGTCAAAATTAACCATATGGCAGCCAAAACAGATGTAAGTTTTCCAAGAAAATTTGATGGGCCTAAAGCACCAAACATTGAATTAGAAGAACCTCCACCAAAAGCTGAACCCAAATCAGAGCCCTTGCCCTGTTGAAGTAGAACTAGTGCAACTATAGCTATAGCCAATACCACACATAAAATTTGTATAACGGTTATCATTTTTTATTTTATCCTGTTAAATTCATTTACAATTTCTGCAAAGTGCTTTCCATCCAAAGACGCTCCACCAACAAGTGCCCCATCAATATTTTCACAACCAAAAAAGGCTGCTGCATTTTCAGAATTAACACTCCCTCCATATAAAACTTTAGGAAGGTAATTATTTTCAGTTGTGGATTGTACAACATCTTTTATATATTGGTTAATTTGATTGACTTGAATTGGGGTTGGAGTTTTTCCAGTACCAATCGCCCAAATTGGTTCGTATGCAATTAGAGCATTATTTAATTTCTTATTTTTTAAAACACTTGTAATCTGTTCATTCAGAACATCTAATGTTTTTCCAGATTCCATTTCTTCAAGTGACTCACCAATACATAGCACTTGCATAATATTATTGGACTCTAGACATCTAAATTTTTCTTCTACTATCTTATTATCCTCATTAAATAAAGATCGTCTTTCAGAATGGCCAATAATTGCAAATTTACACTTAAGATCTAAAAGCATAGAAGCAGATATTGCACCAGTCCTAGCTCCATCGCTAAGATCAACATCTTGTGACCCTATTTGAATAGAATCTATATCACTTGAAAATAAGATATTTTTGAGCTGATCTAAATATACATATGGAGGAGATATGCCAATATTTGAATCTATAGTAATGGACAGTTTTTTTAAAATCTTCAATCCAGGTTTTGAGCATTTTGCTAGACCCATTGGATTTAAAATTTGCAATTATCACTTTAAAATTATGTTTTTGATTTAATCAATTTTGAGATATCTTTGGCGTATTTTGTTGCTGTTTTTTCATCAGGAGCCTCAACCATAACTCTTATTTTATTCTCAGTTCCAGAAGGTCTAACAAGGACTCTATCTACAGTAATATCCGATTGAGCATCGTTTATTGCTGATTGGTTAGTAGCATCATTTATAATGTCTTTGTTATTAACAGGCACTGCAATGTTTACTTGAGGTCTTTTGCTGTAATTTAATAATACTTCTTTTGGAGATTTTTCTAATATTAATAATGAAGATATAACCTTAAGTGCTGCAACAGTTCCATCACCGGTGCTAACTAAATCTTTGCTGATAATATGCCCAGAAGTTTCACCACCAAGTAACCAGCCTTTTTCACTTAATTTTTGACTAACATATTTATCACCAACATCAGCTCTTAAGAATTTATATCCAAGCTTTTTAAGCCCATCTTCCAAACCAAAATTACTCATTTTTGTCCCTACTACCCCCGCCCATGGTCCAGTTCTATTAGGATTTGCAAAAGCCATTATGTATAGAAGATCATCGCCATCGAGCAAATCTCCGTCGCTGTCAACAAGGATGACCCTATCTCCATCTCCATCTAATGCAACTCCGAAATCTGCTCTATGTTTTATAACTTCATTTTGAAGTAGTTCTGGATGTGTTGAACCACAGCCTTCATTGATATTAAATCCATTTGGTTGTACACCAATAGTTATAACTTCAGCTCCTAGTTCTCTAAAGATAGAGGGGCTTACTTTATAACAGGCACCATGAGCACAATCTAATACAATCCGTAATTTTGAAAAGTTTATATTTGTTGGGACAGTTGATTTACAAAATTCAATATATCTAGCTCCAGATTCGTCAAATCTTGCTGCTTTACCGATAGAGGAGGTTTCTATCAATTGCATGTCACTAGATAGAATTTTCTCAATCTTCTTTTCAATATCTTTAGTAAGCTTTTCACCGTTTGGCATGAAAATCTTTATACCATTGTCAAGAAAGTCATTATGTGAGGCGCTGATAACCAAACCGAATGCATCTCTAAGTGACCTAGTAAGATATGCAACCCCTGGAGTAGGAATTGGGCCTAAAAGTTTTACATCAATACCAGCTGAAATGAAGCCAGCTTGAAGTGCAGATTCAAGCATATACCCAGACACTCTTGTGTCTTTTCCAATCATTACAGTCTTCCACCCCAGTTCTCTTGCAACCGTACCAGTGGCATAGCCTATTTTAAGGCATGCTTCTGGGGTTATAAGGGTTTCGACTGGCCCTCTGATGCCATCCGTACCAAATTTTAGGTTCATAGCTTGATTATAACTCTTTAGCTGGACCTTTTATTGTGGATTCTTTTTTTTCTTTATTTTTAGGCTCATCATCTGACCAGCCCTTTGGTTCCCTTGGTTCAGCTCCAGCCATAATATCATCAATTTGATCGGCATCTATGGTTTCATATTTTAAAAGAGCGTCTGCCATCGTATTAAGTTTATCTAAATTACTTTTTAATATTTCATCGGCTTTTTCATAACATGAATCAATTATAGATTTAATCTCCATATCTATAAGTTTAGATGTATCGTCACTAATAACCTGAGACGGTGAAGAAGCAGATCTACCTAGAAATGGACTTCCTTCATCCTCACCATACTTTAAAGGACCAAGCTTTTCAGATAAGCCCCATTTTGTAACCATATTGGTAGCTATATTAGTAGCAACTTCAATATCATTTGAAGCTCCAGTTGTTATACCTTTATCTCCATTGATAATATTTTCAGCAATTCTTCCACCAAATAGTGCAGAAATCCTACTTAATAAATATTCTTTACTTTGCATATATGTATCTTCTTCAGGGAGGAACATAGTTACCCCTAAAGCTCTTCCTCTTGGGATAATTGTCACTTTATATACTGGATCATGCTTAGGAGAAAGTCTGCCAACAATTGCGTGACCTGCTTCATGATATGCAGTAATTCTTTTCTGCTCTTCACTCAATATCATAGACTTTCTTTCAGCACCCATCATAATTTTGTCTTTTGCAAGATCTAGATGACTTTGATCAATCTTTTTATCTGAGTATCTAGCAGCAAAGAGCGCAGCTTCATTAATCAAATTTGCTAAATCAGCACCAGAAAAACCTGGAGTTCCCCTAGCAATTACCAATGGATCAACATCACCACTAATTGGAACCTTGCGCATATGAACTTTTAAGATTGCTTCTCTTCCTCTAATGTCAGGGAGATCAACTACAACTTGTCTATCAAATCTTCCAGGCCTCAATAGCGCTGGGTCGAGAACGTCTGGTCTATTAGTGGCAGCTATAACAATTACGCCATCATTACCTTCAAACCCGTCCATCTCAACTAACAACTGATTAAGAGTTTGCTCTCTTTCATCATGTCCACCACCTAAACCTGCTCCACGATGTCTTCCAACTGCGTCAATTTCATCAATAAAAACTATGCATGGAGATTGTTTTTTTGCTTGATCAAACATATCTCTTACTCTTGAAGCACCAACACCAACAAACATCTCAACAAAATCAGATCCTGAGATAGTAAAGAAAGGAACTTTAGCTTCTCCTGCTACAGCTCTAGCTAGTAGAGTCTTACCAGTTCCTGGAGGCCCTACCATTAGAACACCTCTTGGTATTTTTCCACCTAGTTTTTGAAATTTAGTTGGGTCTCTTAAAAAATCTACAAGCTCTTGGACATCTTGTTTTGCCTCTTCGCATCCAGCAACATCCTTAAAATTAGTTTTTACTTTACCGCCTTCCATGAGCTTAGCTTTACTTTTTCCAAATGACATTGGGCCGCCTTTACCAGACATACCACCTTGCATTTGTCTCATAAAAAAGAAAAATATAGCTAACAACAATATTATTGGAAAAGCTCCTACAAGAAGCTGAGACCATATAGATGGTTGCTCTATTTTTTCATATACAGCAATTACTCCATTATCTTCAATAGCTCTATCAACTGCCTCGTCTTTCTTGAATATAGGGTGAGTTGTTTCAAATTTTGATCCATCTAACCTATCACCGATAATGGTCATTTGATCACCTTTATAAACAACTTTAGCAATTCTATCTGAAAGAATTTCTTCTTTAAATTGACTATAGCTGATTTGCTCTCTTACATTAGAATTTTCAATATTATTGAAAACAAATATTAAAAAAGATCCTAATATCACCCAAACAAATAAATTTCTAAATACGCTATTCATCATTTTTTCTTTGCTCCATACAAATAAATTTCTGCCGATTGTTTCTTAGATGCGGCAGGTTTGAAGGTTTGGACAATGCTAAATAGCTTTTCCATTTCCTTCCTCAAACCTTTTAAATTATTGTTTTGAAAGGTTTTTATAATAAATTTACCATTGTTATTATCTGTGTATTTATGAGCTGCTTTAAGAGTAAGAAGATTTAACTCATAGATATTTTCAATATCAACTGCGTTTATACCTGTAATGTTTGGGGCTATATCTGAAATTACAAGATTAAATTTTTCTTTTAATGAATTTATTTCAGGAATGTCATCAATTGATTCAATGCTATTTTGGAAGAATGAAACTCCGTCTATATCATCCATCTGCAATATATCTATAGCAAAAATTTTAGAATTTGGAAGTTTAGATTTTAAATAGTGAGACCAGCCACCTGGAGCAGAACCAATATCAAGTATTTTATGAGCTGAATTAAAAGAATTTGTTTTTAAGAGGATCTCTTCTAATTTATAAACTGCTCTTGTTTTGTACCCTTCCTGTTTAGCTTTTAAAGCCCATTTGTCAGCATGCATTACAAATGCTGAACAGATATGACTTCATAATTTAAAGTCTTAGATGGCGTAGTAATTGTGACCTCATCATCTATATTTTTACCTATTAAGCCTTTGGCTATTGGAGTATCGATAGAAATTTTTCCTTCGCCTGGATCAGATTCAAGATTACCAACAATTTTATATATTATCTCCTCATCCTTGTCTAAATCATAAAGTGTTACTGTTGAACCAAAAACAACCCTTCCTGTTTCAGGAATGCTTAAGACATCAATTACCTGAGCACTGGCTAGTGCGCTTTCAATCTCATTAATTTTTGATTCAATAAGCCCTTGAAGTTCTTTTGCAGCATGATATTCAGCATTTTCTTTTAGATCTCCATGAGCCCTTGCCTCAGCAATAGCTTCTGAAATCTTTGGTCTTTGAACAAACTTCAAGTCAGCAAGTCTTTCTTTAATAGCTATCTCGCCTTCTTTTGTAATAGGAGTAGTACTCATATAAATATTATAGCAAGATAATTAAAAACTAATTAATTTCTTGGAGAGGCCTATACATCCAGTCCTCTTGATTAGTTTTTAAAGCTTCCATTACAGCAAAAGCTCCAAACATAGTTGTGGTACAAAAGGTTTTACTTCGAAGAGCAGATTGTCTTATTGATGATGAGTCTTCTATTGACTGTTTGCCCTCTGTAGTATTGATGACTAAATCAATTTCATTATTTAAAAGATAGTCAACGGTATGAGGCCTTCCCTCATTAACTTTATTAATCCTCTTAACTTCATGGCCTAATTTTTTAATATAGTCAGCTGTCCCTCCGGTAGCCACTATTTTAAAATTATTATCAATAACAAGCGGGACTAGATCATTGAGATATTTTTTATCTGAGTCTTTAACACTAATAAAAACCTGACCCCCAATTGGAATGGTCTTGTTAGCTCCCTTTTGAGCTTTTGCATAGGCTTCACCAAAATTTCTGCCTATTCCCATGACTTCTCCAGTTGATTTCATTTCAGGACCAAGTATAGGATCAACTAATGGAAATTTATCAAAAGGCAAGACTGCTTCCTTTACAAAAAATAAGCCTTCCGGAAGGTCAGCAGAGAATTTTTGCTCTTTTAAAGATTTTCCAATCATTGCTTTTGATGCAGCCTTTACAAGTGAATGGCCAATTGCTTTTGAAATAAAGGGAACCGTTCTAGATGCTCTAGGATTTACTTCAATTATAAATATCTCATTATCTTTAATAGCAAATTGAATATTCATTAGTCCTACAATATTTAGCTCTTTTGCTATGTTTTTCGCTTGATTGCTAATACCATCTTGAATCTCTTTACTAAGACTATAAGGTGGCAGGGAGCAACCCGAGTCGCCTGAATGAATTCCAGCTTGTTCTATATGTTGAAGAATTCCACCAACTTCTATTGAAGATCCATCAGATACAACATCAACATCAACCTCTATTGCATCAGTAAGATATCGGTCTAATAGGACTGGCTTACTATTTGAGACTTCAACAGCATCACTTAAATATGAATCTAATTCTTTGACGTTATGAACCAGTTGCATTGCCCTTCCTCCAAGCACATATGAGGGTCTAACAACTAACGGGAAACCAATTGCCTCAGATGCCTCTAATGCTTCCTGTTTATTTTTAACAGTAGCATTTTTTGGTTGGGTTAGTTCTAGCTTCTCAATCAATGCTTGGAATCTTTCTCTATCTTCAGATCTGTCAATTGCATCAACATTAGTTCCTAATATTTTAATGCCTCTCTCTGAAAGAGTATCTGCAAGTTTTAAAGGAGTTTGTCCTCCAAATTGAATTATGACTCCATCCGGAGATTCTATATCGATTATATCTAATATTTTTTCAGACGTTATAGGCTCAAAATAAAGCCTGTTTGATACATCAAAATCAGTAGAAACTGTCTCAGGATTACAATTAACCATTATCGATTCATAGCCTTCTTCTTGCATTGCTAATGAAGCATGAACACAGCAATAATCAAATTCGATTCCTTGTCCAATTCTATTTGGGCCGCTTCCTAGAACCATAATTTTTTTCTTTTTAGTCGGCTTGCTTTCACACACCTCTCCATATGAAGAATACATATAACATGTTGAGGTGGCGAACTCAGCAGCGCAGGTATCTACCCTTTTAAAAACAGGATGAATATTTAAAGATTTTCTTATTTCTCTTACTTCATTTTCTGTATTATTAGTTAAATAACCTAATCTTGAATCAGAAAAACCTTTAGACTTTAATTTTAAAAATTCTTCTTTTGAGATTGATGAAATATCACTATCAATCAAAGACTTTTCTATCTTTACTATTTCATCGATCTGATCGAGAAACCAGTAATCAATTTTAGTAAGCTCATAAATCTTTTCTTTGCTCCAACCTTTTCTAAGTGCATCGGTAACATAAAATATTCTTCCAGGCCCAGGAAATGATAGTTGATATTTTAACTCGTCTTCAGCATTTGGGCTCTCAATATCAATAATGGAATTAAATCCATCTAAATCTTCTTCCATGCTGCAAATAGCTTTTTGCATAGACTCTTGAAAGTTACCACCCATTGCCATTACTTCTCCAACAGATTTCATTTGAGTAGTTAACCTTGAATCAGCTTGAGGAAATTTTTCAAATGCAAATTTAGGAATTTTTGTAACAATATAATCAATGCTTGGCTCAAATGATGCAGGTGTTAAGCCTCCAGTAATATCATTTTTAAGTTCATCTAAGGTATATCCAACAGATAAAAGTGCAGCAACTTTTGCAATCGGGAACCCAGTTGCCTTCGATGCTAATGCCGAGGATCTACTAACTCTAGGGTTCATTTCAATCACAACCATTTTTCCATTTTTTGGATTTACAGCAAACTGCACATTAGAACCACCTGTTTCAACACCAATTTCTCTCAAAATTTTAAAAGAGGCATTTCTCATGATTTGATATTCTTTGTCAGTAAGAGTTTGAGCAGGTGCAATAGTTATTGAATCGCCGGTATGAACTCCCATGGGATCAAGATTTTCTATTGAAGAAATAATTATACAATTATCATTACAATCTCTTACAACCTCCATTTCATACTCTTTCCAACCAATTAAAGATTCATCTATTAAAAGCTCAGTAGTTGGCGAGAGCTCAAGGCCTTTCTCACAAATCTTTTCAAACTCTTCAATATTGTATGCAATTCCACCACCAGTACCCCCCATAGTAAAAGAAGGCCTGATGATGCATGGAAATCCAATTTTAGCCTGAACATTTAAGGCATCTTCCATTGAATGAGCAATACCAGAATTTGGAGTTTCTATACCAATACCTTTCATGGTTTTATCAAATAACTCTCTGTCCTCAGCTTTATCTATAGCTTCTTTGTTGGCCCCTATTAAAATCACGCCATGTTTCTCAAGAATACCCTCTCTTGCAAGCGATAAAGCAGTATTTAAAGCAGTTTGTCCTCCCATTGTTGGAAGAATTGCATCCGGTTTTTCTTTTTCGATTATTTTTTCTACTGATTTCCAATGAATTGGTTCAATATAAGTTGCATCAGCCATTAAAGGATCTGTCATTATGGTTGCTGGGTTTGAATTAACCAATATCACCCTAAAGCCCTCTTCTTTTAGAGCTTTACATGCCTGGGCACCAGAATAATCAAACTCACATGCTTGACCAATAATTATTGGTCCAGCACCGATAATTAATATTGATGAGATATCCTTACGTCTTGGCATATGTCTCTACCATCGTTTTGAATTTATTAAAAAGTATTTGAATTTCTTGCGGTCCCGGACTTGCTTCTGGGTGACCTTGAAAACTAAAAGCTGGCGTATCAGTAAGCTCTATACCTTGAAGCGAATTATCAAATAGTGATAAATGCGTTGTTTTTATATTTTTTGGTAATGAGTCTATATCTACTGCAAAACCATGATTCTGACTAGTGATATATACTTCACCTGTGTCAATATCCTGAACAGGGTGATTGGCTCCATGATGGCCAAATTTCATTTTGTATGTTTTTGCGCCTGCGGCTATGGATAAGAGTTGGTGCCCAAGACATATACCAAAAATAGGAATACCTGCTTTGAGAAATAGCTTTATATTCTCAATAGCATATTCACAAGGCTCAGGATCTCCAGGGCCATTTGATAGAAAAATGCCATTTGGTGACTTCTTCATAATATCCTCAAAAGAAGTCTTGGCATTAACAACATCAACTTTTCCAACTGATTCTGTTAAAAGTCTAAGGATATTTTTCTTAATCCCAAAATCATAAGCAACAATATTTAAATTTATATCAGTCTCAGAATATTCAGGCCATGTTCCCTCTATCCATCCATAGTCATCTTGCGTTGTTACTTCTTTAGCTAAATCCATACCTTTCAAACCGCCAAAGTCTTTCGCTCTCTCAATGGCTTTTTCAGGAGTGATCTCTTCAAGTGAGGCTATGCAGCACCCCATGGATCCATTTTCTCTTATATGCGATGTTAGATTCCTTGTATCAATACCAGAGATAGCAATTGATTTATTTTTAATTAGGAAGTCTTCAAGTGATTCTGAGCTTCTCCAATTAGATGGTCTTGAACAAAAATTTTTAACTACTATTCCACTAGCATGTATTTTTTCAGACTCAAAGTCTTCAAAATTAATTCCAGTATTACCAATATGAGGATGAGTAAAAGTAATTATTTGTTTTTTGTACGATGGATCAGTAATTATTTCTTGATATCCGGTCATTGATGTGTTGAATACAACTTCTCCGATATGAACGGTTTTAGTTCCATAACCATCGCCATAAAAAATAGTTCCATCTTCAAGTGCCAATATTGATTTAAAAGGCACTATAATAGCCCTCTGACATGATTGTTAGAAAAAGTGAAAGAGAATCTGTGAAGAGATTTTTCGGATTTTAATGGGCTAAAATTACAAGCTAGCATTAAAATTGTACTTTATAGATTAACTAACTTTATGTCTATATTTTTATGAAAAAAAAAATGAGAATTTCAATAAAAAATAAAGAAGATATCAAAAAAATGCGCATAGCTGGAAAACTTGCAGCTGAAGTCCTTGAAATGATAACTCCTCATGTTGTTCCGGGCATATCCACCGGCGAACTCGATGATATTTGCTACGATTATATAACGCAAGTTCAAAAATCAATTCCAGCGAATGTTGGTTACAGGGGCTATGAAAAAACAATTTGCTCAAGTGTCAACCAGGTTATATGTCACGGCATACCAAGCAAAGATAAAATCTTAAAGAATGGTGATATTTTAAATATAGACGTCACCGTTTTAAAAGATGGTTGGCATGGAGATACATCAAAGATGTTTTTAGTAGGTAAATGTCAGCCTCATAACGAAAGACTGGTCAGGGTTACACAAGAATGTTTATACAAAGCCATAGAAATTGTTAAACCTGGAATTTACTTGGGTGATATTGGTCATGTAATACAAAAGCATGCTGAAGATAATTATTATTCAGTTGTAGAAGACTATTGTGGTCATGGAATCGGCACCGTGTACCATGAAGAACCTCAAGTTCTTCACTATGGCGTTCCCAATACTGGCATTCAATTGAAAGAAGGCATGTGTTTTACGATTGAGCCTATGATTAATCAAGGTTCAAAATATACTAAGTCTCTGAGTGATGGTTGGACAGTTGAGACAAAAGATGGAAGGAATTCTGCTCAGTGGGAGCACACCCTTGCTGTAACAAGCAGTGGTGTTGAAGTGCTAACAAAAAGATCTGAAGAAGATCTATGAATGAAAAAATATCTGATTTAAATACTAAATTCTGGGACGATTTTCCATCGTTATATAGCAAAAATAAAGGCACTAATTCTTACTTACACAAAACATCAAATGAAATTGAAAAAATTATTATTAAGATGTTTAAAGATTATGGCTTAGAAAAAGAATATTCAATTTTTGCAATTGGCGGCTTTGGTAAAAAAGAGATGTTCCCTTCATCGGATATAGATATATCGATTATTAAAAATAATAAAAATGATAAGAAAGAAGCTGATCTCGAAAAATTTATTGCAAATTTGTGGGATCTTGGATGGAAAATTGGTTGTTCTGTTAGGTCATTATCTGAATTAAAAAATATATTAAGGAAAGATGCAAAAGAACTAACGTCATACTTTAGCTTAAGACCATTGCTATCAAATAAAAATATTGAAGCTAGAGTAAACAAAATTACCCAAGGTGCTTGGAATAAAAATGCATACTTTAAGGCAAAGATTACTGAGCAACAAGAAAGGTATTATTCATTTGATTCTTCTGCTTTCAATCTTGAACCAGACCTTAAGGAATCTCCTGGAACAATGAGAGACTTTCAAAATGCTGAGTGGATTTTAAATTATTGTTTGGGTCTAGATTGTGAAGAAAAAATTAAAGCTTCTGATATATTCCACTCTACTTATTTTGAAGCAAAAAAATCCTACGAATTCATAAAAACAATAAGGTACGCAACAAACTTAGCAACTAAAAATAAAAATAGGTTAAATTTTGAGTCTCAGATTGATATAGCTAAAAATGCAATAAAGAAGGATTTGAGTGAAAAAAATAAGGTTGAAGCATTGATGCAGAAATTTTTCTACCAAGTGCAAACAATTACAAGCTTTAATCAATTGGTTGAGCAGGTTTACGCAGAAAGCAGAATTATTGGAATCAAGAAAAAGAAAGGTAACTTTTTTTATAAAGGCAATCAGATCGGTATATTGGAAACCAATATTAAAAATAATAAAGAAATTCTCCTAGATATATTTATTGAATTAGGAAAGAATAATAAGGTAAATCAAATTCATTCTGAATCAATAAATACTCTCAAAGATTCTAGTTATTTAATTGATAATGAATTCAGGTCTTGTTCATCTAATTCGAGTAAGTTTCTTGAAATCTTAAAGTCAAAATATCATCTATCATCGATTTTAAAGCTAATGAAAATGACGGGTATATTGCAAAAATACATCCCTGAATTTGAAGAAGTGATAGGCCAAATGCAGTTTGACCTATTTCACATATATACTGTTGATGAGCACACATTAAAAGTAGTAAGAAACATGCGTCAGATGAAGATTAAGGAGTCTGATGAATTTTTACTAGAAAATGAATTGATAAAAAAATTACCAAAAGTAGAGCTTTTATATATTGCTGGTCTTTTTCACGATTTAGGAAAAGGTAAAGGTGGAAACCACTCTGAAATTGGAGCAAAGACAAGTATGGATTTTGCAAAAAGATTGGGTTTATCAGTTGCAGATTCTGAGCTTATCTCATGGCTGGTACTTAATCATTTAAAAATGTCATCTATATCTCAAAGAAAGGATATAAGTGACTCTAAAACAATTAAAGAATTTGCAGAGATCGTGCTTAATACAGAGCGGTTAGATTATTTATATCTCCTTACAATTAATGATATTAGATCAACTAATCCAAAATTATGGAATGCATGGAAGCATGGCCTTTTAAGAGATCTGTTTTTATCAACTAGATCATATTTGAATAAAGAGCCAGTAAAAACCTCTAAAGAAATTTCATCTGATAGAAAGAGCTCTATATATAAATTACTAGAAGGTAATGAGCTCACATATCTTAAAAGTGTATGGAAAAACTTTGATGACTCTTACTTTAATAAGCACACCTCTGATAGCTTAAAATGGCAAAGCGATCTGGTTTTGTCTAAGCCTCATGATGAAATAAAAGTTGCATGCAGAAAATGCTTTGATAACTTCCTGGAGATTTTTATTAAAGTGGATAACTCTGATGGTCTGTTTTTAAAAATAGTAAAAATTCTTGATACTGTTGGGCTAGAAATTGTTGATGCAAGTATTTATACAAGCAAGGATAATTTAATGGCTATGAATACATTTGTGACAAAATTTCATTCTCATGACAACCCGTTACTAAAAAGTGAAATCGGAGATATCAAAAGCAAAATTATCAATAATTTTAAAAACTTTACTCCATCTAAGCGAGTTAGGAGAAAACTTGGAAATAAAGCTTTCAAAAATAAAGTCAAAATAAGTAATATTGAGGACACAAATAATAAAAAAAATCATTTGACGATTGAGGCATTTGACTCTCCTGGCATATTAATAAAAATTGCTGAAATCTTTTATAAAAATAATGTTTCAATTCAATCAGCTAGAATTAACACCCTTGGTGAAAAAGTTGAGGATACCTTTGAAATAAAAGATATTACAATTTCAAGTGTCTCTCAAAAGAAAATTGAAAAAATATCTAATGCTTTGGAGGAAATTATATAATTATGTGTTTTTGCACTTTATAATCAACGCATGAAAATTAAGGCAAAAGGTTTTGGATCTCTGTCAAGAAGTGGGATGCTTCTTGATGTGCATTTCTATTCAATAAAATCTGATAAGTTTGATTTTCATCTAGAAATTAATAAGCCTGAAAATAAAAAAATAATAGACATTGAATGGGATGATGATGAGCTCCAAGGACCTATTGAATCTACTGAGTCTGCATATCTCAAGTTACATTTAATATCACATAAATTCTTTAAGCCAAATACACTTAACTTAGATGGTTTATTTGAAAATTTACCTAATGTGGCCTGGACTAATATTGGCCCAATTTCAATTGAAGATATTGATGATGCAATTACAAACTCAAAGTTAAATTCAGATAACCCTATATACATTCGTTCTTTAGATAAATTTCCATCATTAACTGACTATATTGTTCCAAAAAATGTAAGAATTGCTGATGCAAGCAGAGTCAGACTTGGAGCCTATCTTTCAGAAGGAACAACAGTTATGCATGAAGGTTTCGTAAATTTTAATGCTGGCACCTTGGGCAATGCAATGATTGAAGGCAGAATCTCAGCTGGTGTGGTTGTTGGAAATAATTCTGATCTGGGAGGCGGTTGCAGCACAATGGGCACCCTGTCTGGTGGAAATAATGTAAAAATTTCTCTGGGAGAGAATTGTCTACTTGGTGCAAACTCAGGTCTTGGAATACCATTAGGTGACAATTGTACAGTTGAGGCTGGTTTATATGTTACTGCTGGCTCAAAAATTGAATATGAAGGGAACGTGGTCAAGGGAATTGATCTAGCTTTTAAAAATGATCTCTTATTTTTAAGGCACTCTCAAAATGGGAAAGTAATTGCTAAGCCAAACAATAATAAAATTAATTTAAACAAGACTCTGCATAAAAATGATTGATTTTCTTAAACAGCTTATCCAAATTGAGTCCATTTCTCCCAGAGACATGGGCTGTTTTGATTTAATAGAAGAAAGACTAAATAAATTAAATTTCAACTGTGAAAGGATTAATTACCTAAATGTCGAAAATCTTTATGCAACATATGGAGAAAAAGGAAAGCTATTTTGTTTCTTAGGCCATACAGATGTTGTGCCTACTGGGCCAGTGGAAAACTGGAAATATCCCCCCTTCTCAGGTCACATTGAGGATGGAATGATGTATGGCAGAGGCACAGCAGACATGAAAGGCTCTATTGCAGCATTTCTTGATAGCGTCGAAGAGTTTCTTGCAGAAAATAGTAATCCAAACTACAGAATATCTATATTACTAACCAGCAATGAAGAAGGAAATGCATGTGATGGCTTTATTGATAGGATTGTTGACGACATGATAGAAAAAGCTGATGAGATTGATTATTGTCTTGTTGGAGAACCTACTTCAAATGAAAGATTGGGAGATAGCATAAGAGTTGGAAGAAGGGGATCGTTAAGTGGCGAGCTAAGAGTTAAAGGTAAACAAGGTCATATTGCCTATCCGGAAAATGTTATAAACCCAATATTTCTATCTAGTGACCTGATAGTAAAATTGAAGAATCAAGTTTGGGACAATGGCAATGCTATTTTCCAACCTACAAGCTTTCAGATCTCAAATATTTCCTCTGGCACAGGCGCGAAAAATGTTGTTCCTGGTCATCTAGATATGCTCTTCAATTTTAGATTCTCTACAGAGTCTACTGAAAGCTCTTTGAGGAAAGAGTTTGAATCAATAGTTGATAGTCTTGATTTTGATTATGAGATTGAATGGAACTTAAGTGGGCTGCCCTACTTAACTACCGAAAATACACTTAAAGACATTGTTGTAAATTCCATAAAAAAAGAAGCTGGGATCGATGCAGATAAAAATGCAAAAGGCGGCACATCTGATGGCAGATTCATTGCAAAAATGAAGACTGAGATAATTGAGCTTGGACCTCTTAATAAGACAATACATCAAATAGATGAGTGTGTGAGTATAGCTGATCTAGAGTTGCTAAAAAATATATACCTAGATGTGCTAAAAGAGCTGAACTGAATTAGCGAAACTTTAAAATCTTTCATATTTGGTTTATATTCGGGCAATGGATATTGTTAAAAAACCTGAGTACAGAGCTATTCTAGATGTTGTAAAGAACCATGTAACTGACCTAGCGTATCCTACGATATTTTTATCATTTATTAGTGTAGCTGCAATAATTTTTCTACAAATTCTATACCTAGATAACTATCTTCCGTATTGGTTGCATTTAATTTTAACGAGCTATCTGCTTTATTTAATATACACTCCTTTTCATGAGGCAACGCATGGAAATATTTCTTCAAAATATAAATGGTTAAACAGATTATTTGGCTCTATTTCTGCATTTTTCTATTTACATAGCTTTACACAGCATAAATGGAGTCATTTGACACACCATAAGTATGCAAATGACCCAATTCTCGATCCTGATGGTTTAATACAAGGCAAAAATTTGTTCACTACAATAATTAAATCATTTTTTTTATCACTAACAAAAGATCTTATTTATTTTCAAAGAAAAGAAGTAAAAAATACACCAGGTACTAAAAAAGTCATATACATTGGTATTCTAGAGAGCATTGTTCCTATAGTATTTATTATTTTTTTAACTAACGCTTTGTCGCTTCCATGGCATCATTTTATTTTAAGTTATGTGCTGCCTTTATTATTCGCTACTATCATACTAGGAGTCTTTTTTGACTACTTAGTGCATAGGCCACATAAAAGCACAGAAAGGTTTGGCGATACTAATGTAATAAGAACTAAAAGCAAACTTGACGATGTTATGACTTACATATGGGTATATCAGAATTACCATGGTATGCATCACCTATTTCCAAAATTACCTTTTTATAATTATAAAAAGGTTTTTGTTGAATCTGAAAAAGAACTAGAGTCTCTGGGTCTTCCAATAATTACACTCGGAAAAGATTAGATATTAATTTATGCCGTGCATTCCTTTCTTTAGTAGAGGTGATGCCAGTGCTAAAACAATACCAACCGCTAAAGCAATAAGACCAACATTTGTATAAACATCAATGAATGCCGATTTTTGCTCTATAGAGAAAACAGAGCTTGCACCCTCAATACCGTCGCTTGCAGTTGCTCTAGCTATTAATCCAGCTACAAAATTTCCTGCTGCTGATGCACAAAACCACATACCCATCATCATACCTACAATTCTCTGAGGAGATAGCTTTGTAACTGATGATAAGCCTACTGGAGATAAGCATAATTCACCAATAGTGTGAAGAAGATAAATAAGCATTATCCATATGACTCCGGTTTGAATGCCATTGCTATTATTCATTCCATAAACAAGAACTAAAAAGCCCAAACCAACAAACATAATGCCAATTGCAAACTTTAATGGAGTTGAGGGTTCAATATTTCTTTTTGATAGTGCTAACCACATGAATGCGAAGAATGGAGCCAGTGTAAATATAAAGAAGGCATTTAAGGATTGAAACATTGAAGCAGGCACTACCCATCCCATAATAGTTCTATCTACACCCCTATCTGTGAGAATATTTAAAGAGGATCCAGCTTGTTCAAAAAGCGCCCAAAATATTAAAGAAAATAAAATTAGTATTCCAACAACAAGCAACCTATCTCTTTCTTCAGCAGAGCATTTGAACAATGCATAAAATAACCAAAAAGCAACGCAAATTGCTCCGAAACCACCCAATAAATTACCAACTACTTCTTGATTTTGGATAAGCAACCATGAGAAAAGCACCATGAGAATTCCACTTATATATGCCCAGTTCTCGTAAGTGACATTAAATTTTTTCTCTTGGTATAGGTTTGATGTGGGCTCAGCATGGCCTTCTAAATAATCCTGACCCCATAAAAAAATTACTAAGCCAATTAACATACCGATTCCTGCAGCGCCAAATCCATAGGACCAACCATAAGTTTCACCCAAATATCCGCAAAGCAAAGAAGCTGTGAAAGCTCCTATGTTTATACCCATATAAAATATAGTAAAACCAGGATCTCTTCTTGGATCACCTTCAGCATATAAGGCACCAACCATTGTTGAGATATTGGGTTTTAGAAAACCAACTCCAGATATAATTAAAGCTAGAGAAAGATAAAAGATTTGAACATTACTCTCAAAAGCCATACCTGTGTGACCAAGTACAAGCAAAATAGCACCAAATGTAACTGCTTTTCTTGAACCCAGTATCCTATCAGCAAGCATTCCACCAAAAACAGGCATGATATATACCAATGAGGTGTATGCACCATAAATTATATAACTTTGAGCATCTGAAAAATTCCAATGCTTGGTCAAATAAAGAATAAGCAAAGCTCTCATCCCATAATATGAAAAACGCTCCCACATTTCAGTTGCAAAGCAAACGAATAAACCCTTTGGATGTCCTAAAAACTCTGAAGTTGTATGCATAATTGTATTTTATTTATATTGTTTTAAAGTACTATACCAAAATGAATAACAATTCACAGTTTGTATCTCCTGTTAAAAGATTGGCAGCAACAATTTATGATTTCTTCCTATTATTGGGAGTCTGGTTTGGATGCGGCTCAATAGCATTATGGTTAAATAATGGTGAAATCCTTGATCCTGCCATAGGCGCATTTATAGTCCTAGTAAGTGCTTGGGGATTCTACTCATTCTTTTGGATTAAAGGTGGTAGGACTTTGGGGATGGCGGCTTGGAGTATTAAGATTCGCTCATCAAGTAGAAATAATATAAATCTTGTACAAACAACCAAAAGATTTATAGTTAACATAGTCATAGTCTTGACTTTAGGGCTTCCGCTTCTTCAAATTTATTTTTCAAAAGATAAAAAGGCGCTTAATGATAAACTTTCTGGAACAGAGCTTACACTAAGCTAGTTTTCTATACATAAAAATTGAAATTATAAAGAGAATGCATGACGGGATAAGCATTCCAATCAAAACATTTTGATTGAATGAGATTGCAATACTCGTTGATAAATCTTGAAGGATTTGAAATATAAACGCACCTACAACTGAGAGAACAATTTTTGATCCCGAAGAAGACTCCCTCAAGGAACCAAATATAAAATATCCAAAAAATATAATTAAACTTAATATTGAAATTGGCTTCAGGATAAATTGATAGTAATGTTTTTCAAGGTGTGATTTATAAATCTTATCTTTTCCGTCCACCTCTCCAGAAAGATAGCTCATTAAAGTAAACTTATCCCTCATATTCATTTTTTCAATATCCCTTAAGCTCGAAGAAATAATCAAGGGTAAGTCAAAATTCTTATTAATTTTTTCAATTTTCGTCGAGGAATTTTCATTATTAATAAGCACATTGACTGATTTATCAAATGTAATGTTTTTATCTTTTATTACAGCCGACTTTGCAACTAGAGAGAAAATAACTTTGTTATTTTTAACTTCAAAATATCGTATATCAAAAATTCTATTATTAATTTTAGTTCCAAAATTTAAATAGCTATTTTTGTCCTTAAGCCAAGTAAATTCATTATCTTTGAGAGATGTGTTTGATATCAAGAGCGCCTTGGATGTGGATGACTTATTAGATAAATCTTTTAGGGCTAATTCATGACTTGTTAAAAAAAAGATTGAGAGAATCAATGAGCCAAGCGAACTTAATACAACAATTTTAAATGGAGATATTCCGCTCGATCTTAGTACATTAAGATTACCCTCCTCTTGTGATAAGCCCATCGATATCATAAAACCTAACAAACAAGAACCTTCTAAAAAAACAAAAGCTCTCTCTGGCGCAGATAAAAAAGAAAACTTGAGAGCCTCTATAAAATTATAAGAGGATGAAATATCCTCTAATTCACTTATTAAATTAAATAAAAAGTCTATAAATATAAAAATTAAAAATATAAAAAACGATATGCTAAGCGTTCGTTTAATTAAGTATCTAAAATAAATATTCATTTATAAAATAACCCCCATCAAAATCATGTATAAGATGAGTAAAATTATTAAAAGCGATTGAAAGCTCAAAATGCCTCTGCTGGGTATGAGCATAAAGTATTTATCTCGTAAAAATAAAACTAAAGCAAAAAGACCAAAAACTAAATGAATCAAGCCAAGATTAAAATTTGTATTTATGTTTTGGGATACATAATCTTTCCCAAGCAAAAGCAAACTAAAGTAAAGAATATATATAAACATTCCTGGTAAAATAACAGAAAGCCTGCCCTTTCTAGGTTCTACTTTTCCCAAATAAACCGCCATGAACATCAATATAAAAATAGCCATTGAAAAAGATAGGCTCCACTGAAATTCCGAGCTTAAAGTTGTATTTTGATTATCAAAATACTCTCCTAAAACTTGACCGGTGGTGCTACTTTGTTCATTAATTCTAAAATTAAAAATTCCAAAGGTTGAAAATATCCTGTCGTCTTTTGAAAACAAATTAGAATTCATAGTTCCTTTTTCAAAAGACAAATCATATTCTTCACCAAGTTTTTCGATATTTAAGGATGAAGAGGATATTAATAAGGAATCTTCATTAAGTTGATTAAAAAAAGTGACGTTATTTAAGCTTAAGCCTTCTCTTCTTTCAGAAGTTATAAAACCAGAGCTATTTTTAAGAGTGTATATTTCTCCAGGCTCTAAAGATAAAATTTGTTCTTCAAACGTATCTATTTTTAATAAATCATTAGAAATTTCCTTACCCGATGGCGCAAGATAAAAACTAAGTAAAAATGCACATAACGCAAAAATTAATGCCTGAGGAAAAATAAATTTTGCTAAATTGATTGGGGCTATGCCAGTAGAAAAAAAAGCATAAATTTCTCTATCTGCATAAAGTCTACTTACTGTAATCAAAATACCAAGGAAAAACGATAAAGGTATTAATAAAGATATAAAGTCTGGAAACCTCAGAAATACCGCATAGAAAATAATGCTAGGGTCTAAATTACCCTCTGATGCCTGCTCAAAATATGAAACAAACCTTGATCCAACAACCAATAAAAAGAATATTCTAAGTATGGCTATGCTAGATTTAAATACTTCCAAATTAAAACTTTTTGAAAGAATATTATTTTTAAACATGCCTTGAGAACTATGATGCATTACAATATTTATCTTATCAGCAAATACTAATAAAAGGAGAGCTTAAATGGCATATAAAATCTTAAACAATATATCAGTAAAAGATAGTGCAAGCAGTGATCTAGCTTCGTTAAAAACTTCAATGCTTGTTATTACAATTGACAAAAATACAAAAAAAGATAAAAGCTTTAAAGCTCTTGATAAAGCAACGAAAGGTTTTTTAAGTAGCACAGTAGCTTCACATTTGAATGATGAAGGCTCATCTATCTCATTGCCAAGCATAAACGGAATCAATGCTGAGAATATCTTGTTAGTGAAGTCTTGGAGTGCAAAAACTCCAATACATAAATGGTTAAGCTCTATTAAAAATATTACTAAACAAGCAAACAAGTTAAAAGCTAAAGATATTTCATTTGTAATGAATTCATCTTATCCAAATAACAAAGATGCTTTTTGGATGATCGAAAGTGTTTCAAAAACAATAGAGTCAAATGCATATATATTTACTGAAACAAAAAATAAAACAGTAAAAAAACCTACACTTAAGAAATTAGTGTTATTTGTATCTGATATGAGCCCTTCAGATTTAAGAAAAGCAAAATCAGCTGCGAAAAAAGGATTTGCTATTGGCGAAGGTGTAAATACGGCAAAATACTTAGGAGATCTTCCGGCCAATCATGCAACCCCAAAAATTATTGAGAAGAAAGTAAAAGCTATGACTAAGGATTTCCCAAATTTAAAAGTGAAATCATTCAATGAGAAAGATCTTGCGAAAATGGGTATGGGATCATACTTAAGTGTTGCTAAAGGAAGTGATGAACCTCCAAGAATGATGGTAATTGAATATAAAGGTGCAAAAGCATCTGAAAAACCTATTGCTCTAGTTGGAAAAGGAATCACCTTTGATACAGGAGGTGTTTCATTAAAACCTCCACAGGGAATGGATGAGATGAAATGGGATATGTGTGGAGCAGCTACTGTTTTTGGTGTAATGTCGACACTTGCTAGATTAAATGCCAATGTTAATGTGGTTGGTATTATGGCTTGTGCTGAAAATATGTGCTCTGCTAAAGCTACAAAACCAGGTGATGTTGTAACATCTATGTCTGGTCAAACAATTGAAATTCTAAATACAGATGCTGAAGGAAGATTGGTATATGTGATGCTCTAACTTATGTAGGAAAATATAAACCTAAATATGTTATTGACATGGCAACTCTAACGGGAGCTGTGGTAATAGCTCTGGGAAGGCATGCTAGTGGAGTAATGGCTAATGATCAGCATCTAGCTGATATGATCATTGCTGCTGGAGAAGAATCTGGTGATAGAGCTTGGCAGCTGCCTCTATGGGATGAGCACCAATCATGTACAAAAACTGACTATGCTGATCTGGCTAATATTGGGGGAGGAAGAGAAGCTGGAACAATCCATGCTGCAGCATTTTTATCAAAATTTACTAATGACTATAAATGGGCTCATATTGATATAGCTGCAACTGCTTCATATAGCAACCCTGTAAAAGAAGGAACTGGTAGACCTGTTCCTCTAATTAGTGAGCTTTTGTTAAGTAAAAAACTATAGAAATTCTGCACGAAGTACCATTATGGATAAAAAGTATTACCCTATTGAAATAGAGGAAAAGTGGGCAAAGGTTTGGTCTGAGAGAAGCATAAATAATTCAGATGCTAATGAATCCTTTGCTCAAGTAATACCACCTCCAAATGTTACTGGAACACTTCATATGGGTCATAGCTTTCAATATGCCATTATGGATTTCTATACAAGATATAACCATATGTCAGGCAAAGACTCATATTGGCAAGTAGGTGCAGACCATGCTGGGATAGCCACTCAAATGGTTGTTGAGAATAATTTAGCAAGAGATGGTATTTCAAGGAAAGATCTTGGTAGAGAGAAGTTTATTGAGGAGACTTGGAAATGGAAAGAGTTTTCTGAAGAAAAGATAACCTCTCAAATTAAAAGACTTGGCTGCTCGGTAGATTGGAATAAATATCGATTTACTGCAGATGAGGGGTTTGATAAAGCAGTAATAAAGGCCTTTGTTGACTTACATAAGAAGAAGAAAATTTACAGAGGCTATAGGCTGGTTAATTGGGATCCTTCACTAAAGACTGCTGTATCTGATTTAGAAGTTGTAAGGCAAGAAAAAAAGGTTTGTTATGGCATATAAAATATCCAATTGAGGGTTTAGATGAATATGTTGAGATTGCTACAACAAGGCCTGAGACGATGTTTGGAGATATGGCGATAGCGGTAAATCCTAATGATGAGAGATATAAATCTATTGTTGGTAAATATGTAAAACTACCATTTGTTGGCAGAAGAATACCTATTATTGCAGATGATTATGTAGATATGGAATTTGGAACTGGGTGTCTTAAAATTACTCCAGGACATGATTTTAATGACTATGAAATTGGTAAGAAATACTCATTACATGAGCTTGATGGAACAGTTCATACCTCAGATAAACAAGAAGACTTTGTTCCAATTAGTATTTTTAATGATGATGCTTGGAGTAATGAAAATGTCCCAGAACCATTTACTAACCTTGATAGGTTTAAAGTAAGAAAACTAGTCATTCAAGAATTACAAAATAATAATTTATTAGTTAAAGAAGAACCCCACGATATAAGTGTCCCTCGTGGAGAAAGATCAAATATAGTTATAGAACCTAAACTTAGCTATCAATGGTATGTGAAGACATCTGAAATGGCAGCAAGAGCCAATGATGCAGTTAATAATGGAGATATAAAGTTTCATCCAAGCAATTGGGATAAAACCTACTTTAATTGGATGAATAACATTGAAGATTGGTGCATTAGCAGACAGATTTGGTGGGGACATAGAATACCTGCTTGGTATGACAACGATGGAAATGTCTATGTTGGTGAAAATGAGGCTGATGTAAGAGAACAATACAATCTTGGAGAGCTTGAGCTTCGTCAAGATGAAGATGTTTTAGATACTTGGTTTTCATCAAGCCTATGGCCTTTTGCTTCTCTTGGATGGCCTGAAAAAACTGATGATTTTAAAAAGCATTTCCCTACCTCTCTTCTAGTAACTGGCTTTGATATTATTTTCTTCTGGGTAGCGAGAATGATGATGATGAGCTTAGAGTTTACTGATCAGATACCTTTTAAAGATGTATATGTGACTGGTCTAATAAGAGATGAAAATGGTCAAAAGATGTCTAAGTCAAAAGGGAATATTATTGATCCATTGGATTTAATTTATGGAATTACACAAGAAGATCTTGTTGAAAAAAGAACCAGTAATCTTATGCAAGAAAGCATAGCTGAGAAAATCGCCAAAAAAACAAGAAAACAGTTTCCTAATGGTATTGATTCATATGGATCAGATGCGCTAAGAATGACTTTTTATTCATTGGCAACACATACAAAAGACATTAGTTTTGAGCTAGGAAGATTGAAAGGTTATAGAAATTTTTGTACTAAAATTTGGAATGCAGCAAGGTTTATTAATGGCTATCCTGAAAGCAATGAAGTTTTTGAGGTAGCCAATGATAGTGATGCTAAGATTTTAGAAGATTTTGAGAAAACAAAAGTTAAAATTGCTAAGAATATTTCAGACTACAGGCTTGATTATGCTATTAATGAAATATATGAGTTTTTTTGGGGAAAATTTTGCGACGTCTACATTGAAGAATGCAAGAAAACTGGAGAGACAAAAAATCTTAGGCCGCTGCTGAAAGAAATACTAGTTATGATGCATCCTTTCGCTCCCTTTATAACCGAAGAGATACATAGCTTACTTTTTGGTAAAACAATTATTTAGTAGTCTAACTTCCGGGAATAAACATCTGGATGTGATCAATATCATCTTCTAAATAGACATCACCCCTAGAAGTAAATCCTAAATCAATATAAAAATGCTCTAATCGATGCTGTGCTGAGATAATAATTTCATTTTTGGGATATTCTTTTCTTAAAAGCTCCACTCCCTCAATTGTTATCTTTTTGCCAATACCAAGACCTCTAGAGTTCATTTCTGTTACTATTCTTCCCAAAGAAGAGCCCTCATATTTTATTCCAGGCCTAAAAGCTCTTAGATACCCAATCAAATCATTTCCTCTATACGCCAACAAATGTAGAGCATCTTGATCTGAATAATCAGCATCTATATAAGGACAATTTTGCTCTAATACAAATACTTTTTGACGCAAATGCAATATTGCATACAACTCATCCTTGGATAAATCTATATATTTTTTCCATAAAAGTTTAATTTCTTTTGTATCTGTCATGCATTTCAACCATAAACTAATTTATTTATCTTACATCTATTTAGATATAACTTTTTGCTTACTATATAAAAATTAGAGATTAAGTAGAGAAATTATAATTAATAACTTAAAATCTTCATTCTATTAAAGGCAGCCTATGAATAAAATAACCGACTTTGTTGTAAAAGATATTAATTTAGTTGATGTAGACCTTTCTATCTATGATGGAAAAACTCTTCTGATAGTGAATGTTGCTAGTGAATGTGGTCTTACATTTCATTATGAGGGTTTGCAGGAACTTTATAACGAATATAATTCTCAAGGGCTAGAAATACTAGCTTTTCCATGTAATCAATTTGGAGCTCAAGAGCCTGGAACTAATGATGAAATTAAATCTTTCTGCACTGAAAAGTTCAATATAACCTTCCCTATTTTTAACAAAATTGATGTGAATGGTCCAAATGAAGATCCTTTATATACTTTTTTAAAAAATATCAGTTCAGAAGGTGCTGATGTAAAAGATATCGAATGGAATTTCACAAAATTCCTTTTTAATAAAAACCTTGAGCTATTTAAAAGATATGACCCTAGAGTAGAGCCATCTAATCTGGTGGCAGATATACAATCAATTCTATAAATTAAATTCTATGAAAAACATACATGATATAACTGTGAAAGATGCAGGGCTGAATGAAATTAGCCTTGGAGATTATAAAGGTAAGACTCTATTAATAGTGAATGTGGCTAGTTACTGTGGATTGACTTATCAATATGAAGGCCTGCAAAATTTATATGATAAATTTAAAAATGATAATTTCGAAATACTTGCCTTTCCATGCAACCAGTTCAAAGCTCAAGAACCTGGAACTAATGATGAAATTAAATTTTTCTGTACTGAAAAGTACAATGTAACCTTCCCTATTTTTAACAAAATTGATGTGAATGGTACAAATGAAGATCCTTTGTATACCTTCTTAAAAAGTTCTAAGCGTGGATTCTTGGGCTATAAGCCAATAGAGTGGAATTTTGCAAAATTTCTTATAAATGGTAATGGAGATGTGATCAAAAGATACTTACCTTCAACTAAACCTAAGAAGATTGAGAAAAAGATTGCAAAACTACTTACTTAGAGTTTTTGACATCAAAAGAGCGTCTTCTTTTTTCTCCCCAGTGTAATAGTTTTCTCTTATTGCATCCTTCTTGAAACCAAACTTCTCATAAAAAACAATTGCGTTGATGTTACTTATTCTTACTTCAAGATAAATATCTGAAATACTCATTACCTTGCATTGTTCAATTATAGAATTAAGCAACAAAGCTCCTGCACCTTGTTTTTGAAATTTTTCAGCAACAGCTATATTTAAGAGATGTGCCTCTGGTTTTATAGGTGAGTATATTGCAAATCCTGCTATCTCTTTTTTATGAAGACAAATTAAGCCAAAATGTCCGACTTCAAAAGAAGATTTAAAATTTTTGTATGTCCATGGTGTTGGATTAGTTTGCTTTTCAATTTCATATGACTCTTGTAGATGCTCTTCTGCTAGGGCTGTAACTTTGAACATTCAAAGATTGAGCAAAGTCTTAATAGAATTCCACAGATGCTTCTTATTTTCTGGATTAGATACTAACTCATCAATATCAAATGAATCTATTATAGGTATTTTTGCAGAGATCTTTATTTCAATATTTGTGAAATTAATAATTAGTTTAGAGCTTGAATCAATGATGTCATCTAGCTCATTTTTATTATCGAATAAAATAGATTGACCGGAAGACCCCCCATTTGTAAGAGTTGTTGAGTTCATTATTGCTAAAATTAATTTTTTTTGATCAATGTCATATTCTTTAAAATCTTTTTTTAAAAAAACAGACACTTTATCAATTTTATAAATATAGATTGAATTAAAAATTGATTTATTTGCGCTAGATCTTGAAGAAAATCTTGTAATACCAAGCTCTTTTAATATAAGGTTAGTTTTTAAAGATGCAGTAATCATATATAAATAAATATTAACATCTACTTTAAAGAAAATGGACAATCCATATAAGAAATATAAGCCTTTTAAATCGATTAATTTAGATGATCGAAAATGGCCATCAAATACAATTAAAGAAGCTCCGCTGTGGTGCTCTGTTGATCTCAGAGACGGAAATCAAGCTCTTATTGAACCAATGGGGTCCGAAAGAAAAAATAGGATGTTTGAACTACTATGCAGTATCGGATTTAAGGAGATTGAAGTTGGTTTTCCATCTGCATCTCAAACGGATTTTGATTTTGTAAGAAGTCTTATAGAAGATAAAAAAATACCATCCGATGTAAATATTCAAGTTCTAACTCAATCAAGAAATGAATTAATTGAAAGAACGTTTGAATCTCTTAAGGGTGCTAAACGGGCGATAGTACATTTTTATAACTCAACATCTACCCTGCAAAGAAGAGTAGTTTTTAATCAAGATAAAGAAGGTATTAAAAAAATTGCTTTAGATGGCGCAAATAAAATTAAGAATCTAGCTCTTGCAAACCCTGAAACTGATTGGAGTTTTGAATACTCTCCAGAGAGCTTTACTGGAACAGAATTAGAATATGCAGCTGAGGTTTGTGATGAGGTTGTTGAGATTCTTAAAAGTGTTTCGAAAAATAAAATTATTATCAATCTTCCTGCAACTGTAGAGATGTCATCTGCAAATATATATGGCGATCAGATTGAGTGGATGAATAGAAATTTAAAAAATAGAGAAAGCATATGTTTAAGTCTTCATCCCCATAATGACAGAGGTACTGCGGTAGCAGCTGCAGAGTTTGGTGTAATGGCTGGTGCTGATCGAATTGAAGGCACTTTATTTGGTAACGGAGAAAGGACAGGAAATGTTGATTTGGTTACCTTAGCCCTGAATATGCTTACCCAAGGCATTGACCCAAATCTAGATTTTTCAAATATAAATGCAGTTATGCGAGAAGTTGAATATTGCAATCAACTTCCTGTTCATCCCAGGCATCCATATGCAGGTGATCTAGTATTTACTGCTTTCTCTGGATCACACCAAGATGCAATTAAAAAAGGATTCAAAGCAATGAAACAATCCAATCAATATGAATGGGAGGTTCCATATTTACCAATTGATCCTGCAGATCTTGGCCGAAGTTATGAGGCAGTTGTAAGAATTAATTCTCAATCAGGAAAAGGTGGGGTTGCATTCTTGCTTGAAAAAGATCATGGGGTCTCATTACCCCGAAGATTACAAATCAGCATGAGTCAAAAAATTCAAAAACTTGCAGATGAATCTGGAAGAGAAATAAAAACATCTGAGATTTGGGCAATTTTTGAGAAAGAGTTTCTTCAACCCAAAAATGGTTTTGCATATATTGATCACTCATCAACTACGAACGGAAAAGAACATAACTTATCTATAAGCATGATGGTTGAGAATAAGAAATTAGATATTCAAGGTAAAGGAAATGGTCCAATCGATTCATTTATTAATGCTCTATCAAGCAACCTGGATATTGATTTGAAAATTGCTGATTATAATCAATCTGCTATTTCATCAGGTTCAGATGCAAAAGCTGCTGCCTATATAGAAGTTGAAAGTGGAGATAGAACAAGTTGGGGTGTAGGTATACATTCAAATACAACCAGGGCCTCGTTTGAAGCAATAATAGTTGCCCTTAGCAAAAATCTTAATCAAAATTAGGCTCTCTTTTTTCAAAGAAGGCTTTAACAGCTTCAATATTTTCTTTACTTCCAGTTAATCCATTTTGAATATCTCCTTCCTGACTATAAGTCTCCCAATAAGTTTTAGTTATGGAGTCTCTCATTAATTTTTTTGTATTAATTAACGACTGAGGAGATCTCTTGGAAATTTTAATCGCCCAATCTAAAGTCTCTTTTTCTAAATCTTCAGAATTAACAACTTTATTTGCGATACCATACTTAAGACATTCTTCTGAATATATCTTTTTAGCTTCGATTGCATACTCATAAGCTTTCGAATAACCAAGATATTTAGGCAGTGTCCACGAAAGACCACCGTCAGGAACAAGAGCAATATTGCTAAATACTGACATAATGTATGCATTATTTGACATTATCCTGAGATCGCAAGCCATAGCTAAAGCAGCTCCAATGCCTGCAGCTGGCCCATTAATAGAAGCAATTACTGGCTTTTGCATCTCAATAATGTCTTTAAAAAAAGGCTTAAAGCCTCTTTCAAGCGCATCTTTTGATCCATTCCAACTTTTTGACCTATCATTTAAATCTGCACCAGCCGAAAAACCCTTACCAGCACCTGTAATGATTACAACTCTAGAATTAGAGTCATTGCTTACCTTGCTTGTGGCCTTGTGAAGATCTATCATTAATTCTTCATTAAATGCATTCAATACCTCTGGCCTATTAAGTTTTATTAATGAAACTCTTTCATGTTCTATTAGCTCTAATGTTTTGTAGCTCATCACTAATACCCCTTTTTTTTGATTATCCATTTTCTTGGATACTAATAATTTTATTATAGTATGTAATTGACCCACCAACCTGCTCCCCATCAGACCTTTTCCAGCTAACTATGCTCCTTGGGCCAGGATTAGAATCAATAAATGTTTTTAATATCTCTTCCATTACTTTCTGACTTGGCATAGCTATATTTTTTTCCTTAATTGAGAACCTTAATATTTCTTTAATAACCTCCCTTTCTAGAGATTTTAATTTTTTAAGATCAATTTCACCCAGTAAAAATTCGGAATAATTTGATTTAAATAAATCGTTATAGATATCAAGCTTATTTTTAATTAGATTTGAAGCTTTGCTGATTCTTGATGAGGGCTCGACCCATCTTTCATTAACTAATGGCAGAATTTTATTTCTAATATAATTCCTATCCTGATCATCAGAAAAATTTGTTTTATCTTCTATATAACTAATGCCATTTTCTTTAGCATAAGATTTAAGATGTTTTTTTCTTAAAGATAGTAATGGTCTAATTAAATGACCCTTTCCTAATTCTCTTATTTCAGCTGGTCCGGTCAAACCATCAATACCTGTGCCTCTAAATAACCTCAAAAGAATGGTCTCAGCTGTGTCATCTTGATGATGTGCCGTCAAAATTTGCTCAGAATCTTGAAGTATATTTGTAAAAATCTCATATCTTTTATTTCTTGCGGCTGATTCTATACCTCCGCCCTCTGCAACGATTTTTGTAGATATAGTCTTTATAGGAATATTTATTGAATTACATACTGCTTTACAGTGATCTTCCCAAATCTCGCTTTCTTTATTAATGTTGTGATTCACATGAATAGCCTCAACCAATAAACTGTTTTTAATAGATAGTTTATAAAAAATATCTAGAAGAACAGATGAATCTAGGCCGCCGCTGTATGCAATATAAATTTTTTCTGTTGGATTAATGTTATTTAAGACAAAAGAATAATCTCTCATCCTAAGAACCAATCTTTAACAGCCTCTGGTATCTCCTTTCTATCAATTTATCAATAGATAATTTTTGAAGACTCTTTAGATTTTTAAGTAATGAATTTTTAATAGACTCTGAAACTTCATCATAATTTCTATGAGCTCCACCAAGGGGCTCACTAATAATTTCGTCAACTATACTAATTTTTTTTAGCTCTTTGGCAGATACTTTCATGGATTCTGCAGCTTTTTCGGCTTCATCAGATGATCTCCAAATAATAGAGGCACATGCTTCTGGAGATGCAACAGAATATGTGGCATATTCCAACATAGATAGATGATCTCCAACGCTTATAGCAAGAGCTCCTCCAGATCCACCCTCTCCAGTAACTACAACCATGATTGGTGTTTTTAATTCAGACATTATGGCTAGATTTTGTGCAATTGCCTCACTTTGTCCTCTCTCTTCACCCTCAATTCCAGGGTAAGCTCCTGCAGTATCAATAAATGTAATTACTGGTAAAGCAAATTGCTCAGCTAAGTTCATTAGCCTTTTTGCTTTTCTATAACCTTCAGGCTGAGGCATGCCAAAATTCCTTCTCACCTTTTCTTCAGTGTCTCTACCTTTTTCATGTCCAATTATCATTACTGGAATGCCATCAAGATATGCCATTCCTCCCACTATTGACTGATCATCAGCAAACTGCCTGTCGCCATGCAGCTCATCAAAGTCAGTAAAAATTCTCTTAATGAAATCTAATGTATGAGGTCTTTGAGGATGTCTAGCAACCTGCACCGTTTCCCAAATAGATAGCTTAGAATAAGTTTTTTTTATAAGATCTTCTCTTTCTTTCTCTAAAGATTCAGTTTGTAGTTTTATTGTTGGGTCTCCAAGATCAGCAGATCTCAATGCACTTATTTTTTCAGAAACTTCTTGAATTGACTTTTCAAAAGCAAGAAATTTTTGATCGCTCTCAACAAAGGTTTGAGTGTTTGGTGTTAACTTATTTTTATCAGGATCATTCATAACTATTTTTTAAAATTTAAGGAATCAATACCAAAAATATCTATTAATTTAGATAACTTATCTAAATCTGGAACAAAGTTATATTTGTTACCTAGTTCTATTATAGCTTCTGATTCATTAGTTATAACTTTAATATTAATTTTACATCCAAGTGCATTAATCCAAAAATCATCATCAATACTTGAAATAATTTCGGAAAGTTCATCTAGACTTCTTATTTTGGATGAAGATAGGTCTATCTCTATTGTTTTTAACTTTTTACTAAGTTCTTCGTCAACCAATTTAATATCTTTTACCCTCATTCTGAAAGATGAAATCCCCATTTCCTTAGAGCGATAATCATCTATTTCTATAACACCTTTAAGAACTAATATGGCTCCTTCTTTAAGAATCTTATGGCAGTTTTCCAAGACATCACTAGCAATTACACCATCCATCGTGCCAGTACCATCATCAAAATTTATAAAAGTTAATGGCTTTCCAGATCTGTCCCTTATCTGCCTCACAGAGTTAATTAAGCCAACTATAGATCCTTTTTTGCTATCTATATTTAAGTTTCCTATTAAGGATGATCTTAATACATCTATTTGTTTTTTTATTGCATTTACTGGATGGCCCGATAGGTAATAACCTAAGGATTTTTTCTCAAGTGACAGCTGTTCGCTAAGGGATAGTTCTTTAATATCTTTATATTTTGCATATGGATCAAAATCTTGTTCAATGTTTGCAAATAAATCACCTGATTTCTGCTCATTGCTTTTTAATTTATTTGAACCATCTCTCAACATGTCTACAACACTTGCTATGGCTATTGTTCTTGATGGGGCGATCTTGTCAAAAGCTCCTGATTGAGCAAGGGCTTCAAGGGACTTTTTTCCACCAAGTTTGATGTCAACTTTTTTTGAAAAATCCCATAAATCTTTGAATTTATTAGATTCTCTAATTTTACACACATGCTTTATAAAAGAGTCTGCAACCCCCTTGATTGCTCCAAGTCCATACTCTATTTGATTGCTTTTATTCACAATAAATCGCTTACTACTTGATAAAATATTTGGATTTAAAACATCAATATTCATTCTTTTGCATTCTTGGGTTAGGGCATAGATTTTATCTGTGTTGCCTAACTCTGTAGAAAGTACTGCAGCCATGAAATGTTCCGGGTAGTATGTTTTTAAATAAGCTGTTTGATATGAAATTAGAGCATATGCAGCAGAGTGAGATTTATTAAATCCATATCCTGCAAATTTTTCAATTAGATCAAAAATCCTCTCAGCTATAGCAGGTTTGATGTTATTTTTTTCACAACCTTCTTTAAAGTACTTTCTTTGCTGTTCCATTTCCTCAACTTTCTTTTTACCCATGGCTCTTCTTAAGATATCTGCCTCGCCTAAAGAAAAATTAGCCAAGACTCTAGCGGCTTCCATAACTTGCTCTTGATATAAAATCACTCCATAGGTTTCTGAAAGTACAGGCTCCAAAAGCTCGTGGGGATAAGTAACGGGAGTCTTTCCATGTTTTCTATCTACAAACTGATCATGCATGCCTGAATCAAGCGGCCCAGGCCTATACAGAGCTAGCAAAGCTACTATTTCTTCAAACTTAGTTGGCTGTAGTCTTTTTATAAGATCTCTCATTCCCGATGACTCTAGCTGGAAAACTGCCATAGTCTTACCTGAGCTTAATAATTCAAAAACTTTAGAGTCATTTAGAGGAATCTTATTAAGATCAATTTCTTTTTCAGAATTAGAAGAGTTGATTGATTTTATAGCTCTGTCAATTACTGTTAGTGTTCTAAGGCCTAAGAAATCAAACTTAACTAAACCTATTTTTTCAACATCATCTTTATCAAATTGGGTCATAACTGATTGAGATTGGCGATCATTGTAGACTGGGCAGAAATCAGAGATACTTCCAGGCGCGATTACAACCCCTCCAGCATGCTTTCCTACATTCCTTGCAATTCCCTCAAGCTTATAAGATAAATCAACTACCTCTCTAACCTCAGAATCATTCTTTATTGTTTGTTCAAATATAGGTTGTTCTTTTCTAGCTTTATCTAATGTCATGCCAGGAGCAAAGGGGATCATTTTTGAAATTCTGTCGCCTAAAGCGTATGGTCTTCCAAGAGCTCTAGCAACATCTCTAACAACTGCCCTTGCTGCCATAGTTCCAAATGTTGCAATTTGTGAGACGGCTCCAGAACCATACTTATTACTAACATAATCAATAACCTTGTCCCTTTTCTCCATACAAAAGTCAATATCAAAATCAGGCATAGAGAGTCTTTCTGGATTTAAAAATCTTTCAAACAAAAGTCCATGCTCAATTGGATCCAGTGCAGTGATGCCTATAGCAAAAGCTACCAAAGAACCAGCGCCTGACCCCCTTCCAGGACCAACAGGAACTTCATTATTTTTTGACCATTCAATAAAGTCATAAACAATTAAAAAGTAACTTGAAAACCCCATTGTCTTTATTTGATCAAGCTCATAATCTAATCTTTTTAAATATTCATTTTGAACAGATTCATCAAAATCATTTATAAATTGTCTTAGGTTCTTTGTTGCAAGTTCTTTTAAAAATGAATCAAAGTTATGCTCATTAGGAACTGGATACTCTGGTAGAAAATATTCTTTGGTATCTATGGAAACATTACATCTTTTTGCAATTTCATTTGTATTGGACAAAACTTCTTCGAATTCTCCAAATAACTCATACATTTCATCAGAAGATTTAAAATATTGCTCTGAGGAAAATATTTTCTCTCTATTGGGATCATCGAGCGTTCTACCTGTATTAATACATACCTTTGTTTCATGAATATCATAGTCATCCCTATGAGCGAACATTACGTCATTGGTAGCTATCACTGGAATGCTCCTTGACGCTGCTATAGGTAAAATTCTTCTTATATAGTCTATTTCACTTGATCTCTTGGTGTTTTGTATTTCTAGGACAAAATCGTCACCAAAATTCTTCAAAAAACTTTCAACTTTAAAATCTAAATCTTGAACTCTTTCATTCCTGACAAGTTCAAAAATATGACTAGACCTCCCACCTGATATAACAATTAAATCATCTTTAAGCTCGCATAGATCTTTAAATGAAATAATAGGCGAAGAAAAATTATAGTTATTATGCGCCTTGGAAATAATCTTCATCAGACTTCTGTGGCCCATATTGCTTTTAGCAAGACATAAAAGTTCATATGGTATGTCATCTCCATCAAATATAACTTTTATTGATGCACCTGAAATTGGTTTTATGCCAGCAGCCTCACATTTATTAAAGAACTTAACCAAGCCAAACATATTTAAATTATCTGTTAAGGCAACTGATGGTGTGGAGTATTCTTTTGCTTTGTCTACAATTTGATCAATGGTCAGCAATCCATGGGTAATACTAAACTCAGATGAAACTCTAAGATGAGAGAAAGGCAAATTCATCTATTGTTTCACTCCTTTAAATGACATTCTGTGAATCTTTGTAGCACCATGCTTGGCTAGCATTTCTTTATGCAGTTTTGTTGGATAGCCTTTGTGTTTTGCTAAGCCATAATGGGGATACTTTTTATCTAAATTCAACATTAAATTATCTCTATATACCTTTGCGATTATTGACGCGGCACTGATTTCTTCAACTAGGGAATCTCCCCCAATTATTGCCTTTTTATCAAATTTTATATCTGGTAAATAAAGACCATCAACTAAAACTTTGCTCGGCTTAATACTAAGATTTAGTATAGCTCTTTTCATTGCTAATAAAGACGCATTATGAATATTTACTTCATCAATTTCTGTAGGCGAGACAATACCATATGCAAAATATGAGTTTTGTAAAATTAGCTTATTTAAATTATCTCTTTTAATTTTGGAGAGTTTCTTTGAGTCATCTAAACCTGTAATATTTTTTTTTAAAATAACTGCTGCTGCTATTACTGGTCCAGCCAAGCAACCTCTTCCGACTTCGTCGACCCCAGCAATTAAACTCTTCAATTTAGATTAAGAATCTTTGACGCAGTTTCTGCAAAACCATCACCTTTTAAAGCTAATTTAAGATCATAAGACAAGTCTTCAAAGTGATGAGAATGCATAACATCAAAAATTAAATTACCAGTACATTTAGCCTGGAGTAGTTCTGGATATGCTTCTTTTTTAGCAAGAGATTGGGAAGACCAATAAATTCAACTTTAAGCATACTAGAGATTATGCTGAAGTTTATTGGATTTGTTTTGTAGCATATTACTGGTCCTGCATTTAATAATGCTGCCTCAAGCGACGCAGTACCTGAAGTGATAACTGATTTTTTCGATAGTGACAAAAAATCTTTTGTAGCATCCTTTTTAATTAAAAATGGTAAATTTACCTTTGATAAATGATTTTCGATATTAAGTTTTGCTGCGTCATCAGCTACAGGTATCAAAAAAAATGTATTTAAATCTGACTTTATTTGTAGCTTCATAAAATCAATATATGTCGGCATCATATGATTTATTTCTGATTCTCTACTTCCAGGAAGAATAGCAATGAAGTTCATCCTAGGATCAAGAGAATATTCTCCTATTATTTGCTCATCATCTTTAGAGTGAATATCAGCAAGGGGGTGACCAAGATGAGAGCTACTATGTTTCTTACTAGTATAAAACTTATGCTCAAAGTCAAACAAACAAATAGTATGATCGATAAATTTCTTTATATTTTTAATCCTTCCCTGTCTCCAACCCCATACAGAGGGACTAACTAATTGGATATTCTTGCAAACATTTTGCTTTTTAAGTGCTTTATGAATTCCTATATTAAAGTCGGGTGAATCAATTCCTATAAATATATCTATATTATTTTCTGTGAAAGTTTTAATGAGCTTTTTTCTATTCGATGTTAATTGCTTATAGTTCAATAAAGGCTCTATGAGACCCATTATTTGCAAATGTTTAAAATCAAACATTGATTCTAAACCAAGAGACTCTATTTTAGGTCCACCGACTCCAAATAGCTTAATTTGTCTTGATTTAGATAATTCTTCGATAAGCTGGGATCCTAAAATATCCCCAGAATGCTCTCCAGCAACTATACCAATCTTTAATGTATCTTTAGCTAAGGTCACTTACCTAGTGATGCCTCTTGAAGATATCTTTATAGACTCTATTAATATCGACAAGTGCTCGTTTGAATGTTTTTGTTGAAGTTCTTCTAGTTTAATAAGAGCTTCATCAAGCTTTAGTGATTTACGATAAATAAGTTTATATGCTTTTTTTAAGAGATACCACATCATCATTGATACCGTTCCTTGATAACCCTACTGAATTAAGGCCTATTGCCCTTGCAGGATTAGAGGCAACTTTTACAAAAGCAGGTACGTCCATTGTTACTGAAGTGCTCATTCCGGTAAAAGAATAATCACCAATATTGCAAAATTGATGAATTGCAGTATAGCCTCCGATAGTTACAAAACTACCCACCTTTACATGACCAGCAAGAGCAGCATTATTTGCAAATACATTATGATCACCTATTACACAATCATGTGCTATGTGTGCATAGGCCATTATTAAATTACTGTCTCCAATGCTTGTTATGCCTTTATCTTGAATGGTACCTCTATGAACAGTTACGCCTTCTCTAAAAGTATTATTGGCACCTATAATTAGTTGGGTCTTTTCTCCTTTAAATTTTTTATCAGGAGTATCTTCCCCAATGCTTGAAAATTGAAAAAAAATATTTTCAGGGCCAATAGAGGTAGGGCCTTTAATAACAACATGTGAATGAAGTATACAATTCGGTCCAATTACTACATCCTCTCCAATAATACAAAATGGCCCAACTGAGGAAGTCTCATCTATCTGTGCGCTAGGATGTATTACTGCTGTCTCATGTATTGTCATTATGCTGGTGTGTCCGCACACATTATTATTGCGGAGCAAGCCAATTCATCATTAACTTCTGCTCTAACATCAAATTTCCATATACCCCTCTTTACATTAACGACTTTGCTAAAGAGATGCAATGTATCTCCAGGCCTAACTCTTTTCCTGAATCTAACATTATCAACGCCTGCAAAAACATACAATGAACCTTCTTGAGGGGTTTTATCCATTGTCTTAAAACCTAATATGCCTGAGGCTTGAGCTAGCGCCTCTATGATTATTACTCCTGGCATGATTGGATTTCCTGGGAAATGTCCTCTTAAGTAATCTTCCTCCGGAAGAACTTTTTTTATGGCATGTATAGAATTTCCAAGATCAATGTCTATGACCTCATCAATAAACAAAAACGGCTCTCTATGTGGAAGATATTTTAAAACTTCTGCAGTGGCGGATGACATGAGTTTATTTCCTTTTTTTAATAAAAATTGATGATTTTGCCCAATCTTTTGGATTTTGTGCCGGCATTATACCTATATATTCTCCACCCTCAGAAATATTTTTTGTTATAAGTGTATGTGCTCCTACAGAAACATTATCAGCAATACTTAGATGACCCAGCACACCTGACAATCCTCCCATTCTAAAATTTTCTCCAATTACAGTTGAGCCAGCAATAGCACAACATGCTGCTATAGCTGAGTTTTTACCTAGATCAACATTGTGAGCAATATGAATCTGATTATCTAATTTAACTCCATCATGGATAATAGTGTCATCAAGCGCACCTCTATCAATTGTGCAGCCTGCACCAATCTCAACATTATCTCCAATCACAAGACTACCAAGTTGCTCTATTTTTACATAACCATTTTTAGTTGGGGCATAACCAAACCCATCAGACCCTAAAACAGTGCCAGGGAATATATTGCAATTTGACCCAAGCTTAACATTGCATACCAGAGATACATTTGGTTGTATGCATGAATTGTCTCCAATGACACAATTAGGTCCAATATAAACATTTGCACCTATGGATACGTTGTTACCAATCTTTGCATCTGAAGACACAATTGCTGTTGAATGAATTCCACTGCTATATAGATCAATGTAAAAAGGTCTAAAAAGTTTAGAAGCCATAGCATATGAAAGATATGGATCTTCAGAAACTAAAAAATTTTTTTTGTCATCCTCATTAACGAAGTCTTGATGAACAATAAATGCTTTAGCTTCAGAGGTTTTTATGAATTTAGAATATTTTTTATTTGATAAAAAGGTTAAAGAGGTTTTATTAGAATTCTGTATAGTTGAAAGGTTATCGACGATAGCTTCGCCATCGCCGATTAATTTAGCATTTATGAGTTTTGATAACTCTAATAAAGTAAAACCTTCGTGAGCAGTCACTACTCAGTTGTAGCAGTCTCAGTAGCTTGAACATCAAGCATAGAAGTAACATCATCAGTTAAATCTATCGCCGGGTCACTAAAAAGAAGAGCTTCATTCTTTGCCAATAAAACTGAGATTTGTTTTGCAGCTATAAGTTCACCAATTATTTTTTGCATAGCTGGGCCATTCTCAGCAAAAACTCTTTGCGCAGTTTCTTCCTGTGCGGCTTGTATTTTTCCAGCTAAAAATTCTAGATCTTTGCCTTTTTCTTGAATGTCTCTTTGAATTTCTGCAATTTCAGCCTGAGATAAAGTCTCTGCGTCTTTCTGTAAATTCTCTGCTAATGACTGTCTTTCAGCCTGGATTGATCTAGCTTCTTCTAAGTTTGCAGCATAATCAGCATCTTCTTCAAGGGCTTTAAATGCATCTTGAGCAGCTTGAGTTGATAGAACCGCAGTTCGCATATCAATAACGGCTACTCCATCAGCTGAAAAGACAGGAAAAGATAACATCAAAGCTGTTAAAGCGATTAAGTTAATTTTAAGTTTATTGTTCATGTTTACCCCTCGTTGGAATCTTATATTTTATATTAAATCTGTTGAAAAATACTCAATTAAAAAACATTTCCTACAGTAAATTGGAATTCTTCAGTTCTTTCTTGTGGACCTGCATTAGTTGGTTTTGAAATAGCAAAACTCATAGGACCGAAGCCAGTGATCCAAGTCACACCAACACCATATGAATATCTTAACTCTCCAAGATCTGGTTTGTAGCAGTTGTATTGATATTCTTTACAATTATCAGAAAAAACATTACCGAAATCAAAGAAGAAAGCTGATCTCATAGATCTTTGATCTTCAATGAATGGCAATCTAAAAATTAGCTGAAGGCTACCCTCCACCTTTACATTACCGCCTATTGGAGCATCATAATAACGAGATGTAGTGTTTGCATATGGATTTTCATATGGAGCATCTGCTTCGCCGTCTCCATCCGTATCAATTAAATTCGGACACGTTCCTTCAGCATAATTAAATTCGTAGCATGGTGCTTGTGTGCTCCTAGGCCCCAATGTGTTTGATTCAAAACCCCTCAAAGATCTTGGGCCCCCTGCATAAAAATTTTGAAAGAATGGTGTTTCTTCAGAGTCGCCATATGCATCCATATAACCAAGCTCTCCAGAGAAACCAAAAACTAAATTACCAAATCCAAGGGGCTGATACGTTTTTTGTTGAATGCTGGCTCTGTAATAATTTAGGTCACTAAATGGAAGTGTAGTCATAAGACTAAAACTTGTTGAGGATCCATCAGTTGGAAATAGCCCTCTATTAAGAGTTACTCTTGACCATACAAAATTAGCACTAACAGTTTCAAATACATTACCCTCAGATGCAACAAAGTCATAAATCTCCCTAGCAGGAAGAGTGCCTATACTAATATCTGTTTTATCGTATGTTAAATTGAAGCCAAGTCTCTGTGTATCTGATATTGGGTACCCATATTGAACACCCAGCCCTGCTGAATTTGTAAGGTAATTAGCAACATTATATTCACCGTAATCAGTTTCACGAAAATATAGGTTGTAACCAACACTAACTCCATCAACAGTTGCATAAGGATCCATGAAAGCAAAATTGTACATCTCACTATAAATACTCTTGTTAATACCAAGGCTCAAAGTATTACCTGTACCCATAAAATTTTGTTCTTGTAGGTTAAATCCAAGCTGAAGACCAAAATCACTATATCCAACATTACCACCAATTGAACCAGTGCTTTCTTCCTCTACAGAATAAACAACATCAATTTGATCATCAGTTAATGGACCTGGGATAGTTTCCACACTAACTTCTTTAAAAAACCCAAGTCTTTCTAGACGAATTTTACCTGCTTCAATATTGTCATCAGAGGTCCATGCCCCTTCAAATTGTCGCATCTCTCTTCTAAGAACATAATCTTGAGTTATCTCGTTTCCAGTAAATAGGATTTTTCTGGTATAAGTTCTCTTACCTGGAATAATGTTATAGGTTAAGTCTACTGTTTTATTATCATCATCCGTTTCGGGAACGCCGCTAACTTCTGCAAAAGCATAACCTTGATTACCAAGGATTTTTTTAAAATAATCTTCGATCGCTGTTATTTGACCTTGAGAGTATATTTCGCCCTCTTGCGAGGATGTTATTGGCAAATATGCTTCTTCATCAAAAGGTATATCTCCAATTACATTTACCTTAGAAATAGTATATTGGTCTCCTTCAAAAACATTAAAATCAATAAAAATTGATTTTTTATCTCTAGACAAACTAATTTGAGACGACTCAATTGAAAATTTTAAATAACCCCTATCTAAATAGAATGATTCAAGGGTTTCAATGTCACCTTGAAGTTTCTCTTTAGAATATTGATTATCATTTCTGATAAAACTAAAAAATGACCCTTCAGATAATTCAAACCCTTCTAAAAGATCTTCTGTTGAAAAAACTTCGTTTCCAATAATATTGATTTTTTTTATCGCAGCGCTTTCGCCTTCATCAACTTCAATCGAAATTTCAATTGTATTTCTAGCTTTCAAACTCTCTTGAATATCTACGCTGGCTCCATACCTTCCATTTGATGAATATGAGCGTACAAGCTCTGATTTAACTTTTTCAAGGGTTGATCTTTTATATACTTCACCTTCTTTTACACCAACACCATCAAGACTCTCCATTAGCTGCTCTGTTTTCAATGCTTTATTTCCAGAAATATCTATGCCAGATATTGATGGCCTCTCTGCTACTGTAATAACCAATGTATTTCCGTCTTTGCCAATTTGAATATCGTCGAATTGCTCTGTAGAGAAAAGAGATTTCACAATGTCTCTTGATTTTCTCGCATCTATCTTATCTCCAACACTTATAGGTATTACATTAAAAATACTTCCAGTAGATACTCTTTGCAATCCTATAATTCTTATATCGCTTACTAAAAACTCATCAAAGGCAGACAAATTAATTGTCAAAATAAGAGCAAAAAATAATTTCTTAAAGTTAGACATAATTTACTTTTTAAATGTACCTAGAAATATCATTAAAAATAGCGAAAATCATAAGCATTCCAACCATGATTGCCCCTACAGTGAAAACATAACCCTCAACCTTTTCAGGCAGTGGTTCGCCTCTTACAGCCTCAATTGCAAGCAAAACTAATTGACCTCCATCAAGAACTGGCAATGGTAATAAATTAAGAACTCCTAAACTAATACTTAATAATGCCATTAAATATAAAAATGGTATTACTCCTGCTTTGGCAGTATCTCCAGCCATCTGAGCAATACCGATTGGCCCAGAGAGATTTTCAGCACCCATATTGCCTGTAAGCATTTTTCCAATAAATTGAAGAGTTTTTAGACTTAGATTGTAGGTTTCATATGCCCCTTTGGCTAAAGAGTTTAGAAACCCTCTTGAAGAACCAAACTGAACGCCAAGAGATCCGATTAGCATACCTTCTGTATCTTTTATAGAGCTAAGCTGAATTTGTTTAAAAATTGATTTACCATCTCTTTCAATGGTCAGATTTATAAGTCCTCCAGGTTTATCTTTTATCAAATTGTTTATGTCTTGAATATAATTAATTTTGTTTGAATCTATATTTGTTATTAAATCACCACTTCTAATTCCTGCATTATAAGCAGGACTATCTGTTGAAACTTTTCCAATAATTGGAAGATTCTTATATTCCAATTCAATTCCCAAAGATGAAATTGGGTCTTTTTGAAGCTCAGAGGTACCGAGAAAATCATTTACAAATATAAACGAACTATATTCGTTACCACTTTCTCTATTCATTAGAGTAATTTCAATCTCACCTGAATATCCAGCATATGAAAGAAGCTCTAAAGGAATATCTTTTGGGTCAGATATAGCTTGAGAATTAATTCCTATAATTTCATCTCCTTCAACAATTACACTAGAGGACTGAAATTCAATTTCACTGGAAATTGTTTTTACTGTCGCAACATTATTAGGATTGATTGTGTTCATAAAGACAATACTAAAAACGAATATTGCAAGAATAAAATTAGCAAGAGGGCCTGCAAACATAATTGATGCTCTTTGCCACTTGGGCTTTGAATCAAAAGTGTTCTTTAACTGCTCAGGTGTTAATTCATTTTTTATCTCTGGCTCTACCTCTATTAACTTATTAGTAATCATTGATACGTATCCGCCCAATGGCAATGCAGAAAGAGCAAACTCTGTTCCATGTCTATCTTTCTTCTTATAAATTATTGGCCCCATACCTAAAGAGAATGTTTGAACATGCACTTTACACATTCTTGCAACTATGAAATGCCCGTATTCGTGAATTGTTACCAAGATGCCTATAAGCACCAAGAAAGAAGATATATATATTAAAGTTGACATAAATAAGTTATTTTAAGGTAGTGATTCTATCACCTTCTTAGCCTGTATGCGTGTTTCTTTATCCATTTCATAAATTGATTCAAGATCTATATTGTTTGACATAGATTTAGTATCAAAAGTTCTTTTTATAACCGAATAAATATCAGAAAACTTTATCTCTTCTTTTAAAAAAAGAAGCCACAGCAACCTCATTGGCAGCATTGAAAATTGTTCCAAGCAATCCTCCATCACTACAGACAGTTCTTGCCATTTCTTCAAGAAAAATTCTATCATCAGGAAAAGGTAAAAAATCTAGTCTCATTCCACTAAAATCTAACGGTTTAAATTTAAAAGGAACTTTTCTGTTAAAAGATAATGCATTTGCTATGGGAACTCTCATATCTGGATTGCTCATTTGAGAAATACTTGAGCCATCTGTAAAAGTAACAATTGAATGAATGATGCTTTGAGGATGAATAACTAAACTAAATTTTGACTCATCTAAATTAAAAAGATATTTTGCTTCAATTAACTCTAGACACTTGTTTACCAGTGTCGCCGAGTCAATAGATATTTTAGATCCCATTGACCAATTAGGATGTGCTAGAGCCTGTTTTATAGATACAGATGACAATTCGTCAAGTGAATGATTTAGAAAAGGGCCTCCAGAAGCAGTAATAACAATTTCAGAAATATCATTAGAATCTGTGCATGATAATAAACACTGATGAATAGCATTATGTTCACTATCTATCGGAATAATTTCAGTTTCATGCTTTTTTGCAAGGGGTATTAACAGATCACCAGCAACAACAATGCTTTCTTTATTTGCAAGTAATATTCTTTTACCTGTTTTTGCAGCTAATATTGTTGCTTCAAGGCCAGCAAACCCTGAGATTGCAGACACTATAATATCGACATTATCTTTAGTTAATAGTTTCTCTAAGTCGCTTGATCCAGAAAGAATTTCAAACGATGTTTCTGACATATCTTTGATAGCATTTTTTGAATCTTCTATATTGGTGTGAACAAAATCAGGTGCGTATTTTTCAATAATTTCTATAGCTCTTGCAGAATTTCCATGGAAAGACATGCCTATTAACCTGAAGCTATCTTTATTCTCTTCAATAACCCTTAAAGTGCTTTCGCCAACACTTCCCGTGGACCCTAGTATTAAAATATTTTTCATGAGTACAACAATATAATCAGAAGAATAAGAACTGGAAATGATGATAAATGAGAGTCAATTCTATCCAATAAACCTCCATGGCCTGGGAGAATATTGCCAGTATCCTTTATTCCAGATTTTCTTTTTTAGGAAACTAAAAAAGTAATCTCCTACAAATGCAAAAAATGATCCTATAACAAGAACAGCAATGAATGAAGCAGGAGTCTCAAATATATAAAAAATACCAAAAGCAAAAAGAAAACACCCGCCAAGACCACCTAAGAAACCTTCTAAAGATTTATTTGGACTGATATCAGGAAATAGTGGAGTTTTTCCTATTGAAGATCCCACCAAATATGCAGAACTATCTGATATTGCTGAATTAATAATTAATATAAAAAATAAAATGAAATTTGAAAATACAAAAATATCGCTTACTTTCATTAAATAGAGTGAACAAGAACAAAATGATAAGAGGATTAAGAGCCTTATATAAAAATTATCAAAGCTAACCAAAGATAGTTTGGAGGTTTTGCCTAAAACTAGATATGCACTAAAGACCAGCCAAAATAAAACTGAAATCAATATTGTTAATTGAATTAGATTTAATGAGGCAAAAAGGTAACTAAAAAGCAATATAAGAAATAGCGCTTTACCAAATAGAATTTGATTATTAGAGTTTTTTAGCCACTCTGTATTTGATGCGTATAAAAGCAAAAAGACAGACGTAAGAAGAATATATATATTTTCAAAATAAATAATTCCAACAATTGGCAGTGTTAAAAGTATTGCAGTAATACTTCTTGTTAAAAAATTAGATTTAAATTCTTTTTCCAAAACGTCTACTCACTTTTTTAAATTTATTTATTAATTCTTGATACTTCTGTTTTGAAAAATCTGGCCAGTATTCATTGGTAAACATGATCTCAGAATAAGCTATTTGATATAAAAGGAAATTGCTAACTCTATTGTCCCCACCTGTTCTTATTAATAGATCAATCTCACTTTCAGGAACCAATGACTTTTTCAGAATATAATCATGATTGATTTCATCTATTGAAATTACATTGTTCTGAATATCTTTTGAAGCTTTTTTAACTATATTTACTATATCTTGCTGTCCGCCATAGCCCAGAGCTATGTTAAGCCTCAAGTTAGATTTTTCAAATTTTGTAGACTTTTGAGCAAAGTCTATTCTTTCTAAAATCTTTTTTCCAAATTTATTCAGTTCACCAAAAAAACTTAAAGATACTTTTTGCTCAATTAGATCTGGAAGCTGCTCATCAATAGCTTTTAATATTAGTTTTTTAATTGAATTTATTTCTTGTGGTGGCCTACCCCAGTTTTCAGAACTAAAGGCGTATAGTGTAAGAGAATCTATACTTTGATTTATAGATTCCTCAACAATATCTTTTACAACTGCAACTCCTTTTTCATGGCCTTTGCTGACCTGAAGCGCATTTGATTTTGCCCATCTGCCATTACCATCCATAATGATAGCTACATTTTTAAGTTGGTTGGATTGGCTTGGTTTTATGGATTTAGCCATAAGGCTTATTATATTTCTAAAAGGTCTGCTTCTTTTGCCTTTAACTCTTCATCAACAAGTGAAATATATTTATCTGTCTCTTTTTGAACTCTGTCTTCAATTCTTCTGAGATGATCCTCTGAAATATCTCCATTATTCTGCTCTTCTTTTGCAGATGAATTTGAATCTCTTCGAATATTCCTTATTGATATTCTCGCATTCTCAGCCTCTGATCTAGCTTGCTTTATGTAATCTTGTCTTGTTTCCTCAGTCAATGCAGGCATAGTAACTCTTATCAAATCACTTGATGTGCTTGGATTTAGACCAAGATTAGAATTAAGAATGGCTTTCTCAACCTCAGGAATTAAACTTTTATCCCAAGGAGAAATTACTAGCGATCTTCCCTCTTCGACACTAATATTAGCGGCCTGATTAAGAGGAGTTGGGTTGCCATAATAATCAACTTTAATATCATCTAATAAAGCAGGATTTGCTCTACCTGTTCTAATTTTATTAAAAGCTGAAGAAAGTGAGCTAAGAGACTTCTCCATTCGCTTAGATGTGTTATTTATTAATTCATCCATATCAAGATATAAGTGTACCTATATTTTCGCCACAAATGATATTTTTTAGAGCATCATCTGCATTTACATTAAAAACCTTCATTGGTAACTGATGGTCTCTAGCTAATGTAAGAGCAGTAGCATCCATTACTTTTAAGTTTTTAGTAATAGCATCATTAAAAGTTAATTTATCAAATAAAACTGCGTTTTCATTTAATTCTGGATCAGAATCATAAACACCATCTACTCTAGTAGCTTTAAGCATTATTTCAGACTGAGTTTCAATTGCTCTAAGACATCCAGCGGTATCAGTTGTAAAAAAAGGATTCCCTGTTCCTGCGGTAAAAATAACAACAAAACCATCATTAAGTAATTGGATTGCTAGCCTTCTGTCATAGTGCTCAACTATTCCGGGCATAGCAATTGCTGACATTACTCTTGTTTTGATTCCAGCTCTTTCTAAGGCATCTCTAAAAGCTATACCATTCATGACTGTAGCCAACATCCCCATATGATCGCCAGCTACTCTATCCATTCCAGCTTTATTAAGCTTTTCGCCTCTAAATAAATTGCCACCGCCGATTACAACTCCAATTTGGGCACCTAGTTTTTTACATGTTTTTACTGAATTTGCCATTTGATCCAATATAGTTGGATCAATACCATGCTCATCTTGACCAGCTACAGACTCCCCGCTAAATTTCACGAGAACTCTTTTATAAATTAATTCAGACATCGAATTATTTTAACTGTTCTGCAACCTCATCAGCAAAGTTTTTAGTCTCTACTTCTATGCCCTCTCCAACCTTTAGTCTTGAATAGGATTGGATTTTTGCATTATTGCTATTGAGTAATGCTTCAATAGTTGTGTCAGGATCTTTAACAAAAGCCTGGGAAACTAAAGAAACCTCTGATAAGAATCTCTTTAATTTACCTTCTACCATCTTATCCATTATTTCTTGAGGTTTTCCTGATTCTTTAGCTTGTGTTAGATAAATTGCTTTCTCTCTTTCCAAGACATCTTGATCAATTTGATCAGAGGATAAGCAAATTGGATTAGTTGCAGCAACATGCATGGCAATATCCTTTGCAAGGTCCTCATTGCCACCATCTAAAACAACAACAGTAGCAAGTTTTGAGTCAGAGTGAATGTACAAACCTGTATTTAAATCGTTTGAATAAGATAAAGTCTCTAGCCTTCTTACTTGTATATTTTCACCAATTGCTTGCACTAAGGCTTTTCTTTTTGATTCAATTTCTGATTCATGTAGAACAGTTATATCTTCAACTTTATTAGATGCTATGAAATCAGCTACTTCATTAGTGAATTCAATAAACTTTGAATCTTTTGCTGCAAAGTCAGTTTCAGAATTAATTTCTACGATCGTGGAGTATTCATCTCCAATATAAGCTTTTAGTACTCCATCTGCTGCCACTCTTGACGCTTTCTTTTCTGCTTTCAAAGCACTATTTGATCTTAATAAATCTAATGCATTATCAAGATTACCCTCGCACTCAACGAGAGCTTTCTTACAATCCATCATAGCAACACCAGACATATCTCTAAGTTGCTTTACTAAAGCTGCTGTAATTTCCATGTTAATTTTCCTCTTTATTTTCTTCTTCAGTTTCGATTGATTCTGCATCACTATCAACCTCATCAGTTTTAACTTCTGTTTCCTCAACATTGTCGCTAGAAGTTTCTGCAACTTCTTTAGCTTCTTCCTTAGCTTCTTCCTTAGCTTCTTCTATATTCTCAGCAACTTCTTCAGTTTTGGCTTCGTCTTTTTTAGCTTTTTGAATTATTGGAGTGCTAGATTCAGATTTTGCTACAAAGCCCTTAGAAGATTCGAGACCTCTCTCACAGGCATCTGCGATAATCTTAGTAATTAATCTAATAGATCTGATAGCATCATCGTTTCCAGGAATAACAGTATCTATTCCATCTGGATTAGAGTTGGTATCAACAAGAGCTATTACTGGGATGCCCATTTTTTTTGCTTCTAATACTGCAATTTTTTCGTATTTAACATCAATGACAAAAATCGCATCTGGAAGGCCTTTCATATCCTTAATACCACCAACGCTTGCTTGGAGTTTTACATATTCCTTTTGAATCTCAACAGCCTCTTTTTTAATTAGCTTTTCAATTCTTCCTGAAGAAATCATTTCTTCGATATCCTGCAACCTTCTAATTGATCCTCTAATTGTTTTCCAATTAGTAAGAGTTCCACCAAGCCATCTTTTATCTACATATGGCAAATCAAGCCTAGATGCCTCTTCTTTGATAGTTTTACTTGCAGATCTCTTTGTTCCTACAAATAAGACTTTGTTACCTTTAGAGCAAATGTCTTCTACCTTAGAAGCAGCTGCACTCAAATGTTCTTGCGTTAACTCAAGGTCTATAATGCTGATTTTTTTTCTAGTATCAAAAATATACTTATCCATTTTTGGGTTCCAGAATCTTTTTTGGTGACCAAAATGGACTCCTGCGTGAAGCAGGTCTTTTATTGAAACGACGCTCATTTTCATTCTCCTTAGGGTTAAATTCTCCAACCTTTGTATTGCCAACTCATTGAGCACCCAAGCAATAACTCTGTAAGGTCTTCGTGATTAAAGTTTGAGTATTTTATATAAGTTGTTGTTGATTTAAAAGGAAATTATCATTTAATTTTAAATTGACTCTAAATTATATAACCCTGGTTTTTTATTGATAATTTTCTTAGCGGCACGTAATGCCCCATCTGCAAATATCAGTCTAGATAATGCCTTATGTTTTAAAGTTACATGATTTTCGTTACTTTTAAAATCTACCTCATGTATACCAAAGAAATCGCCCTCTCTGAAAGACTTAATTTCTATTGACTCAATAAATTTATTTTTATCTATTTCTTCTATCAAATTTTTTAGCTCTATAGCTGTGCCAGAAGGTGCATCAACTTTATTAACATGGTGATAATCACTTATAGTGCATATAGTTGAGCTATTTAAATCTTCGATAATTTTCTTAATTCCTTTTTTTAAATTAGATATACCTTGGCTCATATTAAAAGATAAAAGAATTGGAGAAAATTTTGCAGCATCATCTATTACTCTTAGTTGTTGCTCATTAAATCCGGTAGTTCCAATAATTATTGGAGTTAAAATTTTCTTTTTTTTACGCTCTAGTATTAGATTGATACATGAATCTGGTCTGGAGAAATCTATAATACAGTCATGCTTCTCAGATAAATCCATATCAAGCAAATTAAAATCATTGGTTTGTGAAATAATACTTTTAACAGCGGCCCCCATTCTTCCAGAAGCTCCATTTAAGTAGACGTTAATCATTTAAATTTGATGAAATTTTATTGAACGAGTCTGTCCCTGGGTAATTATTTTCATCAAGACTAGATGTGAACTGATTAAGGAGCTTTAGTTGTTTTCTATTAAGACTAGATGGGGTTTCAACTATTACCCTACATAAAATATCTCCCCTTCTGCTATCTCTTACTACGGATGCACCTTTATTTCTTATTCTAAAGACTTTGCCAGTCTGAGTCTGGGCAGGAATCTTGAGAGATATAAAGTTTTCGAGTGTTGGGACTTTTATAGAGCCGCCAACAATTGAAGTTTCAAATGATATAGGAACATCAATATATAAATCTCTTCCGTCTCTTTCAAAAATTGGATTTTCAGCAATTCTTATTGCAACATACAAGTCTCCTGAACGACCACCTTTTTTCCACTCGCCCTCACCACTTAACCTGACCTTATCTCCATTATCAACACCTGATGGAATATTAACTGACAATGTTTTGTTATCTTTTATTGCCCCAACCCCGCTACATGTTGCACATTTATTTTTAATAACTTGTCCGGTCCCTGAACAAACTGAACAAGTTTGTTGAACCGAAAAAAAACCTTGCTGCATTCTTACTTGCCCAGCACCATTACAATTCGAACAAGTGCTTGGACTGGAACCTTTTGCTGCTCCACTTCCATTGCAATCAGGACATTCTCTATGTGAAGGAATTTTAATTTTCTTTTGAACCCCTAGGACTGCTTCTTTTAATGTTAATTCAATATTGTATTGAAGATCCTGACCTCTTTGCGGTCTTCTAGAAGATGATCTAGTTCCAAAAACGTCTCCAAATATATCACCAAAAATATCTCCGACATTTATATCATTAAAATTAGGTCCGCCCCCGCCCATTCCATCAACACCAGAATGGCCAAATTGATCATATGCTGATTTTTTTTGAGAATCTGATAAAACATCATATGCCTCAGCAGCTTCTTTAAATTTTTCCGCAGCTTCAGGATTATCAGGATTTCTATCAGGATGAAATTTCATAGCTTTCTTTTTGAAAGCTTTTTTTAACTCCGGACCTGAGGCGCCCTTAGAGACTCCTAAGACTTCATAGTAGTCTCGTTTAGACATAAGTTATTTGTCTTCTTCTTTAACTTCTTCAAATTCTGCATCAACGGTATTATCACCTGCGTTATCCGATGAAGTATCTCCTTCTGGATCTGATGCAGTTGCGCCTTCTTCTGGCGTGTAAAGCTTTTGCGTAAGTGGTGTTAAAACATCATTGAGTTCTTTTGTTGATGTTTCAATAGACTCAACATTTTCACTCTTAATAGCTTCTTCCAATGACTTAACAGCATTTTCTACCTGGTCTTTTTCTTCGTCAGTCAATTTATCACCTGATTCTGAAATTGTTTTCCTCGTAGCATGAACCAACATATCTGCATTATTTTTAGTCTTTACTAATTCTTCAAATTTCTTATCATCTTCGGCATTAGCTTCTGCATCCTTGACCATTTTCTCAATATCTTCATCTGATAAACCACTTGAAGCTTTGATAACAATTGATTGCTCTTTTCCAGTATTCTTGTCTTTTGCTGATACATTTAAAATTCCATTAGCGTCTAAATCAAATGAAACTTCTATCTGAGGTGTTCCTCTTTGTGCAGGCGGTATATCAGTTAAGTTAAATTGACCAAGGGATTTATTTTGTGATGCTTGTGTTCTTTCACCTTGAATAACATGCACTGTAACAGCCGTTTGGTTATCTTCAGCAGTAGAAAAAGTCTGTGATTTTTGGGTTGGAATTGTTGTATTCTTCTCAATAAGAGGAGTTGAAACGCCGCCAAGAGTTTCAATTCCAAGAGTTAGTGGCGTCACATCCAAAAGAAGAACATCTGTAGTATCTCCAGATAAAACAGAGCCTTGAATTGCAGCTCCTACAGCTACAGCCTCATCAGGGTTTAAATCTTTTCTTGCTTCTTTGCCAAAAAATTCAGCAACTTTCTTTTGCACCAATGGCATCCTAGTTTGTCCACCAACTAGCAAAATTTCAGATATTTCAGATTTTTCTATCTTTGCATCTGTTAATGCTAATTTTAATGGCTCTAAACTCTTATCGACCAAATCTTCAACCAAAGACTCTAATTTTGCTCTAGTGATCTTGTGGACAAAATGCTTTGGGCCCGAACTATCTGCAGTAATATAGGGAAGATTAACTTCAGTCTGATCGGATGATGATAGTTCAATTTTCGCTTTTTCAGCAGCTTCTTTAAGTCTCTGCAAGGCAAGAGGATCACTTTTCAAGTCAAATCCAGACTCTTGTTTAAACTGATCAACAAAATAATCTATTAGCCTTAGATCAAAATCTTCACCACCTAAGAACGTATCTCCATTTGTTGAAAGTACCTCAAACTGGTGCTCTCCATCGACATCAGATATTTCGATGATTGATATATCAAATGTTCCCCCACCAAGATCATAAACAGCAACGGTAGAATCACCCTTATGCTTATCTAAACCATAAGCTAATGCTGCAGCTGTCGGTTCGTTTATAATTCTTTTAACATCGAGACCAGCTATTTTTCCAGCATCTTTTGTTGCCTGTCTCTGTGCATCATTAAAATATGCTGGAACTGTAATCACAGCTTCTTTTACATCATGGCCTAGATAATCTTCAGCTGTTTTCTTCATTTTTTTTAATACTTCAGCAGCTACTTGAGGTGGGGCTAATTTTTTATTAGATGCTTCAACCCAAGCATCACCATTGTCTGCTTTTATAATTTTATAAGGCACCATGTCGGCATCTTTTTTGACAACATTGTCATCAAATGTTCTACCAATAAGCCTTTTAATAGCATATAGAGTATTTTCGGGATTCGTTACTGATTGCCTTTTAGCTGGCATTCCAACAAGAACTTCGTCTTGATCTGTATATGCAATAACTGATGGAGTTGTTCTCCCTCCCTCAGCATTTTCAATAACTTTCTGTTGTTGACCTTCTATTACAGCAACACAACTATTTGTAGTTCCTAGATCAATTCCAATAATTTTTGACATAATTTACCTCTATTTTTTAATTCTTAATTACCGTCACTCTGGCCGGTCTTAAAATTCTATTATGGAGCTCCCAACCCCTTTGAAATATTTCTCCCACCAAGCCATCGTCTTTGTTCTCATCTGGAACAACTGAGACTGCCTCATGTTTTTCTGGGTTAAATTGTTCATTTTCAGGATAAATAGGTCTCATTCCAAATTTATCAAGAGCAGATTCAAAAGATTTTAAAGTTAATTCAATCCCTTCTTTATCTTCCTTTGATGCATCGTCAGATAACTTTTCTAAAGCATGCTCTAAATTATCAACCACTGGAAGAAGCTCATTTAAAAGCCTCTCAACACCATATTTATGAGCCTTATCAACCTCGGAGGCAGTTCTTTTTATAGCATTATCAAGATCAGCAGTTGCTCTAAGCAATAATTTTTCAAGATTATCTTTTTTTTCAAGAAGTTCTTCATAGCTATCTGTTTCGATAGTTTCATTAACATCGGTTTGCTCTTCGACTGATGAATCTATAGCTTCTTCTTTAGTTTCTTTTGACATAATTTACCCTCTATACGATATATATGGGTACAAATTATTAGTTCAAGAGTATTTTTAGATTTATGATTCTAATTTTTTGACGTATAAAACCATATTATGGTCAACGATTTCAAAGCCATGATCTTTGGCAATTTGAGACTGCCTTTTCTCAATAACCTCATCATGAAACTCATAAATCTTTCCAGTTTCAATACAAACCATATGATCATGATGTTCATCAGAAACGATTTCATACACAGCATGTCCTTCTTCAAAGTTATGCTTTATGACAATGCCAGCAGACTCAAACTGAGTTAATACTCTATAAATTGTAGCCAAGCCAACGTCTTCATCCAAAATAATTAATTCCTTGTATATATCCTCAGCACTTAAATGGCCCTTAGATTCTAGAACCTCACGGATTTTAATTCTTGGTAAAGTCGCTTTAAGTCCGGCTTTTTGTAATTCTTTATTCTTTTTGGCATTTTTTTCTATTTCTAATGTCTAATTAATGATTAGATAAGACTTAAACATTTTTACAAAGTATAATCCATCTTGCACATGAAACAACTCAATACAAAATTATTTTTTGCTATACTAATGATTGCGGTTACATCATCGTGTGCATTTTTTGAGCCATACAAAGTTCCAATAATGCAAGGGAATATATTTGAAGAAAAGGATATAAATAAACTTGAGAAGGGAATGACAAAAACTCAAGTAGATTTCTTATTTGGTAAAGCAGTAATTATGGATCCATTCCATAAAAATAATAGATGGGATTATTTTAATTCTGTAACCATTGGGGAGATAAAGATAACTGAGCAAAAGTTATCAATTTTTTTTAATGAAGAGGGTCTGGTTGATAGTTGGATTTTAGAAAGGCCTTCTAAAGAAAACTAAATATTTTTTCTCCTTCTCTCTTTTGGATCTTGATTCAACATTCTGTAAATCTCAACCCTCTCTCCCTCCTTTAACCTATATTTTTCTGGAGTAGGTCTAAATTCTCCATCTAGCAGTTCACTATTAACACCTATTTTATAATCTTTTGGGAATTCTGAGGATAGCTCTTTGACTAGATCAACTTCTAATAATTGGGATGCTGTGGTACCAGACGCAACCTCAAGCTCATAAAGATAAGTTTCTTTATTATCTGAGTAGGAAAAAAATACTTTCATGATAATTTTGCAATAAATGATTCAATAATTGTTTCAGATAGTTTATGAATTAATGTATCTGGTGTTACTGCATTAATGAGGAAAGGTAATGTAAAAACTGCATTAAAGGAAATTTCTGTTTTTTTTTCTTTTTCAATAAGGCTCCAGTGACCTTTAAAGCTTTCAAAAGGACCTCTAATTTGTTCAATTTCAAGCTTGAAATCAGATTGCTTATTTTTTGATTCAATTAAATAACTTTTGCCAAACATCTCAAACTCAAGCTGCCCAATCTGCATATCTCCTTCTTCAGATATAACTCTTGAGTCAATGCAGCCCGGAATAAAGTCCTTATAGTTTTTGTAGGTAGAAATTATTTCAAATGCGCTATCTATTGGCTCTGAGATCTTTCTTGTATAAGAAATGCTTCTCGCCATTTAAATTGGGAAAAATTGAAAAAATATAACAAGAGCAACCCCTGTTGGAGCAATAAACTTTACAAAGAATAACCACAAATTAAATATAATGGGATTAATTTTTCCGATCTCATCTTTAATGATAGATTTTGACATAAACCAACCAACGAAGATTGCTATGAACATTCCTCCAACAGGAAGAAGTATCTGGTTGGTAATAAACTCTATGGAATCAAGAAAATTTCTATCAGAAATAAATGTTAGATCAGACCAAATATTAAAACTCAGAGCCGATCCTATACCTAACACCCATGCGACAGAAGATATCAAGGCTGCAGACTTCTTCCTAGATAAAATATCTTCTTCAGAAAGATAAGCTACTCCAGGCTCAAGTAAAGAAATAGATGAGCTTAGTGCAGCAATTGAAAGCAGTATAAAAAACAGTGGCCCAATAATATAGCCGAAATGCATTTGATTAAATGCAGACAACATAGATACGAAAACAAGACCAGGACCGCTATTTGGCTCTAAATTAAATGCAAATATAATAGGAAATATGGCTATACCTGCAATTATTGCTACCATGGTATCAAGTGAAGCCACTGAAGTTGAGTTACTAAAAATATCTTGATCTTTAGCCATATAAGCCCCGTAAGCCATTATAGAGCCCATCCCCAATCCTAAGCTGAAAAACGCCTGTCCCATTGCTTGTAATAAAGTATCGGAGGTAACGATTGAAAAATCAGGAGCAAATAAAAAGTTCATTGCTTGACTGAAATCACCATTCACAATTGCATAAATAACCATGAATATCATCAAGAAACCAAGCATAGGCATTAAAATTTTTACCATTTTTCCGATACCGTCTTTAATTCCTGCGGATACAATTAAGGCAGTGAAAAAACATAAAGAGTGTATGCCAAAACAGTAAATTTGCAGGAGATGATATTACGTTCCCAAATTGATCAGTCGAGCTTATTTCTCCTAATGAACTTGCAGAAATAAAAATATAATTTAAACAAATGCCAGCTATAACACTATAAAAAGATAAGATTAGAATTCCAGCAAGAATTCCACTCCATCCAACAAACCTCCAAAGAGGGGTTCTGTTAGAAGTAATGGCCATCTTCCTCATTGCATTAACTGGGCTATTTCCAGCTCTTCTCCCAATAACAACTTCACTGATCATAATTGGAAGCCCTATTATTAAAATACACGCAAGATAAATTAAAACGAAGGCGCCTCCCCCGTTTGTTCCAGCCTTGTAAGGAAAGCCCCATATATTACCTAGCCCAACTGCTGAACCACTGGCAGCTAATATAAAAGTCCATTTACCTATCCATGAGCCATGCGATTTAAGTTGTTTTTCTAATTCCATAATGTTTTTAAGTTATAGGGTTAGTGTAAGGATTAATCCAATATGCAAATGATATCAAAAAACTAATTGATACTAACAAAGATAACATCTTTCTAAATTTTTTATAATCATCATTCTTTTTCTTGAAATCATATGATGATTTCTCAAAATGATAAAATAATTGAAAGATAGTAACTGAAGCTATAAGTGCAAAAAATATTAATTCAAAAAAGACCATAAAAATAATTGCAATACTTATTAGACTAAAGACTATACCGATAGACAAATTAGATTTTTGATGAGGTTGACTATCTTCCCACCCCCAAGTCATGCCTGAAAGAAAACTTAAAACTGCTCCTCCATATAATAATTGACACTTTATTGAAATTTCAGCATAGGGTGCACCAAATACCCATGGGATAATAGAAAATATAGCAAACGGTATAAAGCCCAAGTGCCCATATGTTGATTTTAAGTTATTGATATCCAATTTTTTATTATCTTTTAGTTGCACATGATGTATCAAAAGACATAATAATGATATGTCTAAAGATAATTCCAATTTAATTGTAAGGAATAAAACCGCAACAAGAAACTATAAACTTGGCGAATCTTTTCAAGCTGGAATTGTACTTGAAGGATGGGAAGTAAAATCATTAAGAGAAAAAAAAGTAGATGTAAAAAATAGTTACGTTACTTTTAAAAAAAATGAGGCGTGGCTTATAGGTATAAAAATTGATCCTCCCTCATCTTTAAAAAATTTTGATGTAGATCCTCTTAGGACAAGAAAACTATTATTGAACAAAAAAGAAATAGCGCAACTTCAAAAGCTTAAAGGTGAAAAGAGTCTTACAATTATTATGACCAATATGTATTGGAAAAATAATCATGTTAAGTGTGACATTGCTACTGGTAAAGGTAAAAAACTGGTGGATCAAAGACAAGATATCAAAAAAAGGGATTGGGAAAGAAGCCAAGGCAGGATTCTTAAAAATTCATCAAAAACAAATAGATAATGTATAATCCTTTACCCCATGGGGGCGAACAGGGTTCGACATTTCTACTGGACTCCGAAGCGCATGCCAAGATTGTGGTAATTCTTGTAAAACATACTACAAAAAATTTAGTTGCAAATAACGACAACTACGCTTTAGCAGCTTAATGCTAACCGATGCCAGAATTGACTATGGTTTGAAGCATCGGCAAAACACATAGTCTAGCCAAGCTGTGTTGCTTGGACACAGTTTGGTTAAACTTAATCAAGCTCGCTTTTTCACCCTGCTCCTCGGGTCGATAAAGTTAAAAAGCCAATTGGGTGAGCTATGCATGTAGAAGTTAGGCTGAAGGATTAATGGACGCGGGTTCAATTCCCGCCGCCTCCACCATGTTGCAAAGACTCTATCAATAATATATCTTTAACTCGAAATTAATTTAAAAAAATAATTATGAAACTTAATAATTTATACATGTCACTTTTTGTGGTTCTATTTTCTACTAACATTGCTGCTGATGGTAACCATAGTGAATTTAACTGTTATTCAACTGATCCTGAAATTGGTGACTCTGCATTATGGGCTGGAGAAGCTATAGAGCTTTTCTCCCAGAACAAATTTGAAGAATCCATTGAAGTTGTTGATGCATGTTTTAATGTTTTTGCAACTGAAGCTGTAATCATGCAGAAAGAACTTGATGCAAACAAAGTTAAGTATCCGCCCGTTGGAAGAGTAACCAGAAATGAGAAAGAAAAAATTCATAAGAATTGGGCTGTAAATGATGTCGCAATGGCTCTTTGGGCTAAAGCAGTTGCTCACGAAAAACTAGGTGAAATTGAACTAGCAAAAAAAGCCTATTCACAATGTATATTCCTTGCTCATGGAAGAGCCTGGGATCCTAAAGGATGGTTTTGGAATCCTGCTGGAGATTGTATAAATAAAGCTAGAAAACTCATGGAATAAATTATTTACATTTATCTAGACATATACTGCTTAGATCATTAAACTACGCATTCTTTTTAAATATATAGAATTATGGCGAACTCAAAGCAAGCAAGTAAAAGAGCTAACCAAAATGCTCAAACTTATAAGTTAAGACATGCACAAAGGTCTGTGGTAAGAACTGCTGTAAAAGCAGTCAGAGCTTCTATTGAGGCTAATGATTCTGTAAAAGCTAAAGAGCTACTTGTTAAGGCAGAAAAAGTACTTGACTCATCAGCGTCAAAAAAAGTAATACACAAGAATGCTGCAGCAAGAACTAAAAGCAGACTGACAAAAGCTATTAAGAATCTAGGTTAAGATCCTCTTTACTTCGAACTATCACCTCTTCTAGAGATTTCAGAAGTCTTTCTGTGCCTGCGCCTGTTGCAGCTGAGATAAAGAATATATCTTTTTTACTTATGCTTAGCTGGTTTTGAATATTATTAGATATTTCTTCTATTTCTTCATCATTGATGAGGTCGATTTTATTGCATACTATCCATGAAACCTTTTGAGTTAGGTCTTCTTTATAAAGGCTTAGATCCTTTTTTAATAGTTTGATTTGTTGAATATGATTATTTTCTTCTGTTGAAAATAAATCCACAAATATTAACAATAATCCAGTTCTTGAAATATGTTGGAGAAATTTAATACCAAGCCCAGCTCCTTCTGATGCGCCTTCAATTAACCCTGGTATGTCAGCTATCACAAAACTAGAGTCGTTACCTCTAATAGTGCCAAGGTGTGGTCTTAGAGTTGTAAACGGATAGCTTCCAATTTTTGGTTTTGCAGAAGAAACCTTGTTTAAAAATGTTGATTTTCCTGCATTAGGAAATCCAACTAAGCCAACATCTGCTAAAGACTTAAGCTCAAGCCTTATTGATCTTATTTCTCCTTCAAAACCCAAAGTAAACTTTCTTGGTGCTTGATTTGTACTCGACTTGAATCTAGCATTTCCTTGACCACCGTCACCGCCTACAGCAACGGTATATGAAACGTCATCATCGCAACAATCTAGTAATTGCTCATTGGATAAATCATCATAAATAACCGTACCCTTTGGTACATCTATAATAAGATCCTCTGCTGCAGCACCTGATTTGTTTTTACCTGCACCAGGTCTGCCATTTTTAGCTATAAAAACTTTTTTGTTTTGAAAATCAATTAGAGTGTTTTTATTTTTATTGACTTGAAAAATAATGTCTCCACCCTTACCGCCATCACCTCCATCTGGTCCGCCAAATGGAATGTATTTTTCTCTTCTAAAGCTAGACGCACCAGCTCCTCCATTTCCAGCCCTTACTTCGAGAAAGGCCTCGTCAATGAAGTTCATGGTTTAGGTTATTTATACAGGAATAACGTTGGCTGTTTTTCTGCTTTTAGGACCTTTATAGGTAAATTGTACAGTTCCAGCAGTTTTTGCAAAAAGTGTGTCATCTTTACCAATGCCAACATTAATTCCAGGGTGAGTATTGGTTCCTCTTTGACGAATAAGAATCTCTCCAGCTTTAACTGTTTGTCCGCCAAATCTTTTTTACGCCAAGTCTTTTGGCGTTGGAATCTCTACCGTTTTTACTGGAACCACCTGCTTTCTTATGTGCCATTATTTACTCTCTATCTTAATATCTTTAATTTCAATTTGTGAATGTCTTGCTCTATGTCCGACTTTTCTCATACTATGCTTTCTTCTTCTGAATCTAAGTATGGATAGTTTCTCAGATTTAACAATGTCCACAACCTCTGCAGTCACTTTAACATTAGAGAGATAAGGCTGACCTATCTCAACTGTGTCACCATCAACATATAAAAGAACATTATCAAATGTTACCTTTGAACCTGGTTCTTCTTTTAACAAATCTACAGGCAGTTTCATGCCTTTTTCAATTTTGTGTTGTTTTCCGCCTGTTTCTATTACTGCATACATATTAATATCTCTAAAGGTGGCAAAATATACGCTTTAATGAAGAATTTATCAATACTTATGTATAATTTTGCTTTAATTAATTTTCAAAAGGGTTTTTCAAATCATTACTATAAATAAAGAACTATCTAGGGTAAGAAGTCTTCTTCAAAATGAGATTATTGAAGAGGAAATTATATCGGAGTTATATGATTATATTTTTCAATCAAATGGCAAACAAGTTAGAGCAAAACTATCGTTAATTACCTCATCAATAGATAAAAGAAAGGCCAATAAAAGACTTAAACTTGCATCTGTTATAGAACTGCTTCATACAGCAACTTTAGTTCATGATGATGTAGTTGACTCTTCTCAAACTAGGAGAGGTGCAGCGTCTGTTAATAGCATATGGACTAATTCGCATAGTGTGCTTATTGGTGATTACATCTATTCAAAAGCATTTATGTTAATGGTTGAATTAAATGATATGAGAATCCTCAAGGAGCTTTCTAATGCAACGAATGAAATCTCAAAGGGAGAGCTAATCCAGCTAGATGCGATAAATAATATAAATATATCTTTAGAAGATCTATTGCAAATAAGTTACTTTAAAACAGGAAGGCTATTCGAAGCAGCTGCTAGATCAGGGGCTCTCTTGGCTAATGGAGAAGTTTCATACATAAAAAATTCAACAAATTTCTCAAAAAATTTAGGGATATTATTTCAAATAAAGGATGATTTGCTCGATTATGAGATTAAAAGCTCTTCTGGCAAACCTAATTTTCAAGATATAAAAGAAAAAAAGATTACTTACCCATTTTACTTTGCTTATAAAAATGCAAATAAAGTTCAAAAAAAACTTCTTAAGAGCTTTTTAAAAAAAGATGTTATAGATAATAATGAGCTGTATTCTTTAATTTCAGAACTTGGCGGTATTAAGTCCACCTATGAGCTTGCGATGAATTATTTTCATTTAGCAGAAAAATCAGCACATGGAATTAAAATTAAAACCGTAAGAGATGAGATGTTAAACTTATTAAGTAATTCTATTAATAGAGATAAGTAATGTTTGTTCCTCAAAACCAATACTCCAAGCAAGACTTAATTGATTGTGGCAATGGCAAATTATTTAATGAAGGAGATGGAAGACTACCTTCAGATAATATGCTTATGTTTGATTCAATTAAATTGATCAATGATGACCAAGGGGATTTTAATAAAGGCAAAATAATTGCAGAATTAAATATAAATCCTGAGCTATGGTTTTTTGATTGTCATTTCAAAGAAGATCCTGTTATGCCTGGCTGTCTTGGTTTGGATGCAATGTGGCAGCTGCTGGGCTTTTTTCTTTTATGGTCTGGATTGTCTGGAGTTGGTCGAGCCTTAGGTGCAGAAAAAGTTAAGTTTTTTGGCCAAGTTTTACCAACTGCTAAAATAGTAAGATATGAGTTAGACATAAAAAGGATTATTAACAGAGGTGCAGTTCTTGGCCTAGCTCATGGAAAAATGTATGTTGATGATAGAGAGGTTTATTCTGCTGAAAATCTTAAAGTAGGATTATTTAAAGATACAAGTAATTTTTAATTATGAAAAGAGTTGTTGTAACAGGAATTGGAATAAAATCATGTATAGGCCATTCATATAAAGAGGTCCTGCATAGCTTGCAAAATGGAAAGTCAGGGATAGTAAAGAATCAGACATATACAGATATGAACTTTAGGAGCCAGATATCTGGAAGTATTGATATTGATCTTAAAGAAGTTATTGATAGGAAACTTTTAAGATTTATGGGTGAAGCCCCAGCATATGCTTATCTGGCAGCACTAGATGCTATTGATATGTCAGGTCTTAGCGATGAGATGCTATCAAATCCTAGAGTTGGGATAGTTGCAGGCTCTGGTGGTGCGTCAACAAAAGCTCAGGTTATTACAGCTGACATAACAAGGGATAAAGGCCCAAAAAGAATTGGTCCCTATGCTGTAACAAAAACCATGGGAAGTACAGTAGCAGCTATATTGGGTACAGCCTTAAAACTTCAAGGAGTGAACTATTCAATTTCATCTGCCTGCTCAACAAGCGCTCACTGCATTGGTCACGGAGCAGAATTAATAAAATCTGGTCAACAAGATATTGTCCTTGTTGGAGGTGGAGAAGACGAGCACTGGAGTTCTTCATGTATGTTTGATGCTATGGGTGCCCTTTCATCGAACTTCAATGACAATCCCTCTATTGCATCAAGAGCTTTTGATGTCGATAGGGATGGATTTGTTATATCAGGAGGTGCGGGTATCCTTATTTTAGAAGACGAGGATCATGCGAAAAATAGAGGTGCTAATATAATTGCAGAATTATCTGGATATTTTGCTAACTCAGATGGATACGATATGGTTGCACCCTCTGGAGAGGGAGCAGAAAGATGCATGAGAGGCGCTCTAACAGCATCAAAAAAATCTATCGATTACATTAATGCGCATGGTACTAGCACGCCTGTAGGGGACTTAGCTGAACTCAATGCAATAAAAAAAGTCTTTGAAAATAATATTCCAACTATCAGTTCTACAAAGTCTATGACTGGTCATTCTTTAGGTGCCACAGGAGTTCAAGAGGCAATTTATTCAATAATGATGATTAATGAAAACTTTATAGCTCCATCAATTAATATTGATAAATTAGTTGATGAGGCTGATGGATTAGATATTAATCAAGAAACTAGAGAGCAAAAAATTTCGTGCGCAATGAGTAACTCGTTCGGGTTTGGCGGAACAAATGCTACTTTAATTTTTTCAGAATATTAAACTAAAAATAAGTTTTTAAAGTATCCTCGTTATAAGATTTAATATCGTCTAATCTACCCTCTTCCATTTTCAGAGCCCATTCATGATCTGCTAGTAATGCTCGACCGACTGCTACCAAATCGTACTTACCTTCATTAATATCATCAATAACTTTTTGAATATTTGATGGTTTAGCTGGTGCAGTCATGTCTATGAAATCTGAATCAAGGCCTACACTACCAACACTTATTGTAGGAAGTTTTGAAATTTTTTTTGTCCAGTAAGCAAGATTATGATCTGACTTCTTAAATTCTGGCTCCCAATACCTTCTCATGCTTGAGTGAAGGTAGTCTAAACCTGATTTAGTTGGCCCTTTTAGCATTTCAGCTAACTCTTTATCATTATTTACTAAGCGTGCTCTGTAATCTTGTTGCTTCCATTGTGAAAATCGAAAACCGACAATAAAATCATCACTAACATTTGATCTAATTGCATCAACAATTTCTGTAGCTAATCTTGCTCTGTTTTCTATTGAGCCTCCATAGTCATCATCCCTAATATTTGTTCCCTCCCATAAGAAATTGTCAATTAAATAACCATGGGCACCATGAATTTCAATACCATCAAAGCCAATCTCTTCACAACGTTTTGCATCAGCAGCATAAGCATCAATTGTTTGATTTATGTCATCAATTGTCATTGGGTGAGCTACATTCTTGCCTGGGCGAGTTAATCCTGATGCTGTATGACCAGGCACATCAGGATTCGGCCCCATACCCGGCTTTCTAAATCCGCCACAATGCCATAATTGCCCTACAACTGCTCCACCACTATTTTTTATTCCACTTACTACCTCTTTCCAACCAGTAATTGCTTTCTCACTATCCAACCTAGGTACATTAGGGTAAGCGCTTGAAGCAGCATGGCTAATTTCTATCCCCTCAGTAATAATCAAACCAACGTTGGCTTTGGCTCTTCTTTGATAATAATCAACAACATCTTTTGTTGGAACCCCTCCTGGTGACATGCTTCGAGTCATGGGCGCCATTACAATTCTATTTCTAAGGGTTGTATTTTTTAACTTGTATTTATCAAATAACATTTCAGTCCTCTTTTCTAAATTGTGATTCGTCCCATGGAAAAACATTTGGAATATCTTTTGAAACAAGATTTTTAAAGCTAGGATTTCTCTTCTCCAAAAACGAAATTACTCCTTCAGCAGCATCTTCAGATAAGCCTCTTGCTTCAATGACTTTTGAATCTATTTTATGAGCATCTTCAGGAGTTGGCCTCGATGACAGTGACCACATCATTTGTCTAGTTAGTGCAATTGATACTGGCGACGAGGTATTGATAAATTTTGTTGCTACTTTAATAGCATCATTTATTAAATCCTTTGAAGAGGAAATATAGGAAACAAGCCCACTTGCAAATGCATCATCTGAACCAATCATTTCTCCAGAATATGACCATTCTAAAGCTTTAGATATGCCAACTATTTTAGGCAAAAACCAGCTAGAGCATGCATCAGGTGCAATCCCTCTTTTAGCGAATGGAAATGAGAAAGCAGCATTATTGGATGCTATGCGAATATCAGCTGCTAATTGGAGAGTTGCCCCAACACCTACAGCCGGTCCATTACATGCTGCAATGATAGGCTTTAGGCTTCTGTACATCCTAAGAGTTAAAATTCCTCCAGAATCTCTATTAAAATTCTCATCATACGTATCTGTATTATCAAATTCTTTTTTAAATGTATTTTCACCAGAAGATAGATCAGCCCCTGCACAAAATGCCCTTCCTGATCCTGTTATTATGATAGCTTTTATGGAATCGCTTTGGTCACAATGATCAAATGCCTTTAATAGATCAAAAAGCATTGATTGATTAAAAGCATTAAGTTTTTTTGGCCTATTTAAGGTTATTAATGCTATGGAATCTTTCTCTTCAAAGAGAATAGTGTCAAACTTCAACTAGGTTAAATCCTAAAAAGGAATATCGTCATCTGTTAGGCCTGATCCAGAATCATCTTCAGATGGAAATGGCGATTCAGTTTGATTGTTGTTTGACATCGCTGCCTCGCTTTGCGCTCTTGACCCAAGCATTGTTAATTCATTACCAACGATTTCAGTTGTCCATCTGTCAGCTCCATTCTTGTCCTGCCATTTTCTGGTTTGGAGCTTTCCTTCTACGTAAACGCTCGAACCTTTATCAAGATACTTTTCAACAATTTCTGCTAGCTTTCCAAAAAATACGACTCTATGCCATTCCGTTTTATCTCTCATCTCGCCGCTCTCTTTATCCTTCCAGGATTCAGTCGTAGCTATTGAAAGATTAGCAACTGCGGATTGAGTCGCCGTATATCTCATTTCTGGTTTTTGACCCAAATTTCCAACTAAAATAACTTTATTTACGCCTCTACTCATAATTACCTCTTATAATGATCTATGAAGTTTAACTCAAAATAATTTTTTCATCACGGATTATTTCTTTCTTATGGACAATATTTATATCAAAGGTGCTCGAACACATAATTTGAAAAATATAAGCCTTGAGATACCTAGAAATAAAATAATAGTTATTACAGGACTTTCTGGATCAGGAAAGTCTTCACTTGCTTTTGACACTCTATATGCCGAAGGTCAAAGAAGATATGTTGAGTCCTTATCAACATATGCAAGACAGTTTCTGTCAATGATGGAAAAACCAGATGTTGATCAAATTGAAGGCCTATCACCAGCCATATCAATTGAACAAAAGGCAACATCTCATAATCCAAGATCAACAGTTGGAACTGTTACTGAAATTTATGATTATCTAAGACTATTATATGCTCGAATAGGTATTCCTACTTGCCCTGACCACAATGAAGAGCTAGCTGCAAAGACTGTTACGGAAATATGTAACGATATATTTGAAATGAAAGAAGGTTCAAAGTTAATGGTATTGGCTCCGGTAATTAGAGGTAAGAAAGGAGAGCATCATGCTGTATATGAAGATTTAAGAAAAGCTGGGTACGTAAGAGTAAAAGTTGATGGTGAAGTTTACCCAATTGAAGAATTTCCTGAATTAGAAAAAAATAAGAAGCATGATATTTCCGCAGTTATTGATAGAATAATTTTAAAAAAAACTGATGAAACCAGATCAAGACTTTCAGAATCAATTGAGACCTCACTCTTGTTATCTGACGGTCTTGTGGAAGTTGAAGAAATAAATTCAAATAAAGAAGTAAAATTATTTTCATCAAACTTTTCTTGCTCACAATGTGGTTATAGCATCCCTGAGCTGGAACCAAGAATGTTCTCATTTAATAATCCATATGGAGCATGTGAAAAGTGTGACGGTCTTGGGGTGATCCAATACTTTAATGAGAAGAGATTGATTCAAGATGAAGAAGTATCTATAAGTAATGGTGCTATAAAAGGATGGACAAGACGAAATAGATTTTATTTTTATCAACTAAAATGCTTAGCTGCTCATTATAACTTTAGCCTAACCACTCAATGGAAAGATTATCCTGAAGATATAAAAGAAATCATTTTATGGGGTTCAAAAGATAAAGTTGACTTCTCTCATAGGTTTAGAAGCGGAAGTAGAATTGTCAGAAAGCACAAGTTTGAAGGTATTATTCCTAGCACTGAAAGAAGATTTAAAGAAACTGACTCTGAATACATAAGAGAGGAACTATCAAAGCTTATGTCTAAAAGTGCATGCAATGTTTGCAATGGCTCAAGATTAAATAAAATAGCTAGAAATGTTTTTATAAATGATACTGCTATAGGCTCAATCACCTCTCTTAGAATCAATGATGCATTGGCATTCATTGAAAATATGAAATTAGATGGATCTGAACTCAAAATCGCTGAGAAAATATTAAAAGAGATAACTGACAGGCTTACTTTTTTGGAGGATGTTGGTCTTAGCTATCTAACACTAGAGAGAAGTGCAGAGAGTCTCTCTGGTGGCGAAGCGCAAAGAATAAGACTGGCTTCACAAATTGGATCTGGTCTTGTTGGCGTTACTTATGTTCTTGATGAGCCATCGATTGGATTGCATCAAAGAGATAATGAAAAATTGATAAAAACTCTCAACAACCTTAAAAATTTAGGCAATACAGTCATTGTTGTAGAACATGATGAAGAAGCTATTAGATGCGCTGATCATATAATAGATATTGGACCAGGTGCTGGTAAGCATGGGGGAGAAATCTGCGCAGAGGGAACTTTAGAAGAAATTCTAAATAATAAAAATTCTATAACTGCAAAGTATCTTTCTGGTGAAAAACAAATTTCAATTCCAAGCATTCGAAAGAAACCATCTGATAAGTTTATTCACATTATCGAATCTCAGGAAAATAATCTAAAAAATGTTTCAGCTCAAATACCTGTTGGACTTTTCACTTGTTACTGGGGTTTCCGGTTCGGGCAAATCATCATTAATAAATCAAACTCTCCTCCCATTAAGTTCATTTATTTTAAATAAATCAAAACTAACAAAAGAAGTTAAATGCCAAAAGATTGATGGATTAGAGAATTTAGACAAGGTAATAAACATTGATCAGTCTCCTATTGGGAGAACCCCTAGATCTAATCCGGCAACATACACAGGACTATTTTCTCATATCAGAGATCTTCTATCACAAACCGTTGAAGCTAGATCAAGAGGTTATAAGCCTGGTAGGTTTAGTTTTAATGTAAAAGGTGGAAGGTGCGAAGCTTGCCAAGGGGATGGCATGACTAAAGTAGAAATGCATTTTCTAGCTGATGTGTATGTTATGTGTGATATTTGTAATGGGCAAAGATATAATGAGCAAACCTTAGAGGTTAAATTCAAGGATAAGAATATAAGTGATATTTTGAATATGACAGTAGAAGAAGCCTTAGCTTTTTTTGATGCTCATCCTGCTATTAAAAATAAACTTGTTACTTTGAATGATGTTGGTTTGGGCTACATTACGCTTGGTCAATCAGCCATAACCCTCTCAGGAGGAGAAGCGCAAAGAATAAAGCTAGCAAAAGAACTTTCTAAAAGAAGCACAGGTAAAACCCTCTTTATACTTGATGAGCCTACAACTGGCCTTCATTTTGCAGATATAGAGTTATTAATGAATGTTTTGAAAAGATTAAAAGATCAAGGAAATACTATTGTTGTAATTGAACATAATCTAGATGTCATCAAAACAGCTGATTGGATAATTGACCTTGGACCTGAGGGAGGAAGCGAAGGTGGGACTATTGTTGCTAGTGGAACTCCAGAAAATGTAGCAAATAAAAAAGGTTCCTATACGGGAACCTTTCTCAAACAAATCTTAAGTTAAGCTGCTGTGTTTTCTTCAGTATCTGGTGTGTCTTGATCAGCATTGCCGAGGTCTCTATCAACAAGCTCAATATATGCCATATCAGCTTTATCACCAGGCCTAAAACCAGCTTTAATTATTCTTGTATAGCCGCCATTTCTATCTTTTGAATTAACTGCAACAGTAGAGAATAGTTTTCCTACAGCCGAGTCTGAACGAAGTTTATTAAAAGCAAGTCTTCTGTTTGCAACACTATCTACTTTTGCAAGAGTAATTAGTGGCTCAATAAATTTTCTAAGCTCTTTTGCTTTTGGAAGAGTTGTTCTAATAATATCTTGCTCAATAAGAGCTATGGAAAGATTTTTAAACAGAGCTTTTCTATGTGATGAATTTCTATTTAGTTTTCTTCCTGCTTTTCTATGTCTCATCTTTATTTATCCTAGTGGTGGCCAATTTTCAACTGTCATGCCTAACGATAGGTTCTTCGATGCTAATACATCTTTGATTTCGTTAAGCGATTTTTTTCCTAAATTAGGAGTTTTCAAAAGGTCAAATTCTGATCTATGAATCAGATCTCCAATTAAAAATATGCTCTCAGCTTTCAGACAATTGGTAGAGCGAACTGTTAGTTCAAGCTCTTCAATTGATCTAAGTAGCAATGGATCAAAATCATTTTGATCTTTTTTAGCTTCCTGCTCTGCAATTGCATCTAAATCAACAAATGCGCTAAGCTGTTGCTGGAATATAGTAGCTGCATGCTCGATAGCCATTTTTGGATCGAGAGTTCCGTCCGTTTCAAGCTCAATTAAAAGCTTATCTAAGTCTGTTCTTTTTTCGAATCTTGCATTGTCAACATTATATGAAACTCTTTTAACGGGACTGTAGGAAGCATCTACTTTCAAACCACCGACCACTCTATCTTCATCATCTCGAAGATCTGCTGGCTCATAACCTCTTCCTGTCTTAACAGTTAAAGTCATTTTTAAGTTTACTTTGTCAATTATTGATGCAACGTGAAAGTCTTGATCTACAAGCTCAACATTACCAGGCACTTCAAATGATGATGCAAGAACATCGCACGGACCTGTTACATCAAGCACAATTTCTGCAGTATCGCCTTCAATCACTTTAACAGGCATATCTTTAATATTAAGAAGAATATCAATAACATCTTCTCTAACGCCTTCAATAGTGCTGTACTCATGAGTAATGCCATCAATTACAACATCTGTAACTGCTGCTCCAGGCATAGATGATAATAAAATCCTTCTAAGTGCATTACCAAGAGTATGGCCAAAACCTCTCTCTAAAGGTTCAAGTGTAACCTTGGATAAAGTTGGTGAAATGTCATCAACTTGAATTTCTGTTGGGACTAGTAAATCTATTACTGATGTTTGCATAATTTTATCCGCCTTTATTTCTTATTTTGAGTAAAGCTCAACAATAAGATTTTCGTTAATTTCTGTTCCTAAATCTGCTCTATCTGGAGCTGATTTAAATACCCCTTTTAAATTTTTATCATCAACTTCAACCCAATCACACTCTTCACGTGAAGCTGCTATTTTTAATGCCGAAGCGATTCTAAGATGTGACTTTTTTCTCTCTCTTACTTCAATCTCATCGCCATCTTGAACCTGATAAGAAGGTATATTTACAACCTGTCCATTAACCTTAAATGCTTTATGAGAAACCATTTGTCTAGCCTCTGCTCTAGTGCATCCAAAGCCCATTCTATATACAACATTATCAAGCCTCTTTTCAAGTAAAGATAATAGGTTTTCACCTGTATTTCCTTTTTGGGATGCAGCTTTTTTGTAGTAATTTCTGAATTGCTTTTCTAGCACTCCATACATTCTTCTAACTTTTTGTTTTTCTCTTAGCTGTAAACCGTAATCAGACAACCTTCCTCTTCTAGCACCTTGAGCTCCAGGAGGCGAATCCATGTTACATTTTGATTCAATTGCTCTAACTCCACTTTTGAGGAAAAGATCAGTCCCTTCTCTTCTTGAAAGTCTTAATGATGGTCCTCTATATCTAGCCATTTACTTCTCCGTTAAACTCTTCTTTTTTTAGATGGTCTACATCCATTATGAGGTAATGGTGTGACATCAGTTATACTTTTAATTTTTAATCCACATGCATTTAAAGACCTTATAGCAGACTCTCTGCCTCCGCCAGGACCTTTAACCTTTACGTCCAAATTAATCATTCCAAACTCTTTTGCAGTATTTCCTGCCTTTTCAGCAGCTATCTGCGCAGCAAAAGGTGTGCTTTTTCTTGAGCCTTTGAAACCTGAGCCTCCAGATGTTGCCCAGCAAACAGTATTTCCCTGTTTGTCAGTAATAGTTACAATTGTATTGTTGAAAGAAGAGTGAATATGTGCCACTCCATCCGTAACAATCTTTTTTGATTTCTTTCCTTTTACTGCCATCTTTATTAACCTCTCATTGGTTTTTTAGCGCCTTTTCTTGTTCTGGCATTTGTTTTAGTTCTTTGGCCTCTTGTTGGGAGTTTTCTTCTATGCCTCACTCCTCTGTATGACTTGAGATCCATTAACCTTTTTATATTAGTGCTTATCTCTCTTCTTAGATCACCTTCTACATTTATTTTGGCAACTGAACCCCTAATTAACTCAATCTCATCTTCAGTAAGATCAGATATTTTTCTTGTGTAATCAATCTTTAGTTCTTTACATATGGTCTGAGCAGTAGTTCTGCCAATTCCAAATATATGTGTAAGAGAGATCTCTACATGTTTGTTTTCAGGAATATTAACTCCAGCTATCCTTGCCATATCTTATCCTTGTCTCTGTTTATGTTTTTTGTCTGTTTTACAGATAACAAATAGAACGCCATTTCTTCGAACTATTTTGCAATTTCTGCAGATTTTTTTTACTGATGCTTTAACTTTCATATTATCTTTTGTAGTTTTTTAAATTTGCTTTTTTCATTAATGATGCATATTGTCCTGACATCAGATGAGATTGAACCTGAGCCATAAAATCCATTAATACAACAACAATAATTAAGACTGAGGTTCCACCAAAGTAGAAAGAAACACCTGCAAAATTAATTAAAGCTAGTGGAAGCAAGCATATAAGTGTTAAATATATTGCTCCGAAAACAGTTAATCTTGCAAGCACAGCATCAATATAATTTGCTGTTTGCTCACCAGGCCTAATGCCAGCTATGTATGCTCCAGATCTTTTTAAATTATCTGATACTTCTTTTGTATTAAAGGTTAATGCTAGCCATATAAAACAAAAGGAAATTATAAGCGTAGCAAATACTAATATATATAGAGGCTGTCCAGGGTTTAAAGCTAGAGAGATACTTTGTAAAAAACCAAGTGATTCACTTTGACCAAACCATGTTGACAATGAAGCTGGAAATAATAGAAATGTGCTCGCGAAAATTGCAGGTATAACACCTGCCATGTTAACTTTAAAAGGCAGATGGCTTGATTGCGCCTGCATCATTCTTCTACCTTGTTGACGTTGAGCATAATTTACAGTGATCCTTCTCTGACCTCTTTCAATGAATACTACAATTGCAATTACAATCATTGCCAATAGACCAATTCCGATAAGGAGTAGTATATTTAAATCCCCTTGCCTTGCTTGCTCAAGAGATTGTCCAATAGCCCCTGGAATACCTGTTAAAATACTTGTAGCGATGATAATAGAGATTCCATTTCCTATCCCTCTCTCAGAGACCTGCTCTCCTAACCACATTAAAAATACTGTTCCTGCCACTACTGAGAAAACTGCAGAAACAAAGAATGAAGTACCAGGTGTGAATGCTAGTCCGCTGGATGAAAGCGTCACTGCTAATGCAGAAGCTTGAATAAATGCAAGAATGACTGTTCCATATCTTGTGTATTGAGTGATTTTGTTTCTTCCCGCTTGACCGTCCTTTTTTAGCTCTATCAAGTAAGGAATAGAGTTTGAGAATAATTGCATAATAATTGCAGCTGATATGTATGGAATTACATTAAGCGCAAAAACACTCATTCTCTCTAAAGCTCCACCAGAAAACATGTTGAACATATCTAAGATAGTTCCTTGATTCTGCTCAAAAAGCTGGGCTAATCGATCTGGGTCTATTCCAGGTATTGGTATATGTGAACCAATTCTATAGACAATAATTGCCATGAAGACAAATCTTAGTCTTTTCCATAGATCACTCATTCCTGCACCTTGCTCAGCCATGATTACTCCTTGATGGATCCTCCAGCTTTTTCAATTGAAGCTTTTGCACCCTTTGTTACCTTAATGCCCTCTACAGACATTTTTGATGTAACCTCAAAATCTCCAAAGATTTTTACCTTCTTAATAGACTTTCCTATAACTTTATTTTCTTTTAAAGTCTCTAAAGTTACCTTTTCCATGCCATTAATTAATTTAAGGTTAACGTCTTTAAGGTGATTATTTGTTCTTGAAGAAAAACCAAATTTAGGTAGTCTTTGTTGTAGGGGCATTTGACCACCCTCAAAACCACGCCTAACATTTCCTCCTGATCTTGATTTTTGACCTTTATGTCCTCTACCAGCTGTTTTTCCAGTACCAGATCCGATACCTCTTCCAACTCTCTTTTTGTCTTTAGATGTTGCTACATCAGATATAGTATTGAGGGCTAAATTATTATCTGTTTCACTCATTTTATTATTCCTGAATTTCAATCATGTCTGAAATTTTATTGATCATTCCTCTGTTGCTTGGGGTATCAATAACAGTAACTGTTTGATTTAATTTTTTAAACCCAAGTCCCCTTGATACAAAGCTTATGGGACTTCATCCTCCCAATTCCGCTTTTAACTAACTTTATATTTATTGTTTTATCTTTACTCATGATACTTGCTCTACCTTAATACCTCTCCTGCTAGAAACTGTTTCAGGTGACTCCATGGCACTTAAAGCATTAATAGTTGCTCTTACCACATTAACTGGATTGGTTGAGCCATAGCATTTAGCTAAAACATTTTGCACTCCAGCAAGCTCTAGTACTGCTCTCATTGCACCACCAGCAATAATACCTGTACCCTCTGATGCAGGCTGCATATAGACATTAGCCGAGCCATGCTTTGCTTTAATTGGGTACCATATCGTAGTGTTATTAAGCTCTACCTCAACCATGCTTCTACGTGCATTTTCCATAGCTTTTTGAATAGCAATTGGGACTTCTTTGGCTTTACCTCTTCCAAAGCCCACTCTTCCATTACCATCACCAACAACAGTTAGAGCAGTAAATCCAAATATTCTTCCGCCCTTGACAACTTTGGCTACCCTGTTAACTTGAACTAACTTTTCTTCAAGTGCATCTTGTTGCTGATTGTTTGTATTATTTCTATTATCTTTCATTGTATTTATTAAAACTCCAAGCCTGCGTCTCTCGCTGAATCAGCAAGCGCTTTTATTCGGCCATGATATTTATAACCAGATCTATCAAAAACTACTTTTTTAACTCCATTTTCTAATGCTCGTTCAGCCACTTTTTTACCAACAACAGCAGCAGCTTTAACGTTATTAGATTTTTCTTCAATTTCCTTCTCAACTGTTGATGCAGACGCAATAACTGTAGAACCCAGGCTATCAAAAACTTGAGCATAGAAATGCTGCGACGACCTGTATACAGTAAGTCGAGGCGTTTCTTGATGTCTAATATTCATCCTAGTTTTCTTTGCTCTTCTGAGCCTAGAAATATTTTTAACACTCATTATGCGCCTCCAGCAGCTTTCTTAGCTTCTTTTCTTCTAATAGTTTCATCTGCATATTTAACCCCTTTGCCTTTATATGGCTCAGGCGGTCTAAATGCCCTAATTTCTGCAGCAGCTTGGCCAAGAATTTGTTTATTAAAGCTTTTTAAAACAACTTCTGTTTGTGATGGTGTTTCAACTGATACTTCTTCAGGTAATTGATATTTAACAGGATGTGAAAAGCCCAAGGTTAGTTCAAGTAATTTTCCTGATGCCTTTGCTCTATATCCAACCCCTTTAAGTTCAAGTTTTTTCTCAAATCCATCAGGAAACACCAATAACCATGTTATTAATTAACGCTCTAGATGTTCCTGCAAGTGCAGTAGATTGTTTGGATGACTCATCATATTTTACTGAAGCAATATTATCTTGAATTTCCAAAGAAATTGATTCTGATAATTCAAAAGACATCTCGCCAAGCTTACCTTTAACATTAACTGCGTTTGACTCAACATTTAGAGTAACTCCGTCTGGAATAGTAATTGGATTTTTAGCAACTCTTGACATTTAAAACACCTCACACAAAATTTCGCCACCAATATTCTTAGACCTAGCATCTCTGTCTGTCATCAAACCTTGATTTGTTGATAATATGAATGATCCAAGACCATTTTTAACTTGTTTTAGCTCTGATGCTGCTGAATACTTTCTTAAGCTTGGCTTACTGATTCTAACAAGATCCTGGATAACTGGTTTTTCATTAAAATACTTTAAAGTAATTTTAATTGCAGGCTTTCCTTCGCTTTCGACTTTCTCACAGCCCTTAAGATAACCTTCGCTTACTAAAACATCTACTAACTGATGTTTGAGCTTTGAATAAGGAGCATATACGTCTTTTTTACCACGCATTAAACCGTTACGTATTCTTGTTAAACAATCTGAAATAGGATCTTGAAAACTCATAATTTTACCAACTTGATTTAACTAAACCTGGAATATCTCCTCTCATAGCTGCTTCTCTAAGCTTGATTCTGCTAAGCCCAAATTTTCTATAAACAGCATGAGGTCTTCCAGTGACCTGACATCTTCTAACAACTCTAGAGGGACTAGCATTCCTAGGAAGTTTTTGAAACTTCTTGTATGCCTCATACCTCTCTTCACTCGGCAAACTAAGATCAGAAAATATTGCTTTAAGTTCTGCTCTTTTTGCAGCATATTTTGCAACAGTTTTAATTCTTTTATGCTCTCTTGCAATCATTGATTTCTTTGCCATAAATTTATACCTATTTTTTAAATGGAAATTCTAAAGCTTCTAGCAGTGCCTTAGCATGTTCTTTATTTGATGCAGATGTATTAATGCAAACATCCATACCTCTGATATTGTCAATATTGTCGTAATTAATCTCAGGAAAGATAATCTGTTCTTTGATCCCAAAATTATAATTTCCCTGCCCGTCAAATGATTTTGGATTTAAGCCTCTAAAATCTCTTTCTCTTGGAATTGCTATATTAATTAGCCTTTCCATAAATTCATACATTTTTTCACCTCTAAGAGTAACTTTGCAGCCTAAAGGCCAGCCTTCTCTTATCTTAAAACTTGCTACTGATTTTCTTGCTTTTGTTACAACAGGCTTCTGTCCAGCAATAGCAGTTAAATTTTGTACAGCAGATTCAAGATGCTTTTTATCATTAGCAGCCTCTCCAACTCCCATATTAATTACAACTTTAGTAAGCTTGGGTACGGCCATAACATTTTTAATTCCAAGCTTCTCTTGCAATGCTGGAATAAGATCTTTTTTATAAGTTTCTTTTAAATTTGACATTATTTAATCTCTTTATTATTTGATTTGAATAATCTAATTTTTTTACCTTCTTTATCAACTGAATAAGCTATTTTATCTTTTGACTTTGTTTTAGAGTTCCAGATTGCTAAATTAGACAAATCTATAGAGGATTCTTGTTCAACTATTCCTCCTGTAATGCCCATTTCAGGATTTGGTTTAGTGTGTTTTTTGACCATATTTACACCAGTAACAATTCCTTTATTTTTAGATTTTATTATCTTCCTTAAAGTTCCTGTTTTACCAATATCTCGTCCTGCTAAGACAACAACCTCATCACCGGTTCTTAATTTAGTAGTAATATTTGTCATTTTTATAGTACCTCAGGAGCAAGTGATAATATTTTCATATGCTTGCCATCTCGCAATTCTCTTGTAACAGGCCCAAAAACCCTTGTTCCAATTGGGGCTTTCTGATTGTTTATTAGAACCGCTGCATTTTCATCAAATTTTATTAATGAGCCATCTTTTCTTCTAACTCCTTTTTTTGTTCTCACAATTAGCGCATCAACAACCTGTCCCTTTTTAACCTTTCCAGTTGGGATAGCTTCTCTAACAGCAACTTTTATGGTGTCGCCGATATTTGCGTATCTTCTTTTTGAACCGCCAAGTACCTTTATGCACATGACGCTTCTGGCACCACTATTGTCAGCAATTTTTAAAAGTGATTGCATTTGTATCATTATTCACTCTCCTCAACTTCAGCAACTTTTGCAGTTTCAGATTTATCAGCCTGATTATCATTAACAAGAATCCATGTTTTGGTTTTAGAAAAAGGCTTGCATTCTTTAACGGTGACAACATCACCTATTGATGCATTATTTTCTTCGTCATGAGCATGGACTTTAGTTGATCTTTTAATAATCTTGCCATACAACGGATGCTTAACTTTTCTTTCAATCTGAACAGTGATTGTCTTATCAGCTTTGTTACTGGTAACAACTCCTGTCAAAATTCTTGGATTAGAGTTTTCCATTATTTTTCATCCTTTAATTTATTTATATTAATCAATGTTTTTATACGCGCTATTTTCTTTTTTACATCTCCAAGCTGACTTGTCTCATTCAATTGACCAGTTTTATGTTTGATTCTCAAAGTAAACTGATCTTCTCTAGCAACCATGAGCTCAGCTTCTAATTCTTTAGAGCTTTTGTTTTTTAATTCAGCAAATTCTTTATTCATTTATACGTCCTTGCTAATAAAATGGGTTTTAACAGGGAGCTTAGCTGATGCAAGCTTAAAAGCTTCCCTTGCTAGCTCTTCAGAAACTCCAGCCATCTCAAACATAACTTTTCCAGGTTGAACTAAAGCAACCCAATATTCGACATTTCCTTTACCTTTACCCATTCTTACCTCTAAAGGCTTTTTTGTTATTGGCTTGTCTGGAAAAATTCTTATCCAAATATTACCGCCTCTTTTAATATGTCTTGTCATTGCTCTTCTAGCTGCTTCAATTTGTCTAGCAGTAATCCTTCCCCTGCCAGAAGCTACAAGACCAAATCTTCCAAAAGCAACAGTATTGCCGTTTTGCGCAAGGCCTCTATTTCTGCCTTTATGCATTTTTCTAAATTTTGTTTGTTTTGGCTGTAACATAATACTTAATTTCCTTGATCAACTTTATATGGATCTTCAGTGGTCTCACCCTTGAATACCCAAACCTTAACACCAATTATTCCGTAAGTAGTTAATGCTTCGGCTGTTCCATAATCTATATCAGCTCTTAAAGTATGAAGCGGAACTCTTCCCTCTCTGTACCATTCAGTTCTTGCAATTTCTGCACCATTTAATCTTCCAGATACTTCGACTCTAACGCCTTTAGCACTCTGCCTTAAAGCACTTTGAACTGTTCTCTTCATAGCCCTTCTAAACATTACTCGTCTCTCTAGTTGCTGTGCTATTCCCTCAGCTAGAATAGTTGCATCTAAGTCTGGTTTTTTTACCTCTTTAATATTTATTTGAGCTGGTTTTTTAACAATTTTTTCAACAGCTTTTTTTAAATTTTCTATCTCTTCACCACGCTTACCAATGATAATTCCTGGTCTTGATGTAAAAATTGAAACAACAAAATTCTCTGCAGATCTTTCTAGTTCGATTTTGCTTATAGATGAGTTCTTAAGCTTTACCTTAAAATACTCTCTTACTTTAAGATCTTGTATTAAGTTCTCAGAGAAAGCTTTTCCTTTTGCATACCAATTTGCATTTTGCTTTATGCTAGTACCTAATCTAAAGCCTGTTGGATTTACTTTTTGTCCCATTACTTGCTCCCCTCGGATAAAATAATTTCTATGTGGCATGTTGGTTTAATAATCCTATCAGCCCTTCCTCTAGCCCTTGGTTTCATTCTTTTTAGTCTCATTCCTTGATTTACAATAATAGACTTAACTGATAGTAAATCTATATCCGCTTTATCGTTATGCTCAGCATTGGCAATAGCAGACTCTAGGAGCTTTTTAATTACAGCGGCGCCTTTTTGTTTGTTAAAACCTAAAAAATCCATAGCATCTTGGACTGTCTTTCCTCTGATTGCGTCAGCAACAAGCCCAGCTTTTTGAGGTGAAAGTCTTGTTCCTTTTAAATAAGCTCTTGTTTCCATTATTTAGCCTTCCTGTCACCTGAGTGCATTTTAAATGTTCTTGTATGTGAAAATTCACCAAGCTTATGCCCAACCATATCTTCATTTACATATACAGGAACATGTTGTCTTCCGTTATGGACAGCAATAGTCAATCCGACCATAGATGGATTAATCATAGATCTTCTTGACCATGTTTTGATTGGCCTCTTATCATTTGATGCAACTGCTGCTTCAACCTTTTTTTCAAGGGATAAATCTATAAATGGACCTTTTTTAAGTGATCTTGGCATTTTACTTTCTACTTCCTCTTCTTCTAATAATTAAATCGTCAGTTCTTTGATTTTTTCTAGTCTTGTAACCTTTAGTAGGAACTCCCCATGGGGTAGATGGATGTCTTCCACCTGAGGTTCTTCCCTCACCACCACCATGTGGGTGATCAACAGGGTTCATTGCAACACCTCTAACAGTAGGCCTGACACCTCTCCATCTTTTAGCGCCAGCTTTACCAAGTGATTTAAGGTTATTTTCCTGATTTGAAACTACACCTAAAGTTGCTCTACATTCCCAAAGAACCTTCCTTGTTTCGCCAGACTGAAGCCTTAAAGTTGCATAAATGCCTTCTTTAGCAATTAGTCTAGCTGAGGTACCTGCACTTCTAGCTAATTGAGCACCTTTTAATGGTTTAAGCTCAACACAATGAACATTAGTTCCAAGAGGTATGTCTTTTAATTTCATAGAATTACCAACTTTAATCTCACACTTTTCAGCTGAAACTACCTCGTCACCAACGTTTAATTTTGATGGAGCGATAATATATCTTCTCTCACCATCCTTATACTTAAGAAGAGCTATATGAGCAGATCTATTTGGATCATATTCTAATCTTTCTACGACAGCTGGTATATCAAGTTTATTTCTCTTGAAATCTATAATTCTGTAATGCTGTTTATGGCCTCCACCTTGATGTCTAACGGTGATGCGGCCATTGTTATTTCTTCCACCATTCTTTGACTTAGGTTGAATTAAGGATTTTAGCGGTTTTCCTTTGTACAAGTCTGCTTTGACAGATATTACACCTCGTCTTCCTGGACTTGTAGGTTTTGCTTTTATTACTGCCATGATTAATTCATACCCTCTAGTTGTATTTCAGAATCTTTACCAAGAGTTACAAAAGCTTTTTTGTAATTTGATCTCTTATAAATTCCAGTTCTATTTCTTTTTTTCTTACCCTTAACTATTGAAGTGGTAACATTTACAACCTCAACTTTGAAAAGCTTTTCAACTGCTTGCTTGATTTCTCTTTTGTTTGCTGACAAATCTACCTTAAAAACAAATTGTTTAAGCTCTTCGCCTAATCGAGCAGATTTTTCAGTAACTAATGGAGCTTGGATTAATGTATATAATTTTTCGTTATGCATCTACCCACTCCTCAATTTGTTTAAATGCTTCAGCTGTTACTGCTACTTTTTGAGCTTTCAGTAAAATAACTGGATTAATCTCTCTAACAGTTATCACATCAACATTAGGAATATTACGAACAGAAAGAAAAAGGTTTATATCAATTTCGTCAGTAATAATAAGTACTTTACTTAGTGAAAACTCATTTAAAAATTTAGCTATTTCTTTTGTTTTTGGTTTATCTAAAACAGGATTCTCAATAGCAACAAGTTTTTCTTGTCTAAGTAACTCAGAAAAAATAGACCTTATAGCAGCTCTATACATTTTCTTATTTATTTTTTTACTATAATCTCTTGGTCTAGATGCAAATGCAACGCCACCACCTCTCCATAGAGGACTCCTTATAGTTCCAGCTCTAGCTCTTCCTGTTCCTTTTTGTCTGTATGGCTTCTTACCGCCACCTCTTACATCAGATCTTGTTTTTTGTTGAGATGTACCTTGTCTTGAACCCGCCATGTAGCTTACAACAGCTTGATGAACAAGAGATTCGTTAAAGTCTCTTCCAAAAGCAGAATCAGATATATCGATATTCTGTTTTTTTGTTGTTGATAATAAGTCTATTTTCATGATCTTTTTAGCGAAGGTTTAATTTTTAAGTCTGAGCCATTGAAGCCAGGTACTGCTCCTTTAATATAAATGATGTTATTTTCAACATCTAAATCTACTATTTTTAAGTTCTGAACAGTCTTTTGAACATTACCCATATGGCCTGACATTTTTTTTCCTTTCCAAACTCTACCAGGAGTTTGACATTGGCCAATTGAGCCATGGGCTCTATGAGATAGTGAGTTGCCATGAGTTGCATCTTGCATAGCAAAATTATGTCTTTTAATAACCCCTGCATAACCTTTACCTTTGGATGTACCGGTGACATCAACATATTGACCAACTTCAAACATGTCAGCTGTTAAATGTTTTCCAACTGCATATTCTCCAGCTTCATCTGAGTCACATCTAAATTCTGCAAGAATTCCAGGATTTAGATTAACTTTTTTAAAGAATTCACTTTTTGATTTATTTACATTATTTGATTTCTTTGTTTTAGATACAACCAAAGAAGAATATCCATCTTTTTCAGTTGTTTTAATATCAGCAACAAAATTACCACAAACAGATACTGCGGTAACAGGAACAGATTCTCCATCTTCAAGAAAAAGACGAGACATTCCAGATTTATTTCCTATTAAGCCTATGCTCAATTTTCTCTCCTATATACGGGGCTTATAACCCTCTATGGCCGCATTCGCGTTATAAATGAATTAGCCTAAGCTTATTTGAACGTCTACCCCTGAAGATAGATCTAATTTCATTAAAGCGTCAACTGTTTTATCAGTTGGCTTGACTATATCCATAAGTCTTTTATATGTAACAATCTCATATTGATCTCTTGCATCTTTATCTTTATGCGGAGATTTCAAGATTGTAGTTTTCTCTTTTTTTACAGGTAATGGAATAGGTCCATTAATAACAGCTCCAGTTTTTTTTACTGTTTCTACTATTAATTTAGCTGAAGCATCTATGAGTCTATAATCGAAAGCTTTTAGCCTTATTCTTATTGATTGATTCTCCATTTTTTTCCTTAAATTAATAACTCTTTAAAAATTTTCTTTCACATTAAGCAAATCGCAAAATGTGGCGTATTCTAAGCTTCTAATAACCCAACTGTCAACATAAATGAAGCAGTTTTATTTTTAATATTATTAAGAGGTTTTTAGTTGCTCAGCTATATTACTTGGGACCTCACCGTACTTGGTAAATTCCATTGTAAAAGTTGCCCTACCTTGAGTTGCTGATCTTAAATCAGTTGCGTATCCAAACATTTCTGCAAGAGGAACTTCAGATGAAACTTCTTTTCCAGAGGTAATATCATCCATACCTAAAATTATGCCTCTTCTTCTATTTAAATCGCCTACAACATCACCCATATGTTCTTCAGGCGTTACAACTACAACTTTCATTACTGGCTCAAGCAAAGCTGGCTTTGCTTTATTGGCACCCTCTTTTAGAGCCATTGAGCCTGCAATCTTAAATGCCATTTCGTTAGAGTCAACATCATGGAAAGAGCCATCATAAAGCGTAGCCCTCAAAGCTAAAAGCGGATAACCAGCAATAACACCATTCTGCATTTGTTCTTGTATACCTTTGTTTACAGCAGGAATATATTCTTTTGGAATTACACCACCTACAATCTTGTCTACAAATTCGTATTCATCATCTAAGCCTAATGGTTCTAGCTTTAACCAAACATGGCCATATTGACCTTTACCGCCACTTTGACGAACAAACTTACCTTCAACCTCAACTGTTTCTTTAATAGTTTCTCTATATGCAACTTGAGGTTTTCCAATATTCGCCTCTACAGAAAACTCTCTCCTCATTCTGTCAACTAGGACATCTAAGTGAAGTTCTCCCATTCCAGATATAATTGTTTGTCCAGATTCCTCATCACTTGCTACTCTAAATGATGGATCTTCTTGTGCTAATTTTCCAAGCGCAAGAGACATTTTTTCCTGATCTGGTTTTGATTTTGGCTCAACTGCAACAGATATTACAGGTTCTGGGAAATCCATTCTTTCTAGTACTATTGGACTATTAGAGTCTGACAATGTATCACCAGTAGTAATATCTTTAAGTCCGATACATGCGGCGATATCACCAGCTCTAACTTCTTTTATTTCTTCTCTATTATTTGAATGCATTTGAACCATTCGCCCAACCCTTTCTTTTTTAGATTTAGTTGAGTTAATTACAGCATCACCAACTGATAGCACGCCTGAGTAAACTCTAATAAAAGTCAAAGTTCCTACAAACGGGTCGGTGGCAATCTTAAAAGCAAGTGCGGAAAAAGGCTCATCATCTGATGATTTTCTTGAATCTTCTTGCTCATCTTCTTGAGAGTTGTTTGGTATTACACCCGTAATAGCTTTAACTTCATCGGGTGCAGGCAAATACTCAACTATTGCATCAAGCATAGCTTGCACACCTTTATTTTTAAAAGCAGAGCCGCATAGGCCTACAATAACCTCATTAGCTAAAGATCTAATCCTTAAGCCCTCTTTAATTTGTTCAACAGATAAATCCCCGCTTTCAAGATATGCATCCATGAGCTCTTCATTTGCTTCAGCAGCAGCTTCAAGCATTTCTTCTCTTAATTGAGAGCATTTATCCATTAGATCTTCTGGGATTTCTTTTGAATCAAAGGTTAGGCCCTGGTCTTCTTCATTCCAGTATATTGCTCTCATATTTATAAGATCAACAACGCCCTTAAAGTCATCTTCAGCACCAATATTGTATTGAATTGGAACGATGTTAGCTTGCAGCCTGTCTTTAATTTGCTGAACAACTCTTTCAAAATTTGCTCCAGCCCTATCCATTTTGTTTACAAATACTACTCTAGGAACTTCATATCTATTTGCTTGTCTCCATACAGTTTCTGATTGTGGCTCAACTCCTGATGTTCCACAAAATACTACAACTGCACCATCTAAAACTCTTAGAGATCTTTCTACTTCAATTGTAAAATCAACGTGGCCTGGTGTATCAATGATATTTATTCTATGCTGAGGAAACTGTTGCTCCATTCCACTCCAAAAACATGTTGTTGCAGCAGATGTAATAGTAATTCCTCTTTCTTGCTCTTGCTCCATCCAATCCATGGTAGCGGCACCATCATGAACTTCACCAATTTTATGAGAAAGTCCTGTATAAAACAGAACTCTTTCCGTAGTTGTAGTTTTACCTGCATCTACGTGCGCACATATGCCAACATTACGATATTTATTTAAAACAATTTGTCTAGCCATAGTATTTAAATTTAGATTATCTGATTAAAACCTGAAATGAGAGAAAGCTTTATTAGCTTCAGCCATTTTATGAACTTCTTCTTTCTTTCGAACTGCAGAACCTTTCTTTTGTGATGCATCTTGCAATTCACCAGCAAGTCTTAAGTGCATAGATTTTTCGCTTCTCTTCCTTGCAGCATCAACAATCCATCGCATAGCTAATGCTTGTCTTCTAGATGGTCTTATTTCAATAGGTACTTGATAATTGGCTCCACCAACTCTTCGTGATTTAACCTCGACAACTGGACTAACCTCACTTAATGCCTTTGAAAATACTTCAAGAGGATCTTCTTTTGTTGTTTTAGTGATTTGATCAAATGCACCATAAACAATTTTCTCTGCTGTAGACTTTTTACCATCTTTCATTAAGTTGTTCATGAATTTAGCTAAAACAACATCCTTGTACTTAGGATCTGGTAAAACTTTTCTTTTTTCGGGACTTCTTCTTCTTGGCATAATTATTTACCTTTCTTTGCTCCATATTTGGATCTACGTTGTTTTCTTCCAGCAACTCCTGAAGTATCTAAAGTACCTCTGACGGTATGATATCTAACCCCAGGTAAGTCTTTAACTCTTCCACCTCTTATAAGAACAAGTGAGTGCTCTTGTAAATTATGGCCTTCACCACCAATGTATGAAGTAACTTCAAAACCACTAGTTAGCCTCACCCTGCAAACTTTACGCAATGCAGAATTAGGTTTCTTAGGTGTTGTTGTATAAACACGTGTACATACACCTCTTCTTTGTGGACAGGCTTTAAGCGCTGGCACATCTGTTTTTCTAGTTTTTGGTTTTCTAGATTTTTTAACTAATTGATTTACTGTAGCCATAATATATATTTTTTAGTTTAGGCCGCGATTTTATAGAGCAGATTGATCGCGGTCAACATTATTCCTCATTTTCTTGAAGTTCCTGTCTCAATGCTGCTTCAATATCATCTGCTGATAATGTTTGCTCATCAAGATCGTACTGTTTTTTATTTCTTAATTTGTCATGGAATTCCATACCTGTACCAGCTGGTATTAATCTTCCTACAACTACATTTTCCTTTAGACCCCTTAGATGATCCTTTTTACCAGTTACAGCTGCTTCAGTTAAAACTCTGGTTGTTTCCTGGAAAGATGCTGCAGATATAAATGAATTAGTTGCAAGAGATGCTTTGGTAATACCTAATAGCACTCTCTCAAATTGAGCAGGTGTTTTGCCTGCAGCTAAGACTCTTTCATTTTCTTCTTTAAGTTCAGCATAGTCGACCTGATCACCTTGGATAAATTTAGTATCTTCGCCGTCTATAATTAAAGCCTTTCTTAACATTTGCCTTAATATAGTTTCTATATGTTTATCATTTATAGATACCCCTTGAAGTCTATACACGTCCTGAATCTCATTAACAATAAAGTTTGTTAATTCAGGAATGCCTTTAAGCCTTAGAATGTCATGAGGACTTAAAGGACCATCAGAGATGATATCTCCTTTAGAAATTCTCTCTCCTTCAAATACTGAAAGAGTTCTATGTTTGGGTATCAACATTTCAACATTGTGGGCTTTCTTGGTTGCGCCTTCTGGAGTGATAACTAATCTAACTTTACCTTTTGTTTCTTTTCCAAAAGAAATTATTCCAGTTTCTTCAGATAACACAGCTGCATCTTTAGGCTTTCTAGCTTCAAAGAGATCAGCTACCCTTGGCAGACCACCTGTAATATCTTTTGTTTTTGAAGCTACTAATGGAATTCTAGCTAATACCTCACCAGCTGTTAGCTTTTGACCATCTTTAAGGTTAACTAAAGCATTTGCTGGAAGAGTGTATGTTGCCGGAGCTTTAAAATCTCCTACTAGAACTGTTTTTCCTTTTGAATCAACAATTGAAATCGATGGAACAAGCTCTTTACCAGCAGAAGGCCTTTCTGATGTTTCAATAACCTCAATGCTGCTCAGACCTGTCAATTCATCAGTTTGAGATCTTACAGTCACACCATCTTCTATATCTGAAAACTTAATTTTACCGGATGTCTCAGATATGATTGGTCTTGTATACGGATCCCACGAAGCGATTTTTGTTCCTTGTTCAAGCTCTGCTTTATCAGAAACTTCAAGAGTAGCACCATAAGGAACCTTGTATTGCTCAACAATTCTTCCTTGCGTGTCTTCCATGGTACACATAGCATTTCTTGAAACAACAACTTGTAACTTGTCTTTATTGGTAACAGTCTTAATATCATCAGAAAAATTAACCACGCCAGCATTTTTATTAAAAATAGCATTGTCTTCAGATGAGCTTGAAGCCGCTCCACCAATATGGAAAGTACGCATAGTAAGCTGAGTACCAGGTTCTCCGATAGATTGAGCAGCCACAACACCAACTGCCTCTCCTCTATGAACTAAATGACCTCTTGCTAAATCACGACCATAACACTTTGAGCATACTCCAATAGAAGCCTCACATGTCATAGGTGATCTAACTTTTAAAGATGATAAATTCAATGATTCAATTTTTGATACTGCTTCTTCATCTAGCATGGTGCCTTCAGCAAAAAGTATATTTCCATTGGCATCATTAATTGGTTCTGCGATAACTCTACCTAGAATTCTGTCAGTCAAAGCTTGAATGATCTCACCACCATCAATTATTGATGTAACAGTAATAGAGTCTGAGGTTCCACAGTCATCAATATTAATAACTGAATCCATAGAAACATCACAAAGCCTTCTTGTTAAGTAACCTGAGTTTGCTGTTTTTAGCGCTGTATCAGCTAAACCTTTTCTTGCTCCATGAGTGGATATAAAGTACTGAAGTACTGATAAACCTTCTCTAAAGTTTGCAGTTATTGGTGTTTCAATAATTGAACCATCAGGTTTTGACATCAAGCCTCTCATTCCAGATAGCTGTCTGATCTGTGCAGGAGATCCCCTAGCTCCAGAGTCTGCGTAGATGTATACAGAATTAAATGAAGATTGTTCAACCTCTTCGCCTTCAGGAGAAATGGCTTGCTCAGTACTAATTTTTTCCATCATTGCTTTTGCAACCTGCTCATTAGCTCTGGACCAGATATCAATTACTTTATTGTACCTTTCGCCTCTAGTTACAAGACCAGAATCAAATTGCTTCTCAATAGCCTTAACTTCTTTCTCAGAAGACTCAATAATTCCTGCTTTTTCTTCAGGAATGACAAAATCATTTACTCCAATAGATGAGCCTGATCTAGTTGAGAAATCAAATCCTAAGTACATCAACTGATCTGCAAAAATAACAGTATTTTTAAGACCAGCTTTCCTATAGAGATATCAACAAGCTTTGAAATTAGTTTTTTGTTGAGAACCTTATTTATATTTTCAAAACCAACTTCCTTGGGAGTAATTCTCCATATGATAATTCTTCCAACAGTTGTATCTTCAATTGAAGTATTGCCTTCAGCATCTTCAATTCTTACTTTAACTGCAGAGTGAATTGAAAGAGTTTCTGTTTCATATGCTCTTAACACTTCATCTGGATTACTAAAGACTCTTCCATTACCAACAGCATTAGCATTTTCCCTAGTCATATAATACAAACCAAGAACAACGTCTTGAGTTGGATTAATTATTGGTGATCCGTCAGCTGGTGATAAAATATTATTTGTCGACATCATAAGGGCTCTAGCTTCAAGTTGAGCTTCTAGAGTTAATGGAACGTGAACAGCCATTTGGTCCCCATCGAAATCAGCATTAAAAGCCACACATACTAAAGGATGAAGTTGAATTGCCTTACCTTCAATAAGCTTTGGTTCAAATGCCTGTAAACCCAATCTATGAAGAGTTGGGGCTCTATTCAACATCACTGGATGTTCTCTAATAACATCCTCTAACACTTCCCAAACTTCTGGGGTTTCTCTTTCAACTAATTTTTTAGCAGCTTTGATTGTTGTAGCTAGTTCTCTTCTCTCCAATTCACCATAAACAAATGGTTTAAATAGTTCCAAAGCCATCTTTTTAGGTAGTCCACATTGATGTAGTTTCAGTGTAGGCCCAGATACAATCACAGATCTTCCAGAGTAATCTACACGCTTACCAAGAAGGTTTTGTCTGAATCTTCCACCCTTGCCTTTAATCATATCAGCAAGTGATTTCAGTGGTCTTTTATTAGTACCAGTAATTACCCTTCCTCTTCTTCCATTATCTAGTAGAGCGTCTACAGACTCTTGAAGCATTCTTTTCTCGTTTCTTACAATAATTTCGGGCGCACTTAGCTCAAGCAATCTCTTAAGCCTGTTGTTTCTATTAATCACTCTTCTATATAAGTCATTGAGATCAGATGTTGCAAATCTTCCGCCTTCAAGAGGAACTAATGGCCTTAGATCTGGAGGTAGAACAGGAAGAACATTCATTATCATCCACTCAGGTCTATTCCCTGAGTCCTTGAAAGCTTCTAATAGCTTTAATCTTTTGGATAGTTTTTTTAGTTTAGTTTCAGAATTAGTTTGAGGGATTTCTTCTCTAATGATTCTGATTTCATCATCTATATCCAGCTCTTCTAATAAAACTTGTACCGCTTCAGCACCCATTCCAGCTGTAAATTCATCACCAAACTCTTCATATTTTTCTACCCATTCTTCTTCGGTGAGAATTTGGCCTTTTTCTAATTCAGTTAATCCAGGGTCAGTAACAATATAGCTTTCAAAGTATAGAACTCTCTCTATCTCTCTAAGAGTAACGTTAAGCAAAAGCCCAATTCTTGATGGTAAAGATTTTAAAAACCAAATGTGTGCAACAGGAGCAGCAAGGTCTATATGGCCCATTCTTTCACGTCTTACTTTAGCTAGAGTTACTTCCACACCACATTTTTCACAGACAACACCTCTGTGCTTCATTCTCTTATACTTACCACAAATACATTCGTAATCTTTTATTGGCCCAAATATCTTTGCGCAAAATAATCCGTCTCTTTCTGGTTTGAAAGTCCTGTAATTAATTGTTTCAGGTTTTTTTACTTCTCCAAATGACCAAGATTTTATAACTTGAGGTGAAGCAAGGCCTGCAGATATAGTAGTAAAATCATCTTGACCAGTTTTTAATAAGTTTAATAAGTCTCTCAATTTTATCTCCTAGTTTTCTGAATCTAATTCAATATTAATGCCAAGTGATTTAATCTCTTTACTGAGAACATTAAATGATTCTGGTATGTTTGCATCCATCTCAAATGAACCATCAACAATGTTTTTGTACATTTTTGTTCTTCCAGAAACATCATCTGATTTGACTGTTAGCATTTCTTGAAGTGTATATGAGGCTCCATAAGCTTCTAATGCCCATACCTCCATTTCTCCAAATCTCTGTCCACCAAATTGAGCTTTACCTCCGAGTGGTTGCTGGGTTACAAGACTGTATGAACCTGTAGACCTTGCATGCATTTTGTCATCAACTAAATGATTTAACTTGATCATATACATATATCCCAACAGTTACTGGTCTTTCAAACTTAGTTCCAGTTCTACCATCATATAAAGTAAATTGACCTGATTCAGGAAGGTTAGCTAATTTCAAAAGGTCCTTAACTTCTGATTCCTTAGCACCATCAAATACTGGAGTTGCTATAGGAAGACCATCTCTCAAGTTATTAGCTAACTCAACTATTTCTGCGTTATTAAATGCATCTAAATCTTCTTTATTTGCAGCATTTTTGTTATACAGCTTTTCAAGATAAGCTTTAAGTTCAGCTGGTTTTGCATTTTCCTTAATCATTGAGTCTATTTGCTTACCAATGCCTTTGGCAGCTGATCCCATATGAGTTTCCAAAATTTGACCAACATTCATTCGAGACGGCACACCAAGTGGATTTAGACAAATATCTACTGGATCACCATTCTCATCATATGGCATATCATCTACTGGCATAATTTCAGAAATAACACCTTTGTTACCATGACGACCAGCCATTTTATCACCAGGTTGTATCCTTCTTTTAATTGCTAAATATACTTTTACTATTTTTATAACACCTGGAGCTAAATCATGACCTCGTATAATTTTTTCTCTCTTTTCTTCAAATCTTTGTTTGATTCCTTTGAGGTATTCTTTAAAAGTTTGTTCAGTTTGTTCAATTGTTGTATTGAGGTTCTCATTGTCAGTTCTTACAGCAAATAGATCGCTTAAAGGCATTTCAGAAACAAGATCTAAGGTTATTTTTGTACCTTTTTTAAGACCAGCTCCTTTAACAACTTGCGCACCTTTAAGAAGATCACATACTCTAGATCTTGTTGCCTCTTCAACAACAGCAGCTTCATCATCAGCATCTTTTTTAGATTGATCTAGATGATCTTGCTCAATAGCTTGAGTTCTTTCATCTTTCTCAACACCATCTCTAGTAAATACCTCAACACCTATTACAGTGCCTTTTGAGCTAGACCTTTGAGATGTATCTTTAACATCTGATGCCTTTTCACCAAAAATAGCTCTCAGTAGTTTTTCTTCTGGGGAAAGTTGAGTCTCTCCTTTAGGAGTTATTTTTCCAACAAGAATGTCGCCTGGCTCAACCTCTGCGCCAACATATACTATTCCACAATCATCTAATTTATTTAATGAGCCTTCTCCTACATTAGGTATATCTGCAGTGATTTCTTCTGATCCTAATTTTGTATCACGAGCAACACAAACAATTTCTTGGATATGAATTGAAGTGAATCTATCTTCTCTTGCTACCTTCTCAGATATCAGGATAGAGTCCTCAAAGTTATATCCATTCCAAGGCATAAAAGCAATTCTTATATTTTGACCTAAAGCTAACTCTCCATTATCAATTGAAGGACCATCAGCAAGAACATCTCCTTTTTTAACTGAATCTCCAACCTTAACAATTGGTCTCTGATTTATACATGTGTTTTGATTAGAACGTGTGTACTTAATTAAGTTATAAATATCTGCAGCAGAATCTGCTTTTTTGTCAGTTACTCTTACAACTATTCGAGATGCATCGACACTTTCAACAACACCTGTGTTTTTAGCAACAACACAAACACCTGAATCTCTTGCAACAACTGATTCAAGACCAGTTCCAACTAAAGGCTTCTCAGCCCTGAGAACAGGAACTGCCTGACGTTGCATATTTGAACCCATTAATGCTCTGTTTGCATCATCGTGTTCTAAAAATGGAATTAATGAAGCAGCAATCGATACAACTTGCTGTGGAGATACATCCATCAAATCAACTCTGTCTGGTGACATCAACTCAAATTCACTTGCGTGTCTTACGGCAACAAGATCATCAACAAATTTATTATTTTTATCTAAAGCAACATTAGCTTGAGCTATAACATGCTCGCCTTCATCAATTGCAGATAGATAAACAATCTCGTCAGTTACTTTGCCATTTGTTACTTTTCTGTATGGTGTTTCAATAAAACCATATTGGTTAGTTCTAGAATAAGAAGCAAAAGAGTTTATTAACCCAATGTTTGGTCCTTCAGGCGTTTCAATAGGACATACTCTACCGTAATGAGTAGGATGAACATCTCTTACCTCAAAGCCGGCTCTTTCTCTTGTTAAGCCTCCAGGACCTAGAGCTGAAACTCTTCTCTTGTGAGTAATTTCAGAAAGAGGATTATTTTGATCCATGAATTGTGATAGCTGACTTGAACCAAAGAATTCTTTAATAGCAGCAGTCACAGGTTTTGCGTTAATAAGGTCTTGTGGACCAAGCTCATCTGCCTCAGCCATGCTCAACCTTTCTCTTACAGCTCTCTCTACTCTTATTAAACCAACTCTAAATTGATTAGCTGTCATTTCTCCAACAGATCTAACTCTTCTGTTACCAAGATGATCAATATCATCAACAATATCATGCCCATCTCTAATGTTCACAATACCTTTCATAACTTCAATAATGTCTTCTTTATCTAAGATATTAGGATTATCTTTGGAAGATTCTAGCTTTAACCTTCTGTTAAATTTCATTCTACCAACTTCAGAAAGATCATATCTTTCTTGGTTAAAGAATAAGTTCTCAAATAATGTCTCAGCTGAATCCTTTGTTGGCGGCTCGCCAGGTCTCATCATTCTGTATATCTCTACAAGGGCTTCTAACCTATTTGATGTTGGATCAACTCGTAAAGTATCTGATATGTAAGAACCTTTATCTAATTCGTTAATAAATAAGCAATGGACTTCCGAGATGCTATTTTCTCTTAGCAATTCAATAACTTCTTTAGAGATCTCTGTATTAGCCTCAACGAGCACTTCACCAGTATCTTGATTGATGATATCTTTTGAAGTAATTTTTCCAACTAGGTATTCATCATCCAATTTGATTTCGCTGACTTTAGACGTTGATAATTCTCTGATGTGTCTAGCTGTAATTCTTTTGCCTGCTGGAACATAAACTTTGTTTCTAACTTTAATGTCAACTGATAGAGTCTCTCCCCTTAACCTTTCAGGGATAAGAGTTAACTTCACAGAATCTTTTTCTAAAGTATAGATATCCTCATCATAAAACTCATTTAGAATTTCTTGTGTGCTCATGTCTAATGCACGCAACATAATAGTCGCAGGAATTTTTCTTCTTCTGTCAATTCTTGAGAATAAAATATCCTTTGGATCAAACTCAAAATCAAGCCAAGATCCTCTGTAAGGAATCACCCGAGCTGAATATAAAACTTTACCTGAAGAGTGAGTTTTACCCTTGTCATGATCATAGAAAACACCGGGAGATCTATGTAGCTGAGAAACCACAACTCTTTCTGTGCCATTAACAACAAAAGAAGCATCTGGAGTCATTAATGGAACCTCTCCCATAAAGACTTCACCTTCTTTAATATCTTTTACTTCTTTAAAATTTGTTTCTCTGTCATAAATGACTAGTTTTACTTTAATTCTTAGCGGTGCTGAATAAGATAAACCTTGGATTAAGCATTCCTGAACATCATATGCTGGCTTGCCTAATTCATAAGAAACATATTCAAGAGCAGCATTTCCAGAAACACTTTTAATAGGAAATAAAGATTTAAAAACTTCCTCTAAACCTTGGTTATTTCTTGAATCTGGTGCCACATCAGCTTGTAAAAATTCAGAATAAGAATTTGTTTGAGTTTCAACAAGGTTTGGTAAGTCCATAACTTTTGCAAAACTACCAAAGTTTTTCCTTATTCTTTTCTTTTCTGTATAGCTGTATGACATAAATGCGCCCTATAAAATATATTTATTAATTAAATGTTTACTTAAGTTCTGCTGTAGCACCTGCTTCAGTTAATTGTTTAACAATTTCTTCAGCATCGTCTTTGCTTGCACCTTCTTTAACAGTAGATGGAGCACCATCAACCATATCTTTTGCCTCTTTAAGACCAAGACCTGTAATAGCTCTAACTGCTTTAATTACTTGGACCTTTTGATCTCCAGCTGCACTTAATACAACATCAAATTCATCCTTTTCTTCAGCCGCATCAGCTTCTCCGCCACCTGCTGCTGCTGGTGCTGCCGCTACAGCTGCTGCTGCAGTAACACCAAATTTTTCTTCGATATCTGAAATTAGTTCAACTAATTCCATTACTGACATTTCTTCAATTGCCTTTAAAATATCTTCTTTAGTAGTTGCCATTTTTTTCTCCTTATAATTAGGCTGTCGCCTTTTTCTTGTCATTAACTGCTGTTAATACTCTAGCTAGCTTGCTTGGAACTTCGTTTAATAAAGTTGCAAACTTGCCAACTGGAGCTTGTAATACTGATGCAACCAAGCCAAGAGCTTCTTCTCTTGATGGTAGTTTTGCCAAGATATCAATCTGAGCACCATCGAGAAGCTGTCCTTCAACAACTAAAGCTTTCACTTCAAGGTTGTCAAAATTCTTAGCATAGGTCTTTAGCAGCTTAGCTGCTGCACCTGGCTCTTCAAATGAAAAAGCAAATAATGATGGTCCAACCAAAGCTTCGTCGGAACAACCAAAATCAGTTCCTTCAAAAGCTAATTTAGCTAATGAATTTTTGATAATTTGGATATGTATTCCAGCTTGGGTAGCATTTTTTCTAACCTCTGAGAGCTCAGAAACCTTCATGCCTCTAGCATCAGAAATGACCAATGATGATGCTTTGGAAGCAACTTCTTTAACCTCTGATACTATTCTTTCTTTTTCACTTTTTGTTAACGCCACAGCAATTTCTCCTGTTTAAGCCTTACGGCTATTCGGCGACAAACTGCATAATTACAATTTGAACACCACCTACGTAGGAAATTAAGTCTTTCGACACCTACGGTCTTTGACGGCTGCGAATAATCGCAACTATCTAAAGCTAAATAAATAGCTTTAAAACTTATACCAACTCCGAAGAGTTAACTTTTACACCTGGACCCATGGTGCTACTTAAAGCAATATTGCCTATATAGACACCTTTTGCAGATGCAGGTTTTAATTTTTTTAATTCATTTATTAATGCGGAAGCATTACTTATGATCTTATCGTCATCAAATGATACTTTTCCAATACTTCCATGAATAATTCCATTTTTGTCTGTTCTAAATCTAACCTGCCCAGCCTTTGCATTACTAACAGCCGTAGCCACATCATCGGTAACAGTTCCAGTTTTTGGGTTTGGCATGAGGCCTTTTGGTCCAAGCACTTGCCCAAGCTTTCCAACAACTCTCATTGCACTGTTAGAAGCCACAACAACATCTACAAGAAGATTCTCTTTTGTAAACTTTTCAGCTAAATCATCCATTCCAATATGTTCTGCACCAGCCTCTTTTGCTGCTTCAGCTTGATCTCCATCTGCAAAAACAGCCACAGTAACTTGCTTGCCAAGACTATTAGGAAGAGTTACAGCACCACGAACATTTTGATCAGATTTGTTTGGATCAACTCCTAGTTTTACTGAAATATCTACTGATTCTTCAAACTTATCAGACTTGACAGACTTAATTAATTCCATAGCCTCAGAAATAGAATATGTTTTAGTCGTATCTAATTTTTCAGAGATAAGTTTTTGTTTTTTAGTTAATTTACTCACAGCTCTACTTCTACTCCCATGCTTCTAGCAGTGCCAGCAATGATTGACACTGCGGCATCTAAATCGTTTGAATTAAGATCAGGCTCTTTAGCATTTGCTATATCTTCTAGTTGTGATCTTGTTAATTTTCCAACTTTTTCTCTATTAGGCTCTCCACTACCTTTAGGAATTCCAAGTGCTTTTTTTATTAATACCGCAGCTGGAGGTGTTTTTACAACAAATGTAAAAGATTTATCTTCATATACTGTAATAACAACAGGAAGAGGAAGTCCTTTCTCAGCACTTTGAGTCTCTGCGTTAAAAGCATTACAGAAATCCATAATGTTAACGCCAACCTGACCAAGAGCTGGACCCACTGGAGGACTAGGATTAGCTGCCCCTGCAGGAATTTGTAATTTCAAAATATTTGCTACTTTCTTTGCCTTTGCCATTATGTTTTCTCAATTTGAATAAAATCTAGCTCAACCGGAGTTGCTCTACCTAAAATTTGAACAGAAACTTTTACGATATTCCTCTCATAATCAACATACTCAACAACACCATTAAAGTCATTAAACGGACCATCGCAAACTCGAATAACTTCACCAGGCTCATAAATAGTTTTTGGTGCAGGAGCATCTTCTCCAACTTCTATTCTATTTATTATGTTGTTCACATCATCTTCCGATATAGGAAGTGGTCTATCTTTGGTACCACCAACAAAACCTGAAACCCTAGGTGTTGATTGAACTAACTGCCATGAATCATCCTCAAGCAACATTTGAATGAGAATATAGCCTGGGAAGAATTTTCTTTCAGTAGTTTTCTTTGCGCCACCTTTAAGTTCTACAATCTGCTCAGTTGGAATTAAAATCTCCCCGAACTTTTCACTAAGGTTATTGAGCTCTATTTTTTCTTCTAGAGCCAACTTAACTTTTTGCTCATAGCCTGAATAAGCTTGTATTACATACCAATCCATAACTTATCCTAATACCAACTTAGTTAAATAACTTAGAAGTGCCTCTAAGCCCCAAAAGAATAAACAAAGAACAATTATTGAAATGAAAACTACCAAAAATGTTTGAGTGGTTTCAACTCTTGTAGGCCAAACAACTTTCCGAATTTCTGTTCTAGACTCTCTCATAAGTTTGATAGAGTTAGATCCAAAGTTTGTAGTTGCAAGAACAATAAGCCCAATAATGAATAAAAATACTACACCAAGGATCTTATATAAGAATGGAAATTCAACAAAATAGCTATTTCCAACAATCGCAACTGTAAAAATAGCTAAAGAAACTAGCCATTTAATAGTATCTAGTGTTTTTGAAGCTGTTTCTTTACTCATAAAATTCCTTTTTCACCAGTAATATTTAATTGGCAGGCCAGGAGGGTCTCGAACCCCCAACCCCCGGTTTTGGAGACCGGTGCTCTACCAATTGAGCTACTGGCCTAAAACATATTTTCATATTATCAAAGACAAGTAAGCCGAGGCTTTAAAGCCTCGGCTTGATTCATCAATTTTTTCTATTCAATAATTTTTGATACTACGCCAGCACCAACAGTTCTTCCACCCTCTCTAATCGCAAATTTAAGACCTTCGTCCATTGCGATAGGAGCAATTAGTGTTACTACCATTTTGATGTTGTCACCTGGCATAACCATTTCGACTCCATCAGGTAATTCACAAGCCCCAGTAACATCAGTGGTTCTAAAGTAGAACTGTGGTCTATAATTACTAAAGAATGGTGTATGTCTTCCGCCCTCTTCTTTGCTTAAGACATATATTTCTGCTTCAAATTTTGTATGAGGTGAAATAGAACTTGGCTTGGCTAGAACCTGACCTCTTTCTACTGCATCTCTATCAATACCTCTTAAAAGGATTCCGCAGTTTTCTCCTGCTCTACCTTCATCAAGTGATTTTCTGAACATCTCAACACCAGTACAGGTTGTTTGAGTTGTGTCTTTAATACCAACAATCTCTAATGGATCACCAGTGTTAACAATACCTGTCTCAATTCTTCCTGTTACAACAGTTCCTCTACCAGAAATAGTGAATACGTCTTCAATTGGCATTAGGAAAGCTCCGTCAACTGGTCTTTCTGGCTCTGGTACATATGAATCAAGAGTTTCAATTAATTTAGTAACAGCTGGAACACCAATATCAGATGTATCTCCTTCTAAAGCCTTTAATGCACTACCTACGATAATTGGCGTATCATCACCTGGGAAGTCATACTCATTTAAAAGATCTCTAATTTCCATCTCTACAAGCTCTTGCAGCTCTGGATCATCGACTTGGTCTGCTTTGTTCATAAATACAACGATGTAAGGAACACCAACCTGTCTAGCTAAAAGGATATGCTCTCTTGTTTGAGGCATTGGGCCATCTGCAGCACTTACAACAAGAATAGCTCCGTCCATTTGAGCCGCTCCTGTAATCATGTTTTTAACATAATCAGCGTGACCAGGACAATCAACGTGTGCATAGTGACGAGCAGTGTGATACATATTCAACATGTGAAGTATTAATAGTAATTCCTCTTTCTCTTTCTTCTGGAGCATTGTCAATATTTGCAAAGTCTACAGCATCTCCACCATAAACTTCAGCAGCAACTTTTGTTAAAGCAGCTGTTAATGTAGTTTTACCATGGTCAACGTGACCAACTGTCCCAACGTTAACGTGGGGTAAGGTTCTTTCGAATTTTTCTCTAGCCATTTTATACGCCTCTCTGAAATTAATATTTTTTAATAAAAATGGAGCTCATAACCGGACTTGAACCGGTGACCTCTTACTTACCAAGCAAGTGCTCTACCGCTGAGCTATATGAGCCCGACATAAGCATCCTATTTTTAAGGTGGCGTATTATCCCTCTAAAAATTGATAAACTCAACCTTTTTACAATATAAATTTAAAGATTTTTTTTAGCTAAAAATATGCAGACTTGAAGGTGGTGGAGAGGGTAGGATTCGAACCTACGTAGCCGAAGCGGCAGATTTACAGTCTGCTGGTATTAACCACTCACCCACCTCTCCATTTCAAGGTAGCTATTTTTGTTCTAGAATGACGTTAAGTCAACTAGTTTTTTAACATTGAATCATTTAGATATTAATAAAATCCAAAAATATAAGCAAAGATGCTTTAAGAATAGCTACTTTTAGAGAAATTGATTCTACAAATGACCAATGCAAAAGAGATCAGCATGATCAAAAAATTAATGTAAATATTGCACATACTCAAACTAATGGACGTGGCAGAAGAGGAAATTCATGGATAAGTAAAGACTATGAAAACATTTATATGTCCATTTCTGGACTAAATATTCATAAAGAAAAGTTCCCGATTAGTCTTGCAACTGGAATTATTTGTCAAAAAGCGATCAAATCCTTGTCGAATGATATTGAAGTTGGATTGAAATGGCCCAACGACATAGTTTTAAAAAATAAAAAAATAGGTGGCATATTAGTTGAAAAGGAAATTCTTGGAAGTAATGTCATAACTATTGTTGGAATAGGTATTAATATGCGACTTAGAAAAAAGAAAGATTGGTGGGGAGACTTATCAGAATTTAAAGAATTGAACAGAAATGATTTAATTAATAAAATTTTAATAAGTTTTCTTGATTATCTAAACAAAGGGGTCATTAATCCAGTTAAAGAATGGGAAAATGTTTGTATGCACATGAATAAAGAAATTTTAATTAGTCAAAATAATGAAATTGTTGATAAGGGATTGTTTAAAGGGATAGATATTGATGGGAGTTTAATATTGGAGAATAATTACAAAACATGCAAATATCAATTTGGCGAAGTTTCTATAAAAGGTGCTTATTAAATGAATCATTACATTAGTAATATTAATCTTAGATCAGAGATTCCGCATGGATTTAATGAAATAATTTTTGGCGCAGGATGCTTTTGGGGAGTTGAGAGAAAATTTTATGAACTTGAAGGTGTTTATTTAACATCTGTTGGATATTGCGGGGGATCATTGGACAATCCAACTTACGAACAAGTTTGTTATGAGGACACTGGTCATGCAGAAGTTGTTAAAGTAACTTATGACCCCAATAAAATAAGCTTAGATCAACTTTTAATAGTTTTCTGGGAATGTCACGACCCAACTCAAGGCATGAGACAAGGGAATGATATTGGCAGTCAATATAGATCTGTAATCTTTTGTTACTCTGCTGATGATCTTGAGGCAGCCAAACTTTCAATGCATAAATATCAAGCAGCTCTGAATACTCAAGGTTTAGGGAGGATAACTACAGAAATATTAGAAAAAGAAGAATATTTTTTTGCTGAAGAATACCACCAACAATACCTTGCTAAAAATCCTAATGGCTATTGTGGCATTGGGGGAACAAATTGCCCTTTCCCAAAATAATAATTTGTATATAATACATTTTTTTGCCACCTTAGCTCAGTTGGCTAGAGCAGTTGATTTGTAATCATCAGGTCGTCAGTTCGAATCTGACAGGTGGCTCCAGTTCAAATGTGAAACCCATCATTAGATGGGTTTTTTTATCTATAGATATTTGGTTTATCTAAATTTTTAGTATATCTATCCCTAAGTCTTGATGATCTTGTTGTTAAATCTGTATCTATTCCATTGATAAATACTTTTATAGGCATGCTTGATGGCTCCAATGGATCTGCATCCCAAATCATTAAATCTGCCGATGCTCCCTCTTCAATTAACCCCTTCGAACCAAGTTTAAAAGTTTTTGAAACATTGCTTGATAGCGCTTTAATTGCCCCAGAGTATGACATTCCATTAGCAACTGCCACTCCAGCACCCTGTCTTATTAAATGATAGTTATGATCTCTTGGTGCATTAAACATTAATGTAATTCCTGCATCCTCCAATCTCGCTGAGGCATTAATATTTGATGCAAGCTCGTCAAATGAGTTAGGAATATTGTTTATTGGATTAACTATCAAAGGTATATCGCTATCTTTTAATTGTTCAATAACCAAAGTAGCTTCTTGTGCGCCCATTATTACTAAATTTAAATTATATTTATTCTTTAGATCAATCAGTTTTAATATGTCAGAGGCTCTATTTGATTCAATTATTATTGGTAAGTCTGTGTTTGCTAATTTATATAACGCATGAATATCTCTTATTTGAAGTTCTAAATGACTCACTAGAGGCATCTCACTCATAAATTTTATTATTTCAGCATTTGATTTGATAACCCTAGAGTCAATTGAGAAAGCCAGATCTAATAAATCTTCTATAAGAGCAAAAGTTTCAGCTCTAGAGCCAGATGAGCTTCCACCAACTCTACCAACCATAACCATATCTTTTATTCCAGAAATATTTAGATTGCTATCTAAATCAAAAAAGAGCCCAATCCTCCGATTGGACTTGATGAATATTTAGGTAAAGTTATAGCCGAGGTAATCCCATTTGCTCTATTCCAGGGTATCAATGTTGAATTTGGATTAAAAGCATCAAATACAGAAAACCCAATGTTGTACATAGATGGTCTATCATCTCGGGTAACACTAAGCGCACCTATTTCAACAATCCCAATTTCAGTGTCAGTAGCAATAAAACCTGGCGTGACGATCATGCCGCTTGCATCAATTACATTTTCAACATCAAACAAATTATTTGAAATATTTTTAATTTTGCCGTTTTTTATATAAATATTACTTATAAAAGGGTCATCGGACTTACCGTCGTAAATATTAGCATTTGTAATCAATACTTCTTCTGCACCAATGCTATTTGCAAAGATAATTAAAAAAGTTGCAAAATATTTTTTGAATCTAAAATTTAACATCATTCTTCTATCCTATTTTTATTTGGATTTAGAATTCCAAGATCAAAGTCAGACGCTGGCTCATGACCCCGAATCTCTATCGTATGCCAATGCTCCATCTATAAATACTTGCTCTGCCAAGGTATATACACTGAATGGATTTCCACTCCATAAAACAATATCTGCATTTTTACCAACTTTAAGAGATCCGGTAACATCATAAATTCCTGCTGCTTTGGCGGGATTACTTGTTATCCATTTCATAGCCCTGGCTTCAGAGATATCATAACCTGCTCTTATTCCTGCTGCTAAAGCTTTTGATGCTTCCTGATTTAAATGCTGGATTCCAATCTCACTGTCAGAATGAACTATAGCGCAGCCCTTCCCGTTTCTAGCTTGATCAACTATGGCAACATTTGCTTGCACCATGTCATATGCCTCGTGCTTAAATCCCCACCAATCAGCCCATAATGCTGCACAAATATTGTTGTCAGCCAGTAAATCTGCAATCTTGTATGCCTCGACAGCATGATGAAATGCAGTAATCTCATATCCAAATTCATTAGCTATATCTATCATGACCGCCATCTCATCAGCTCTGTAGCAATGGTTATGAACTAAAATATCTCCCCTGAGAACCCCTGCTAATGTTTCCAACTCAAGATCTCTTTGAGGCTTGTATCCCATTTCTTTAGCCTCTTCTGATTTTGACTCATATTCCTCTAATCTGCTCAAGTAACTTGAAGCCTTAATCCATGATTTCCTATAACCTGCTGCATTTCCCATTCGTGTAGATGGCGCTTGACTTCTATTGCCATAAACTCTTTTTGGATTTTCACCACAAGCCATTTTTAAAGAATGAGGTGCATCAGGAAACTTCATTGAATTTATAGTGTTTCGTTGAACGTTTTTTGCTGTCACTCCCCTACCACCAATAAGATTTGCCGAGCCAGGTAAAACATGAAAAGTCGTGACTCCGCCTTTTAATGCAAGAGCAAATTGAGGATCTTGAACCCATATAGAATGCTCAGCCCAAACGTCAGCAGTTACAGGACTTGTTGATTCATTGCCATCTGAACTTGTTCTTACTGAGGGAGCAGGATAAACCCCCATATGCGAATGAATATCTATAATTCCTGGCGTAATCCATTTATTTGTTGCATCGATAACTTTGATGTCTTTTGATTTTGGAAGATCTTTGCCTATTGCAACAATTTTTCCGTCTTGAATGATAAGATCAGTATCTAAAAACTTATTCCCATCTCCATCAAAGATATTTGCATTTTGAAATAAAACATTTGAATAAGGCATTGGAAAATAAGTTGATTTAAAAGGCTCGTTTTCTGTAAAAATAAATTGAGATAACAATGCAATTAAAACAAAACTAAATATATTTTTTATGTATATAATTTTCATATGATTAGTATATGTTGTTAAAACATTTAATTAAATACCATATAATTTCATAACAATTCAAATGATTAATTAAATGAGCGAGATTATCGATAATCTAAAAAATGGCAAAGTAGAAATAACTTTTAAATCTTTAAAGAGCGGAAGGCAGATTAAAGAAATTTGCTCCCTTCATCCATCAGAAATTCCTAATGACTTTTCATTTAAACAAAGTAGTGATTCTGAGTCTATTCTTTGTTATTTAGTTGAAAAAAAAAGATGGGAAGATATAAATAAAAAAACTATTGTTAGTTATAAAGAAATAGATACATGAGATACTTACAAGTATGAAATCTTACCAAGTTATTGAAGATGGTCTTCCCTTAGAAGAAATTATTTCAGATAAGCCAATTCCAAAAGGAAAAGAAGTTTTGATTAGAACTATTGCCTGTGGGGTTTGTCACTCTGATGTTCATATCCATGATGGATATTTCGATGCAGGCAATGATGAGAAAATTCCCTCCAGACTTACTCAACCGCTAGCAATGGGTCATGAGATCTACGGAGAGCTCGTGGAAATTGGTGAAGAAGTTGAAGGTGTAAAGGTTGGAAATAAATATGTTGTATATCCTTGGATTGGTTGTGGTGAATGCTATGAATGCGAAAGAGATATGGAACATTATTGCGGCCCCTTTACTGCACAAAACCTTGGTATTAATGTAAATGGAGGGCATGCTGAATATGTTCTGGTTAAAGATGCAAGGTATTTATTTGATGCAGGTGATACTCCTGAAGAATTAGCAGGCAGTTATGCATGCAGGGGTCTTACAGCATATAGCGCTCTCAAAAAAGCCAAGTTGAAACCAAATCAAAATAATATAGTTATTATAAGTGCTGGAGGTTTAGGGCTTTTGGCTTTAAAGATTGCAAAAGCTGCATATAACATCAACCCGATTGTTGTTGATATAGATGATAAGAAATTAGCGATAGCTAAGAAAGCTGGAGCAAGTGAAGTAATAAATTCTAATCATGAGGGAGCAGCAAAAAAAATAATAGAACTATTAAACGGCTCAGCGAGCGCAGTCATTGATTTTGTCGGCTCTGAGTCATCTGTTAACTTTGGATATAGCTTGTTTGGGTTTAATAAGGGAGGAAATTATATTCTTGTTGGACTGCTAGGCGGAAAATTTGATCTTCAGCTGCCGCTTCATACCTTTACTGCTAGGACTATCTCTGGAACATATGTTGGTAGCATGCAAGAAATGAAAGAGCTGATGGAGCTAGTTAGATCTGGAAAAATTGAGCCTGTTGAGGTTGAATCTAGACATATATCCCAGGCAACTGATACACTACTTGACCTTAAAAATGGAGACATATCTGGTTTAGTATGTCTAAAGCATGATTAAAATATGAAGACAAGTAAAAATAATCTTTTATTACTAATAGCTGGATTGCTATTTATTACATCTGTTTCAGCTGATTCGCTCATTCATGATCATATTTTAGAGGAAGAAACTTCAATTGAGTGTCAATATAACGAAAATAAGACTGTTGATATTAATCAAAATAAACCCAGCCTTATTGGTAAAACTCTTCTTAAAAAAATTGATGAAGATTTAAACCAAACTTTTCAATCCCCTAATACAAACTACTTTTATTCAAGGGCTCCACCAAAAAATTAAATCTAATAGTTTTTAATTTTAATTTTTTAAGGAGTTCATATGAACAAATTTTTTAACGCGTTAATCGTTTTAATTGCGTTTTTTTCAATCGACACTAATTCTCAACAGGTTGTTGAAGAAACTGTCGTGGTCACATCTGCATTAGTAGATACAAGTCAATTGATAAACCTTTATATGTCATTGATGGTGACGAAATTTTAGAGGGTGCCACAACAAGCCTTGGAGAAGCTATTGATAGTTATTTAGGTATTTCAATTGCAGATTATAGTTCAGCAGTTGGACAGCCAATAATAAGAGGCATGTCAGGGCCAAGGGTAAAAATTCTAAAAAATGGAATGGTTAATAGAGATGTATCATTCTTGGGAGTTGATCATCTTAAATGATCTTGATCTTAATGATATTAGCCAAATAGAGATTAGTTAAAGGCCCATCTTCCTTGCTTTATGCAAATGGAACTCAATCGGAGGAATCATAAATATTGTTAGATGATTCTATTGCTGAAATTGACTTTGATGGAGCTGATTTTTCCGCTGGATATGAAACTCAGTCCGTAAATGATGGTAATTCAGAATACTTTAATTTCAAAAATAATTTTAATGGAATTAATGTAAGTTTTGGATATAAAAATACTGAGTTTGATAATTATGATATTCCAGTAGGGGCTATCCTCCATGAAGAAGAGCATCATGGTAATGAAGATCATGGTGATGAAGACCATGATGAAAATATGGGATATTTAAAAATTCAGACTTTGCTTTCTGAAGCAACAAAATTTGGTGTTTCTAAAACTGGTGATTGGGGTTATTTAGGTCTTTCTTTAGATAATCTTGAAAGTGTTTATGGTATTCCATTTCCATGGTGATGAGCACGGTGATGAAGATCATGGTGATGAAGATCATGAGGAGCATGGAGAAGAAAGAATTTTTTCAACTACTGACTCCGAAAGTCTTACACTAAAAGGCTCTTATAATGTAAATGGCTCTCTAGTTAATAAAGTTGATTATACTTTTAGAAATACTGATTACTCTTTAACTGAAGCTCATGCTGAAGAAGATCATCATGATGAGCATGGTGATGAAGATCATGGTGATGAAGATCATGAATGAACATGAAGGTCATGCACCAACAACATTTTTAAATAATGCAAAAGAATATGGAGCAATTTTTGATATGTCTAAAGATGATTTAGCCAAAAAGATTTCATTTAATTTTGTAGATGAAGATTCATCAATATTTGGAGAAGAAGCTTTCATGAATCCTGCAAATAACAGAGAACTTACATTGGGTTATTTTATTAGTAAGGACTATGAACCTTTTCATGTTGATTTTGGTTTTAGGCTTAGATCAAATTGATAGAACTGGAAGTGTTTCTCATGAAGATGGAGATAACGAAAATTATCAATATGAAGATGACAACAAAAGTTTTGCTTTAAATATTGGAAGAAATTTAAATGATAATTTAAATGACATTAGGGGTTTGCAAGTGTTGAGAGGCTTCCATCAGTTATTGAATTATTTATGAATGGTCCTCACCTTGCTACAGGAAGATTTGAAGTTGGTGATCCTAAATCTTAAATAGTGAAACATCAAATAATTTGATATTACATTCAACTATAAGAAAGATAACTATTATGCCTATGCAAGTTTTTTTGTATTAATGATGTAGATAACTACATTGCTCTAATGGATGAAGATGAAGACCATCATGATGATCACGATGAAGATCATGGTGATGAAGATCATGGTGACGACATCATGATCATGGTAATTTAATTCATGCAAATTACATGCAAGAAAACGCTGAGTTTGATGGTTATGAAATTGAAATTGGAAGAACTATTGAATTAGGTTCAGGTGAATTAACTCTTTCTTATGGAAGAGATGTTGTTAATGCTCAGTTCTCTGATGGACATAATGTTCCTAGAATAAATCCAGCAAGAAATATATATTCACTTTCTTACAAGCAAAATGATTTAATTTTTAAACTCCATTTAAAGGATGTTGAAAAACAAAATGATTTTGGTGAAGGGGAATCAGCAACTGAAGGATACCAGATGCTTGATAGCAGATTGACCAAAACATTCTCTCCAGGAGGAAAAACTGTTTTAAAAGTATCAATATTTGGCAATAACTTGCTTGATGAAGTAGCAAGAAATCACTCTTCCTTTGTCAAAAATGAGGTTCCATTACCTGGAAGAAATTATGGAGTGAAATTTAATTTAACTTTCTAATTAAATATTTTATCTGTATGATGATCCCCAAGTTCACATAATATGTGGATTTGGGGATTTTTCTTTTAAGAACAAATGAAAACGCAATTATTCACTGACAAATTCGCAATGACATTATCGACAGTATGCTTAGTGCACTGTTTGTTTGCGCCATCATTAATTGTCTTGTCTTATAGCGCTATCTCAATGTCTGTTGAAAGCGAATTAATTCATAAACTTATTCTTCTTCTTACGATTCCAGCAAGCCTTTTGGCTCTTAGTCTTGGCTATAAAAATCATAAAAGTATGAGCTTTATTCCAATCGGGATTATTGGTTTGGCCATTTTGATTCTTGCCGTAATTGCTGGCGAAAGTCTATTAGGTGAAAACGGAGAACTGGTTATGACTATGTTTGGTTCAATTCTAGTTGTTTACTGTCACTATAAGAATTACCAAATTTGTAAGCAATCAAATTGTGATTGTCACGAAAACTAAAATCTAAGAAAATCGCAATCTAGTAACAGGTGTTTAAGTCTTCCTGTAAAATTAATTTTTATAATAATTAATGAAAAAAAAATTTAGCTTAATACTTTCCTTGTTATCGATTTCATTTGCTACTTATGCAGAAGAAATGAGTTGATGAGGTAATTGTAACCGGAACATTTATTAAACAAACTGAACAAAGATTGCATTCATTAGATACTATTAATGAAGATGCTTACAGAAAATTAAATATTTCAAATGTAGCTGAAATTAGTAAATATATCTCCTCTTCTCTTGGCTCTCACTTTCAAACTAATGGTCTTGATGGGTTTGATCAGGGCATGGCATCTATAAATTTAAGAGGCCTTGGTAGTTCATCTACATTAATTCTAGTTAACTCTAAAAGGCATACGTTTGCTGGAACGCCATCCTCATCAGGAGATAGTTACATTGATCTAAACATAATCCCTGAAATAGCTATTAATAGAATTGATATTCTTAAAGAAGGTGCAACTTCTATTTATGGTTCAGATGCAGTGTCTGGAGTGGTTAATATCAGTACAAATAATGATTTTGAAGGTTTAAAAATTAGATTTGAGCATCATGGGACGGAAAATTATAATCAGACTGATACTTCTATTAGCGCTCTTGTAGGTTCTAAATTAAATAGACTTAATTATTCTCTCGGACTTAATATCTTAGATAGAAATCCTTTGTCAGCCTCTGAAATAAATGGCATAGCTGAATTGGCAATTAGCGGCCTTGGAAGGTCCTTCAAGGTACATGATGATGACATTGTTATTAATGGCCCATGGGCAGGAGAATATACAAAAGGAGAAAAAATCCCAGATCCAAACTGCCTTGATAATGGTGGAGTTCTTATAAACCCAACAACTTGTGGTTTTAAGTATGGTGAAAGATTCAATATTGTTAATAGCGAAAATCATAAAAAAGTTTTCTTAAATATTGGTTATATAGCTAAAATGTTTAACTATGATGCTGTACTTTTGATGTCTAACGTCAAAGTAAATGACAATCCTCAGTCACCCTCTTATCCTGCTTTGCCTTTTTTATCTAGAAAAATTAAACCAAATCAAGGTGGTAGTCCATTTAATGTTCCTGTGACTTGGTATGGCAGACCACTGGGGTCTGAGTATGAGTCTCCTGAATCTCCTAAAGATATTAATCAATACAATTTTAATCAAATAATTACTAAAGAATTAGATAGAGGTATTCAGCTTGAGGCGTCTTTGACAATGAGCAATCACTCTAATGAGCATTACAGACCAGACATAATAGACTCTAAATTTTTACAAGCTTTAAATGGTGTGACTATTCAAGAAAATCAGGTTGGAGAAGTTTCTTGGGATATCTTTAATCCTGAAAATAACTCCAACGAATTAATAGATTATATTTCTGGTGCTGAAATATCAAAAAAAACAGCAAGCCTAAAAAGCTTCGACCTGATTTTCAGAAGAGCTTTCAAGAGTAATCAATTGGCATATGGCATTTATGCAGATAAAGAAGAGCTTAAAATTAACTATGACAAAACTAGTGAAGCAAAATTCTCTAATAGTGGTCAAATTCTTAAGACTGCAGACCTTTTCTTTCTGGGAGGTGGTGTAAATGTCAATGAATCAAGAAATAGATACGCTGCATTTGCTGAGCTGGATTCAAAATTAAGAAATCTACATGGAAAAATATCAGGTAGATACGAGAGGTTTGATTCTGCCTCATCTTTTGATCCTAAAATATCTCTTCATTATGAAGTTAGTAATAATTTATCACTTAGAGTTTCAAGAGGATCTTCATTTTCAATGCCATCTATGGCTCAAATGTATTCAAGTGAAATAATTCTTGGCAGCGTAAGAGATTTTAATGGTGGCTCCTCATTCGTCCGACAAGCAAAGCTAGGGAATGCTGATTTAAAACCTGCAACTTCATTAAATACAAATTTTGGTTTAATTTATGTCAACGGAAATCATAAAGTTGCTCTTGATTTATGGAATATTAATTTTAAAGATAGAGTTGAAGCAGAGAGCGCTCAAGCGATCCTTAACCTGATCCTTTTGCGGACAATATTACACGAAATGAAAATAATGAAATTGTAGGAGTTACTTCAACTTATTTTAATGAGGAAAATACTCAGATTTCTGGAGTTGATTTTAAATATGAGCTTTTAAAAACTAATACAAAAAAACTTGGCTTAGTTTCAGCGAAAGTTGAATCAACAACGCTTTACGAATTCTTAACTCCTGATGCCGCTGATCCAGCAAGGCTTGAGAATAGAGTTGGAAGATTTAACTATGATACACATACCTATTCTCTTCCAAAGACCAAAATAAATGCCTCTCTGCAATTTAAAAAAAATGAGTATGACTATCAAATTAGTGCTAGATATTTAGATGGTTATAAGAATTACAGGACAATTTCTGATTTAGGTCAAAGCCTTGGTTATAAAAATATAATAGACTCTTTTCTGGTTTTTGATTTCTCAATTGGAAGTTATCTTGAACTTAGAGGAGCTACAGTATATTTTAAGCTATCTATAGCTAATGCTCTTGATCAATCTGCTCCAAGGGTATTTGACGCTCCAGATTTTAGTTTTGATACAAGGGCTCATGACCCAAGAGGTAGAATTATTGGGTTAAGTTTTGAGTATTTGCGTTAATAAAAAAGTTACTTTTACTAATTTTCCTATTTTTTAGACTAAACTCACTAAATGAATAATATCGAGCAAGCAATAACACAGGTAATTGAAGAAAATAATCTGTCTAATTTGTGGAATGAAGATATCTGTAAAGAGTTAGAGAAATTAAATTTAAATTTATCAGATAAAAGAAAAGACTTAACTAAAGTTCCCTTTGTTACAATAGATGGATCAGATGCAAAAGATTTTGATGACGCCATTCATTGCATAGAGAGTCAATCTTCATATATTTTATGTGTTGCTATTGCTGATGTTGCTAGATTAGTTAAAACAAAAAGCGCCTTAGATAAAGAAGCTATGCATAGAGGAACTTCTATTTATTTCCCATCTAAAGTAATTCCGATGTTGCCTGAAAAAATTTCTAATGACTTATGTTCGCTCGTTCCAAATAAGGATAGAAATACTGTTGTATGTGAAATGACTATTTCATTTAGCGGCAATATAGAAAACTACAAATTTTTTGAGGCTAGAATAAATTCACACAAAAGAATGACCTATGATGAGGTAAATCTTATAGTGAAAAATAGTTCTGGTATCAACAAAAAAATTGGTTACTCTTTGGTAGCACTATCAAAACTTACAAGGATCCTATTGAGAAAGCGACAGGAAAGAAAAGCTTTAGAAATTGAGGCCCAAGAGCCATCATTAAAAATAAATAAATTAGGAAATATTGATAAAATTGACCTACCAAAAAGATTGTTTTCACATCAAATGGTTGAAGAATCAATGCTTGCAGCTAATGTATGTGCTGCTAATTTTATGCACAAACATTATAAATCTGGTATTTATAGAATTCATGAAGAGCCAGAGGAAATTAAGCTTGATAGTTTAAAAAATTTCTTCTCTATTAAAGGGTTTTCTAAAAAATTTGGTAATAACTCTTTAGATGTACTAGAGCAATGTCTTCAATTTGCGAAATCAAAAGATTTAAATAAATCCCTTCAAACGATTGTTCTACAAAGTTTAAAAAGAGCTGAATACTCTACTTTTGAAAAAGGTCACTTTGGACTTACTTGATAGATACTCTCACTTTACATCTCCAATTAGAAGATATCCTGATTTGATGGTACATCGCCTAATCAAAGATGTCATTAATGAAAATAAAAGCGAGTTTAATAAGGATGAAACAGAGGAAATTTGTAACGAGCTATCTGAAGCTGAAAGAATTGCTGAGAGATCATCCAGGCAAGTTACTCAACAGATGATATGTTACTTCTTGAAAAAATTTATAGGAAACGAATATAACTCAGTTGTTACTGGGGTTACAGAATTTGGGCTGTTTTGTGAGATTGATAATTTTTTTATTTCAGGCTTGCTGCATGTTTCTGATTTACCTGGTGATAGATATTTCTATGATAGGGATGCAAATGTATTAAGGGGTAAAAAAAATGGACGACAATATAAGTTAGGTCAAAAGATTTTAGTTACAATAGCTAATGTGAGTCCTGAAGAAAGAAAGATAACCTTAGTACCAAAGTAGCATAAGATTCAAGATGGATGTTCAAGAAAAATACAAGAGTTGGCTTTCATAGCATTGAAAGTATTATAGAAAATAATCCTGAGCAAATTAAAAAAGTTTTATTGCCATCTAACAGAAATGATAAAAGATTAACTCAGTTAAAACTTCTTCTTGATGAGACAGGCATTTCATATGAAAGCTCAAATAAATTAAAACAAGAACCAAAAGCAATCCTTAAAAATAGTCCTGAGCTTAATTTGAAAGATTTAAAAGAATTTATAAATAACTTTAAAGGCAGTCCACTAATATTAATATTAGATAATGTTATAGATCCAAGAAATTTGGGTGCTTGCGTTAGATCTGCTGCAGTAACTCAAGTTGATGCAGTTATTATTAATAAACATCAATGTGCTCCAGTAAACGCAATAGCTCATAAAGTTGCAGCAGGTGGATTTGAATATACTAAAATATTTAATGTAACCAACCTTGTAAATTGTTTTAAATTTTTAGCTCAGTCCAATATCATTATTAATGGTTTAAGTGAGCATGCAACTGAAAGCTATACAAATTATGATTTTAATCAGCCTTCTGCTCTTGTGATGGGATCAGAGGAGCATGGAGTAAGAAAAAAAACTTTGGAAAATTGCGATAACATTATAAATTTATCCACCAACAAACTTTTTAAAAGCCTTAATGTATCTGTTGCTACCGGGATAATATTATCTGAGGCAGCAAGACAACGAAATAAAGGTTTAGCTTGATATGATATTATTTTCAATTAGACTTCTAACATGTTAAATCAACGAACACTAAGAAACGCTATTAAAGCTAAAGGTATTGGCCTTCATACTGGAAAAGTAGTTAATATGGAGCTAATTCCATCTGGGCCAGATACTGGAATTCATTTTATTAGATCTGATATAGATGAAACCATCAAAATACCCGCTAGAGTTGAGAATGTTGGAGATACTAGCCTTTCAACTGCATTAATTAAAGATGATATAAAAATATCTACAATAGAACATTTGCTTTCTGCCATTGCAGGCTTAGGTATTGATAACTGTATAATTAAAGTTGATGGTCCTGAAGTCCCTATTATGGATGGGAGCTCAAGCCCATTTGTTTTTTTAATTCAGTCCGCTGGATTACAAGAACAAAACTCACTAAAAAAATTCATTAAAGTTACAAAAGAGGTGACTGTTACTAGGGATGATGCTTTTGCAACCATCAAACCCTATGATGGATTCAAAGTTGCTTTTAAGGTTGAGTTTGATCATCCGGTTCATAAGAAGCTTCCATCAGAATCAATAATTGATTTTTCATCAACATCTTTTGTAAAAGAAGTATGTAGAGCAAGAACATTTGGTTCTATGAATGACCTTGAATTACTAAAGTCAAAAAATTTAGCTCTAGGAGCAAGTGTATCAAATGCAATAGCTTTTGGAGATGAGGATATCTTAAATGAAGAAGGTTTAAGATTTGAAGATGAAATAGTCAAACATAAAATGCTAGATGCAATCGGGGATCTGTATTTACTTGGACATAATTTAATAGGACAGTTCTCAGGCTTTAAATCAGGCCATGCACTTAATAATGAACTGCTAAAAAAGATTATTGCTTCTGATGATGCATATGAAATAGTAGAGTTTGAGAATTCTGATAATGCTCCTATTTCATATTCTAGGCCTCCTTTTGGAGATATCTAGGATTCAAGATTGATGTTTAAGTCGCTAACAAAATTATTTAGCTCAAGCAATGACAGGGTCATCAAAAAGATGATGGTGTCAGTTAATAAAATTAATAGTATAGAGTCTGAGATCGAGAACAATCCTGAGTCATATTTTCATAATTTAAAGGATGAATTGCATAGGACTTATAAAGATAATAATGAAAAAATAGATTCTATTTTACCTTTAGCTTTTGCTGCTACTCGTGAAGCTAGTAAAAGAACTATTGGTTTACGGCATTTTGACTCTCAACTTCTAGGGGGCATGGCATTAGCCCAGGGAAATATAGCTGAAATGAAAACAGGAGAAGGTAAAACGCTTGTAGCAACTCTTCCTGGCTTCCTTAATGCATCAATAGGAAATAAAACTATATTAGTAACAGTAAATGACTATTTAGCAAAAAGAGATGCCGAGTGGATGAGACCTGTTTATGAATATCTAGGCTTGAAAGTAGGTGTTGTTTATTCAAATCAAAATATTGAGGAAAAAAAAGAAGCTTATAAAGCAGACATTATTTATGCAACAAACAATGAGTTAGGTTTTGACTATCTTAGAGATAATATGGCACATAGGGTTGAGGACAGGGTTCAGTGCTCGCTTGATTTTGCAATAGTTGATGAAGTTGACTCAATTTTAATTGATGAAGCAAGAACTCCTTTAATTATTTCAGGGCCATCAGCAGAAAGCTCTGAGATGTATAAACAAATTAAGAAATTTATTCCAAAACTTAGAAAGCAAACAAGAGAAGAAACAGAAGAAGAGCCTTTGCTTGATGAAGAAAGAGGGCATTATCTAATTGATGAAAAGAATAGAACTATTGATTTAACAGATGATGGATATTTAAAAGTTGAAGAGCTTTTAGAAGAAGCTAATATCATTGGTGAAGGTGATGGCCTTTATTCTGTATCTAATCTAAAAATAATGCGGTTTGTTCAAGCTAGCCTTAAAGCAAATTTTTTATTCCAAAAAAATGTTCATTACTTAGTTAGAAATAATGAAGTCCTTCTCATTGATGAACACACTGGCAGAACAATGCCTGGAAGAAGGATAAGTGAAGGTGTTCATCAAGCCCTTGAATGTAAAGAAAATGTGCCTATCCAAAGAGAATCACAAACACTAGCTTCTACCACTTTTCAGAATTTCTTTAGATTATTTTCAACCCTTTCTGGTATGACTGGAACTGCTGACACTGAGGCTCCTGAATTTAGGGAGATTTATAACCTAGATGTTGTAATAATTCCAACTAATATTCCTATGGCTAGGAAAGATATGAATGATCTAGTTTTTCAAAATAAAAAAGCAAAACTTAAAGCATTAGTAAAAGAAATTCTAAGTATTAGGGAAAAAAATGCGCCTGTATTAGTTGGCACTGTTTCTGTTGAATCATCTGAACAGGTCTCAGAATACTTAAAAAAAGCTGCAATCCCTCACCAAGTTCTAAATGCTAAGCATCATGAAAAAGAAGCCGAAATTATTGCAAATGCAGGAAAGCCAGGAATGGTAACGATTGCAACAAACATGGCTGGAAGAGGAACTGATATTGTTCTTGGAGGAAAAAAAGAAGATCAAACTATAGAAGAATGGAAAAAGAATAATAAAACAGTGCTTGATGCTGGAGGTTTGCATATTCTAGGAACAGAAAGACATGAATCAAGGCGTATTGATAACCAATTACGTGGAAGATCCGGTAGACAAGGCGATCCAGGGTATTCAAGGTTCTTTTTATCAATGAGTGATGATCTCTTAAGGTTGTTTATAACTGAATCTAGAAAAAACTTATTTGAAAGAATGGGAATGGGGGATGAGCCAATTGAACACGGAATGCTTTCAAGAAGCATTGAAAACTCTCAGCGCAGAATAGAGGCTAGAAATTTTGATGCAAGAAAAAATCTTCTTGAATATGATGATGTTTCGAATGATCAAAGAAAGGCCACTTACTCTTTAAGAAATCAGTTATTAGAAGAAAGCTCTATAAATGAAACAATACAAATTTTAATTGAGCAGCAATTTTCTTCTATCTCATTTCAATATGTACCTAAAGAATCCATAGAATCACAATGGAAACTTGATGAATTGGATAAGTATCTTCAAGAAACTTTTGGTATAAATATTAATATTTCCGAAAAAGCTAAATCTGATAAATCTCTGCTCCCTGAATCTATATCAAAGATAATTGTTGAATTTGCTAAAAATCATTACAAGGAAAAATATGCACCTCTTGGAGAAAACCTAAAAGACCTTGAGAGGCAAATTATGCTTCAGGTACTTGATGTTCATTGGAAAGAGCATCTTGCTGAAATTGATCATCTTAGAGGAAGTGTCGGGCTTAGAGCATATGCTCAAAAAAATCCTAAAAACGAATTTAAGGCAGAAGCATACAAAATGTTTGAAAGCATGCTTGATGAGATTGACTTTGAGACTGTCAGAGTGCTTTTTTCATTAAAAATTTCATCAGAAGAAGAATTAAATCTTGTCAATAATGAGAAGAAAAATGAAGACCAGGAAATGGTTTTAAATAAAGAGCAAGCTTCTTCAGTAGTCGGAGAAAAACCTAACTCAAATAAGAAAAATATTGCTTCAGTAAAAAGAGATGAGCCAAAAATTGGAAGAAATGATTTTGTAAAGATTACTAATGGAACAGAAACCAAAGAAGTGAAATACAAAAAAGCAAAACCGCTAATCGAAAGCGGCAAGTGGAATATTGTTTAAATCTTAATCTTCGTAAAAATCTTCAGAAATTGCTGGTCTTGAAATTTTATTATCTTCATTAGCCCACTCTCCAAAGTCAATTAACTTACAAACTTCTGAGCAAAAGGGTCTGTACAAATTTTCTTTAGAATTTGTTGTTTGTTTCTCACACCTTGGGCATTTGCTCATGATGACTCCTTTAATAAATTTAGATAAAAGTTATGCATTTCGGTGACGGCGATTTGTAGAGATTCTATGCTCTGACTATTATCAATTATATCGTCTGCAATACTTAACCTTTGACTACGGGTTGCCTGATTTTGCATTATGTTTCTTATTTCATTCTTATTTGAAGAATCTCTTTTTGTAGCTCTTTTGATTTGAAGATCTTCATCACAATCAATAACAAGAACTCTGTCGTAGTTTTTAGAACTATTGGTTTCATAAATAAGAGGCACTTCAACTATATGATATGGAGAATTTGATGAACCAATTAACTCAGCAATATTATTCCTTACAATAGGGTGTATTATTTTTTCTAAAGAAATTTTTAAATCATTGTTAATAAATATTTCTTGTCTTAATTTACTATTATTAATTTTTTTATCTGGTCCAATATAATCATAACCAAAAGTATTTATAAATTGTTTATAACCAGGAGAATCAAGATTTAAAGCATTTTTAGCTAGACTATCTGCATCGATTGTATTTATGCCAATAGTATTAAAAATATTTGCTACAACAGATTTGCCAGATCCAATTCCACCAGTTAATCCAATAATCATAAAACCATTATCACAGAAAAAAACATAAAAAAAAGGCCCTCACAAGTGAGAGCCTTTAATGTTAAAAAGCCTGACGATTTCCTACTCTCACACAGGGAGACCCTGCACTACCATTGGCGTTAACTCGTTTCACTTCTGAGTTCGAGATGGGATCAGGTGGTACCAAGTTGCTATTGTCATCAGGCAAACTGGTATGTAATTTTTAATTTTTATATTTCACTACAATGTTACTCAAATCATAAACCTATCTTAAGGTTACATGATCAAGCCTCACGAGTTATTAGTACAAGTTAGCTCAACACCTCACAGTGCTTACACATCTTGCCTATCAACGTCATAGTCTATGACGACTCTTTAGGAGACATAAAGTCTCTGGGAGATTTAATCTTGGGAGAGGCTTCCCGCTTATATGCTTTCAGCGGTTATCCTTTCCGAACATAGCTACCCGGCAATGCCACTGGCGTGACAACCGGAACACCAGAGGTTCGTCCAATCCGGTCCTCTCGTACTAGGATCAGCTTCCCTCAAATCTCCAAACGCCCACAGCAGATAGGGACCGAACTGTCTCACGACGTTCTAAACCCAGCTCGCGTACCACTTTAAATGGCGAACAGCCATACCCTTGGGACCTGCTCCAGCCCCAGGATGTGATGAGCCGACATCGAGGTGCCAAACACCGCCGTCGATATGAACTCTTGGGCGGTATCAGCCTGTTATCCCCGGCGTACCTTTTATCCGTTGAGCGATGGCCCTTCCATACAGAACCACCGGATCACTAAGACCTAGTTTCCTACCTGCTCGATCCGTCGATCTCGCAGTCAAGCATCCTTCTGCCTTTATACTTACCTCACGATGTCCGACCGTGATAAGGATACCTTCGTACTCCTCCGTTACTCTTTGGGAGGAGACCGCCCCAGTCAAACTACCCAGCACACACTGTCCCTGATCCAGATAATGGACCTAGGTTAGAACTCCAATTTTACAAGGGTGGTATTTCAAGGACGACTCCACTAAGACTAGCGTCTTAGCTTCAAAGTCTCCCACCTATCCTACACAAATAAAATCAAAGTCCAGTGTGAACCTATAGTAAAGGTGCACGGGGTCTTTCCGTCTAGCTGCGGGTACACTGCATCTTAACAGCGATTTCAATTTCACTGAGTCTATGGTGGAGACAGTGTGGCCATCGTTACGCCATTCGTGCAGGTCGGAACTTACCCGACAAGGAATTTCGCTACCTTAGGACCGTTATAGTTACGGCCGCCGTTTACCGGGGCTTCGATCAAGAGCTTCGCATAAGCTAACCCCATCAATTAACCTTCCGGCACCGGGCAGGCGTCACACCCTATACTTCCTCTTACGAGTTTGCAGAGTGCTATGTTTTTAGTAAACAGTCGCAGCCACCTGGTATCTTCGACCACGTTCAGCTTAGAGAGCAAGTCTCATCACTAACCGCGGCGCACCTTCTCCCGAAGTTACGGTGCTATTTTGCCTAGTTCCTTCACCATAGTTCTCTCAAACACCTTGGTCTACTCGACCTAACCACCTGTGTCGGTTTAGGGTACGGTTTCTTACAACCTGAAGCTTAGAGGTTTTTCCTGGAAGCATGGTATCGACTACTTCCCACTCATAGAGTGGTCGTCATCAGTTCTCAGCCTTAGTGTTCCGGATTTACCTAAAACACCAGCCTACAACCTTAAACACGGACAACCGTCGCCGTGCTAGCCTAACCTTCTCCGTCACCCCATCGCAGTTGTAAAAAGCACAGGAATATTAACCTGTTTCCCATCGACTACGGCTTTCGCCCTCGCCTTAGGGGCCGCCTCACCCTGCCTCGATTAGCGTTGGACAGGAACCCTTGGTTTTTCGGCGAAGAGGTTTTTCACCTCTTTGATCGTTACTCATGTCAACATTCGCACTTCTGATACGTCCAGTTCGCCTTTCAGCTTACCTTCAGCCGCTTACAGAACGCTCTTCTACCATCTTAAATAAATTTAAGATCTGTAGCTTCGGTTTATGGTTTAGCCCCGTTATATCTTCCACGCAGGCCGACTCGACTAGTGAGCTATTACGCTTTCTTTAAAGGATGGCTGCTTCTAAGCCAACCTCCTAGCTGTTTGTGCCTTCCCACATTGTTTCCCACTTAACCATAATTAGGGACCTTAGCTGACAGTCTGGGTTGTTTCCCTCTCGACTACGGACGTTAGCACCCGCAGTCTGTCTCCCGTGCTCATACTCGTAGGTATTCGGAGTTTGCATCGGTTTGGTAAGTCGGGATGACCCCCTAGCCGAAACAGTGCTCTACCCCCTACGGTAATACACGAGGCACTACCTAAATAGTTTTCGAAGAGAACCAGCTATCTCCGGGTTTGATTAGCCTTTCACTCCTATCCACAGCTCATCCCCTCATTTTTCAACATAAGTGGGTTCGCGCCTCCAGTCGATGTTACTCGACCTTCACACTGGCCATGGATAGATCACCCGGTTTCGGGTCTAATTCCAGAAACTAAACGCCCTATTAAGACTCGGTTTCCCTACGCCTACCCTAATTGGTTAAGCTTGCTACTGAAATTAAGTCGTTGACCCATTATACAAAAGGTACGCCGTCACAGAACAAGTCTGCTCCGACTGCTTGTAAGCACAAGGTTTCAGGTTCTATTTCACTCCCCTCGCCGGGGTTCTTTTCGCCTTTCCCTCACGGTACTGGTTCACTATCGGTCAGCATAGAGTATTTAGCCTTGGAGGATGGTCCCCCCATATTCAGTCAAGATTTCACGTGTCCCGACCTACTCGATTTCACTTTTAATAGTCTTTCACATACAGGGCTATCACCTACTATGGCTAAACTTTCCAGAATATTTTGCTGGACTAAAAAAAGCTTAAGGGCTGATCCGGTTTCGCTCGCCGCTACTACCGGAATCTCAATTGATTTCTTTTCCTCTAGGTACTTAGATGTTTCAGTTCCCTAGGTTTGCCTCTTATACCTATGTATTCAGTATAAGATAATATACTTATGTATATTGGGTTTTCCCATTCGGAAATCCTCGGATCGAAGCTTATTTACCAGCTCCCCGAGGCTTATCGCAGGTTATTACGTCCTTCATCGCCTTATGCTGCCAAGGCATCCGCCTTGTGCTCTTCCTTTACTTGATCATATAACCTTAAAAAAGGTTATTATTTTTTTGAGAGTACTTAATAAAATATATTAATTACTTTTTCAATATATACATAAATGCATATATCGCTTTTTAATTGCAGTGATCTTATGTATACATGCGCATACACTAGAAAATTACATACCAATAATTTTACATAACAAAATGTTCTATCTAAATATTTGATTACTCGTGTGGGCGTTAAAAACGCGATTTATCGTTAAGGAGGTGATCCAGCCACAGGTTCCCCTACGGCTACCTTGTTACGACTTCACCCCAGTCATGAAGCACACCGTGGTAAACGCCCTCCCGAAGGTTAGACTATCTACTTCTGGTGCAATCCACTTCCATGGTGTGACGGGCGGTGTGTACAAGACCCGAGAACGTATTCACCGCGGCATGCTGATCCGCGATTACTAGCGATTCCGACTTCATGGAGTCGAGTTGCAGACTCCAATCCGGACTACGAGAAACTTTCTAGGATTAGCACCACCTCGCGGCTTAGCGTCCGTCTGTATTCCCCATTGTAGCACGTGTGTAGCCCTACTCGTAAGGGCCATGATGACTTGACGTCGTCCTCACCTTCCTCCGGTTTATCACCGGCAGTCCCCTTATAGTTCCCGACCGAATCGCTGGCAAATAAGGGTAAGGGTTGCGCTCGTTATCCGACTTAACGGAACATCTCACGACACGAGCTGACGACAGCCATGCAGCACCTGTATCTTGGCTCCAAAAGGCACACTCTCATTACAAGAGCTTCCAAGTATGTCAAGAGTAGGTAAGGTTTTTCGCGTTGCATCGAATTAAACCACATGCTCCACCGCTTGTGCGGGTCCCCGTCAATTCATTTGAGTTTTAGCCTTGCGGCCGTACTCCCCAGGCGGACAACTTAAAACGTTAGCTGCGCCACTGAAAGACATTGTCTCCCAACAGCTAGTTGTCATCGTTTACGGCGTGGACTACCAGGGTATCTAATCCTGTTCGCTACCCACGCTTTCGCACCTCAGTGTCAGTACAGATCCAGGAGGCCGCCTTCGCCACTGGTATTCTTCATAATATCTACGCATTCCACCGCTACACTATGAATTCTACCTCCCTCTATCGTACTCTAGTGAGTTAGTTTTGGATGCAGTTCCTAGGTTGAGCCCAGGGCTTTCACATCCAACTTAACAAACCACCTACGCGCGCTTTACGCCCAGTAATTCCGATTAACGCTTGCACCTTCCGTATTACCGCGGCTGCTGGCACGGAATTAGCCGGTGCTTATTCTGCAGGTAACATCAGGGTTATAAGGTATTAACTTATAACTTTTTCTCCCTGCTTAAAGTGCTTTACAACCCGAAGGCCTTCTTCACACACGCGGTATGGCTGGATCAGGCTTGCGCCCATTGTCCAATATTCCCCACTGCTGCCTCCCGTAGGAGTCTGGGCCGTGTCTCAGTCCCAATGTGGCTGATCGTCCTCTCAGACCAGCTAAAGATCGTAGCCTTGGTGAGCCTTTACCTCACCAACAAGCTAATCTTACGCAGGCTCATCTAATAGCGAAAGCTTCAAAGAGAGGCCTTCTTTCTCCCGAAGGAGGTATACGGTATTAATCCGAGTTTCCCCGGGCTATCCCCTTCTACTAGGTAGATTCCTACGCGTTACTCACCCGTCCGCCGCTCTACTCATATCCGAAGATACTTTCTCGCACGACTTGCATGTGTTAAGCCTACCGCCAGCGTTCAATCTGAGCCATGATCAAACTCTTCAATTGTTATCATGTTTGTTGATTTTTATAAAAAATCTAAATTATTTTTTTCTCGTATTTTGAACACCCACACGAGTAACCAAATATTTTTAAAGAACAGCCGTCTCAAGGACGGACGCGTATTCTAACTAAGTTATTCTAAAGAAGATACCCTTTTTTTTAATTTTTTTCTTTATCTACTAATTTTTTTGTATTTAAGAATTTCATCTTTGATCTTAGCTCACTTCCAACACTCTCAATCGGGTGATTTTTAGTCGCTTCTCTGTTGGATTTCATGAATGGGCCACCTGATCCATCGTTGCTTTGACGACAGTCATTTAGGAACTCATCAGCAAAATTTCCAGACTGAATATTTTCTAGAATCCCTTTCATAGCATCTTTTGTTTCTGAGGTAATAACTTTAGGTCCGCTTAAGTAATCTCCATACTCAGCAGTGTTTGATATTGAATAATGCATATTAGCAATACCGCCCTCTTGTATTAAGTCTGTTATTAACTTTGTTTCATGAAGGCATTCAAAATATGCCATCTCAGGACTATAGCCGGCTTCAACAAGAGTTTCATATCCAGCTTTTATAAGCGCAGTTATTCCTCCGCAAAGAACTGCTTGCTCTCCGAATAAATCTGTTTCAGTTTCTTCTTTGAAAGATGTTTCTAAGACTCCTGCTCTAGTTCCACCATTAGCTTTTGCATAAGACAAAGCTACATCTCTAGCATTGTATGATTCACCTTCAATTGCATCCTCATATATAGCAATTAATGATGGGACTCCTCCTCCTTGTTCGTATGTGCTCCTAACAGTATGCCCAGGGCCTTTTGGTGCAATCATAATCACACTATTGCCTTGCTCAGGAATAATTTTTTTAAAATGAATATTGAACCCATGAGCAAATGCTAAGATTGAGTTCTTTTGAAGATTTGGCTTGATTTCATTCTCATAAATTGCCGCTTGAAATTCATCTGGGGTCAATATCATTACAAGATCAGCATTCTTTACAGATTCAGATACAGAAGCAACTTTAAGTCCTGCCTCAGATGCTTTTGACCAAGACGCTGAACCTTCTCTAAGACCAACTGTAATGTCTACACCTGAATCGTGTAAATTATTAGCGTGGGCATGCCCCTGCGATCCATAACCGACAATAGCAACTTTCATATTTTGAATTAGTTCTATGTTTGCATCATCTTCATAATAAATTTTCATTTTTATTTCCTAGTTAAATATTAATTAATTTTCTTCATTGGCGACTAAAACATCGATCAGTTTATTAATCTGCCTCAAAATCTGTGTTAGTAAATTATCATTTACTGTTGTTGTAATTGTCATTTTAGAAACTTCATTTGGTTTCAATTCAATATTGAGCTCATCCTCTAAATTTTTATATGGACTAGTATCTTCAACAGCGTCTACATGAAGACTTTCTATGTTGTATCCTCTTTGATGAAATAGACCCACAACACGTGCAAGAGCTCCAGGTTTATTTTCTAATATTATTAGAATCTTTCTTTTAATCATGCTTTCTTATCCTTTCCTAACCATATATCTTTTAAGCTACCATTAGGTGCCACAAGCATAGGATATACATGCTCAGATGGATCGACATAGATATCTACAAATACTAATTTGTCTTTTTGTGCAAAGACCTTGGCAAGGCCGCTCTCTAAGTCTGAATTTTTTTCTATTTTAATGCCCTCATGACCATATGATTTAGCTAACTCTACAAAATCAGGTAAAGAGTTTTGATAAGTGCTCTCTGAATGTCTTCCACCATAGTTCATATCTTGCCATTGCTTTACCATGCCGAGAGCCTCATTGTTGATATTAATAATTTTTATTGGCAAATTATATTGGAGACAGGTTGATAATTCTTGTATACACATTTGAATGCTTCCTTCGCCTGTTATACATACCACTTCTGAATCTGGATGGGCCAATTTAACTCCCATTGCTGCTGGTAATCCAAAGCCCATAGTTCCCATGCTTCCAGAATTAATCCATTTTCTTGGCTCATCAAAATGATAATATTGAGCTGCAAACATTTGATGTTGTCCTACATCTGATGTTACGTAAGCATTGCCGTTAGTTTGATGATAAACATGCTGAACAACAGATTGCGGCAAAATCATATTGTTATCAGAATTGTCTAAATACAGATCATGATTTAAGCCATGAAGATCTTTCCAATCTTTTATTTGATTATGCCAAGGAATCAATTCATCAGAATCATATTGATCTAAATTCTCTTTTAGTAAAGAAATAATTTTTCTGAGTGAATTTTTTACTTCACCAAATAAAGCTATATTTGCTTCAATAATTTTTGAAACTGATGAGTAATCAATATCTAAATGAATAATTTTTGCATTTGGAGCAAATAAACTTGGTGTATTTGTGATCCTATCATCAAATCTAGCCCCTATTGCAATGATTAAATCTGAATTATGCATAGCCATATTTGCTTGATATGTTCCATGCATACCTAACATACCAAGGAAATATTTATCAGAGGCGGGATAAACCCCAAGACCCATTAGAGTATTAGTTACAGGAGCTTTTAGAATTTCATTGAGCTCCCAAAGCTCATTAGAAGCATTACTGGAAATTGCACCTCCACCAGCATATAAGACTGGCTTCTTTGCGCTTAAAATTGCATTAACTGCTCTTTGTACTTGAGAGTCACTTAGGCTCAAGAGGTGGATTATAAGATCTGATATTAACTTCATCTGGGTAAGCAAAATCAAATAATTTATCAGGAGCTGTCATATCTTTAGGTATATCTATTACAACAGGTCCTTGTCTTCCAGTCATAGCGATATGGAAAGCTTCTTTAATAATTCTTGGGATATCTTGCTGATCTTCTATTGTGAAACTGTGTTTAACAATAGGTCTTGAGATACCAATCATATCGGTTTCTTGAAAAGCATCAGTTCCAATTAAATGACTAGCAACCTGGCATGAAAGAACAACCATAGGAATTGAATCCATAAAAGCAGTTGCAATTCCAGTAACTGCATTGGTTGCGCCTGGACCAGATGTAACCAAAACTACTCCAGCTTTTCCAGTTGAGCGAGCATAGCCATCTGCGGCATGAGTTGCTCCTTGCTCATGTCTAACTAAAATGTGCTCGATATCTTGTTGTCTAAAAAGGGCATCATAGACGTGCAAAGCTGCGCCTCCGGGATACCCGAATATAAGCTCGACACCCTCTTTGTGGAGTGCCTGCATCAACATATCAGCGCCAGATATTTTCAAAATTTAAAAACCTAATAAATAAAAGTCAGATTTTATATTACTTTAAGGCCATGGTAACAAGTATTTTAAAGTTTTTTTAATTTTGAGATGAGGGTCTGCATGTCTAACGGAATGTCTGACTTATAAGAAATAACATTCTCACTTTTCATGTCTTTAAAAGCAATCGAGGTAGCGTGAAGTGCTTGCCTAGGAAAATTTCTAATGAATTTTACAAGATTTTCAGACGTATCTTTCGAGATAACTTTTCTAGGATTGTATGTTTTGTCTCCAATGATTGGCAGTTTTTTTGAAGCAAGATGCACTCTTATCTGATGGGTTCTTCCTGTTTGAATTGATATATTAAGTACAGAGTAGCCGTGGATTTTTTCTTTAAGCTTTACAAATGTAATTGCTTCTTTACCGTCATCTCTAATTGCCATCTTTGTTCTATTATTTTTATCTCTTCCAATAGGATCAGTTATTTCAAAACTTCCTAAAGTAGATCCTGATGATATTGCAATGTAATTTTTTGAAATATTCCTAGCTTGCATTTCGTTGATAAAGTGATTTCTAAATTCATCATTTCTAGCAACAACTAAAATTCCAGAAGTATCTTTATCTAATCTATGAACAATGCCGCTTCTTGGCAGACTTTCTAATTCAGGATATTTATATAGAAGCGCATTGGCTAAAGTTCCGCTATAACAACCTGAGCCTGGATGCATAACCAAGTCATGTGGCTTATTAACAATAATAAAATCATTATTTTCATCTACGACCTCGAAATATATATCCTCAGGCTCCCATGAAACTTTTTTTTCTTTTACTGGATTGATTTCTATTTCATCTAAATGAAGAACTATGTCTTTTGGTCTGGCTAATTCATTATTAACAAGAACTCTGCCCTCAAGTATCCATTTTTTGATTTGTGTCCTTGAAAACTCACTAAACATTTCAGCTGCTACTTTATCCAGTCTTGACTTGTTTTGATCTTCTTGAACGATTTTTATCATTGGCATTTGAACTTATTTAAAATATTTCAATCTAAATATAGCTTTTAAAACTTTAATGCTAATAATAAAGGTAAAATATAGAAATAATGAAACATCATAAAAAAATTTTTAGAGCTTTTGTTGTAACGCCATTGGTTATAACCTTATTAATTGGCTGCCAATCCGATGGCGAGGTAGTAGAGAGACCTGAAAAAATTTATTACGATCAAGCCCAAAGAAGAATGTCTACTGGGAATTTTATGGGTGCAATTGAATCGCTAGAAACAATTGAAAGCAGATACCCTTTTGGAAAATATGCTGAACAAGCCCAAGTTGAATTAATATATGCTCATCTTATGAACTCAGAGCCTGAGGCGGCCCATTCAGCTGCAGAAAAATTTATTAGACTTCATCCTCGACATCCAAATATAGATTATGCATATTTCATGAAAGGCTTATCTAGCTACACAAGAGACAATAATTTTTTAGTCAGGATAACTGGCACTGATTTATCTAATAGAGATATTTCTGGAGCGAAAGAATCTTTTGCTGAGCTTGCCGAGTTTTTAACTAGATTCCCAGAAAGCCAGTATGGCCCATATGCTAAACAAAGAAGTATTTATTTAAGAAATATGATTGCCAGAAATGAACTATCTGCTGCTGACTATTACATGACAAGAAAAGCATACATAGCTGCCATTCGAAGAGCTAATTATGTAATTGAGAATATACCTGGATCCAGCGAAAATCTTCGAGCATTAAAAATTCTTCTTGATTCATATGATGCTCTTGGATATGTAGATCTGTATGAAGATACAAAACAAATTATCAAACTAAATTATGCACGAAATAATAATGCTCTAATAGAAGATGATTCTTGGTCATGGGAAGAGCTAAGTAGAATTAAACCTTAGTTTTAGCGATGACAATAATAAAGTTAGTTTTATTATTAATTCCAGTAATAATCTTATCAGTTCTTACAATTGTATTATTTTCGCTAAGAAACTTGTTTATTAAAAAAGGTAAGAAGGAAATTTCAAACGAAATGATGACTTGTTATGCCTGTGGAATAAGCGTTCACGAGTCTTTGATTTTAAAAAAAAATTCAAAAATCTACTGTTCTGATAATTGCGCTAATTCCTGATTTTATTCATTACTATAAACATAGCTGGAATGTAAAGCAGTGCAAGTAAAGTTGCTCCTAAAACTCCAATAGTCATAGCCCATGCAAGGGGCCTAAAAAATACACTGGTAAAAATTAACGGAGCAAAGCCTCCAATGGTAGTTACCGAGGTTGTAATGATATGTCTAGTTGATCTAATGACAACTTCAATAATTTCTGCCTTGGATATAATTTTTTTACTAGCCTCTTCTTTAATATGAGATAAAACAATAATTGAATCATTGATAGATAGGCCAACTAAACCTACTGCCCCAATAGTTGCTATAAAACCGTAATTTTGATTTCCAATTGTAAGTCCAAGATAAGATAGACCTATACAAAGACCGCCTACTGATAATATCAACATAGTTTGCCTAAATGAATTCAAAGCAAAAACTAATCCACCAATTATCAGCACAAGATAAAAAAGTGCAGAAGAATAGATCTGACCTTGAGACTGGTTTCTACTCTCAGCCTGACCAGACTGTTCAATATAAAAACCTTTAGGCAATGAGCTTATAAATTCCTCTATAGGTTCTTTCAAATAAGCTTCGGTTTCAGAAGGAAGGGTTCCTGTTTCAACCCAGCCTTGAACTTGATTTAATTTTTGGCTTTGATAACGAGCAATAACTCCTGATTTTCTTACAATCTTACTTTCACCAAAATTATCAATATATTCAATTGAATCTTCAGAAGGAATTGTTAGAAATCTTGCTTCATCAATGGCCTCATTTGATGAGACACCTGTAATCCTAATGGGTATCTCTTTAGATCCATCAAGCATGGTACCAACATTAATACCATTGCTTACTGAATAAAGTTCATTAGTAATTAAATTTGGATCGCTGCCAGAAAAATATACATTAGATGTATCAATCTCAAATTCTAGATTTGTAACAAAATCAGATAATTCATTTTTTGTTAAAATGATATTTGGTGCATTGCTTACAATTAGCTCTAACTGCTCACCAAGTATTCCTAAGATCTCCCTATCATTTCCAATTATTTTATATTCAATATCCGCAAATACCGGAGGTCCTGAAAAGAAGTTATCAACCAAAATTTTTACATCGGGATTGTCAGCGCTTAGTTTTCTACTTAGCTTAGGCAGATTTTTCATCATCTGATAGAAATCTTCTGCGTATAAAACAGCCTCAGCTGTATTGTTATTTCCCTCTTTAGAATCTCCACCAACCACATTCATAAGCACTCTTGGTAACCGGCTACCAACAAACCATATATCTCTTTTTAAAGGTATTAGGTTTGATTCAATTATTTGATTCCTTACGTCGATAGCTTTTTCTAATGTTTTTTCAGCTGATGTGCCTTGAGGCATCTCAATTATTACTTCAAACATATCTCTGTCTTGTGGAGGGAAAAAATCTTTAGGAATTGATCCAAATGAAATAAATCCTATTACTGGAAATAACAATGCTAAGCTTATAGCCCTCCTTGGTCTTTGATAAGCCCAACTGAGAAACTGTCTATACTTTGAGACTATATTTTCATTATGATAGCCCTCTTTGGATATATCGCCTCTGTTTAAAAACTTAACCTTTTCAAGGTAGGTCATCATTACTGGTACTGCAATAAGAGCTAGTATTAAAGAAGAGACGATCGACATGATTACTGTTTTTGCAAGACCTCCAACAAATTCAATGCTTGATCCCTCCCCTGTAACGATTGGTAAAAAAGCAAAAACAGTTGTTGCTGTTGCTGCAGTAAGCGGAGCAACTAAGTGATTGACGCTAACTTTTATAGCTTCATTTGGTGAGAGTCCCAAAGATCTTCTATGCTTGTAGTCTTCAACAACAATGATGCCATTATCAATAAGAAGCCCAAGGGCTATTATGATCCCACTCATTGATGTCATATGAAGAGGCAATCCAATTAAATTACAACCAAATAAAACCAGAGAGACTGAAAAAGGCAGGATGGCTGTAACAACTATTGCTGATCGCAATCCTAAAAAGAATAAACTAAAAGATAGTACAAAAAATATAGCTAAAGAGAAACTAGTATATAGCTCAGAAAATTTTGCGGCTGTGTAAGAAGATTCGTCATAGATTTTTTTAATAAATATTTCATCTGGTAACTCTTTATTTAGCTTCTCTACAATCTTATCTGCGCCTGAAACATACTCATTAACTCTTTGCGACATTGTCCCAGAAATAGCAACCATGACTGTTCTTTTGCCATCTATCAGCATTATTTCTTCCACTGGGGTTACTGGTCTTTTTGAAACATTGGCTATGTCTCCAAGCCTTACTAACTCGTTTTGATTAAAAACTTTTATGGGTATATCAGAAATTTTACTAATACTATTAAGACCATCTTTAAGTTTGAATAAATACTCAGACTGATCATTTGATATAACCCCAATTGGTTTTTTTGAATCAAGCCCCTTAATAATTCTTGATAAGTCCATGAAAGTTAGACCAAGAGATGAAAGCTTTGAAGAGTCTACCTCGATAATTACTTCCTCATCAGTTCCACCAAATACTTTCAATTTTTCTGTATTTTTAAGTGTATTAAGCTGGGTTCTTAATTGATCTGCTATCCTTGAGATCATTACGTATGGAGTATCTCCGTTACCTTCCCACTGTATGGCATACATAACTGTGATGGGTGGACCACTGGATCTTATTAAATTAAGATTTGCATCCTCGGGTATCAAGGGTTTAACCTGATCAATTTTATCTTGTACTTGAGACCAAGTTTGCTCTATTAATAACGGATCTAGGCTTTGATCAAATTCAACAACAGTTGTTGAGAAACCCTGAACAATAATTGAATCAAGCTCATCTATCTCAGTTACTTCTCTTAATTTTAATTCAAGCTGCTCAAGAACCTGTGTTTCAATTCTTTCTGGAGATGCCCCTGGGAAACTTGTTGTAACTGAGCCCCAGCGTTGTGCCAATTCAGGATTCTCTTGAACAGGCAAAGAAAGTGCAGAAGATACTCCTGCTAATAAAATAAAAGATAATGTTAAAAATAAAACTCTTGGTCTTTCAAGAAATATATCTAGAATTTTCATTAGCTACCTAGAACTTTTCCTTGAACTATTTTTGATGCTCCACCAAGAACTATTTGATCTCCACTTGAAATAGTCCCATTAACATATGCATAGTTATCATCAAAGTAGATTATTTCAACCAAATCTTTGGTAACAATATTATTTCTAATTGTGTAAATTGACCATAGCCCCTGATCAGACTGAGAAAGAGATTTTAATGGGACCCACAAACCCTTTGCATTTTCTTTAATTTTTAGTTGAAGCTTAGTAACTAAACCTGGACTTAAAATTCATTAAATTGAAAAATTGCTAATCTTTGAATTAGACCCGCTTTTAGATACTGGAGCAACTCTCATAAGAGTGCCTTTATGGCTAGCTTCACCAACTGTAAATTCGTATTGACTATTTATCATTAATCTTTCAATGAATTTTATTGGAAGTGTTACATGAGCTTCAACATACTCAGAATCTATGACATCCAAAATTGGAGCTCCTCCACTGATTACAGTACCAGGGTCTAAATATCGACTTTGAACTATTCCATTAAATGGCGCAACTAATTTTGTTTGATCTAATTTAACTTGATAAAACTCATGCTGAGATTGCGCTGAAAGAAACTCAGAATTTGCTTCATCTAATTGCTGATCTGAAACATGGCCATCTACCCTCAAATCTTCAACTCTCTGCAAAATTATTTTAGCAAGATCAAATCTTGCTTTAGCCTGTTTAAGTTGAGCATTAATTTCCCTACTATCTAATTGAGCTAAAATCTGTCCTTTTGTTACCTCATCTCCAATATCAACATTAATAATGGAAACTTTACCTGGTATTTCAAAAGATATTTTTGATTGTTGGCTTGGGTGCAAGAATTCCTGGGAAGGCTTTTTTTACAAAATAGGAATCTCTGAATTTGTGCTTCAAGAATCTCTATTGATTGAGCATTTATATTTTGGTTGGAGAAAGCTATAAATAAAATAATAAAAAAATTATTTAAGCTTGTAATCTTTTTTTGCATAGCTCTAATTTTATGTTTACAGTGTCAACATATTAAACTATATGTTTACAGTGTCAACATTAAAGTGTAAGATTTATGTTTTTCAATAAACTGTTATGAAAACATACCATCACGGCAATCTAAAACAAGAATTAATATCTTGTGCATTTAGATTGTGTGAAAAACATGGATATGAGACTCTCAGCATGAGATCTATTGCTAAAGAGAGCGGGGTTTCACAAACAGCTCCATATAGACACTTTGATACTAAGGAATCTTTGTATGCATCTGTTGCTATGGAAGGTTTCAAAAAATTAAGTGAAGCCACAAACATAGATACATCAAAAAAAGTTACTAAGAAAAAGTTAGTTGAGAAAGGTGTAAATTATATTAACTTTGGCTTGGAACATGCTAATACTTATGACTTGATGTTCGGGACAGCTGTTGGAGATTTCACTAATTATCCTGATTTATTAGATTGTGCCAATGACACATATGAAAACATGCGATTAAGCTTCTCAAAGCTTTCAAATGATCCAGAAGAAGTAATTGCTTATAAATGTGTAACTTTATGGTCAATGTTGCATGGCCTAGTTGGGATATTAAGAAAAGTTGCTATTGTTGATCAATTAGATCCAGAGCAAACCAAAGGCCCAATAACAAGCGCCTCCATAATTGGCGGCAACCTAGACTTCCATTTAGATAAAGTGATAACAGGTATTATTCAGAGCTAACTACTTCAATTGTTATTTTTTCTGAAACGAAAGGTCCCTGCCCAGCAAAATTATTTATTGTAAAACTTGCATTATGAATTGAATTTCCAAGCACTAATTGCAAGGTATGAGCACCTGGCTCAAGTTCAATTATCGCTTCAGTTTGACCTTGCCCAAAATGAAGATGATTGTCATCAAATGGAATCCAAGATGTCGGATAGGCCTCGTTATCTACCAAAAGATGATGATGGCCTACTGCAAAACACTTATCTTCCTTAGCTTCATTTACAGCACCTGCTGGAACAATCTGAACATTTTCTGAACCAAAAACAACTTTTACAGAAGTTTTTTCTGAGACAAATCCATCTTGGGGAGAAACAATAAAAACTCTTGGTCTTTTTTCACCGCACTCTGCCCTATCATTAGCTGTTTCATTTGCGGCTGAAAGAATAACAGCTCCCATAACAGTATTAGTAACCGCAGCTGGGACAAATAAGCACCCACTCAGAAATAAACATGCAATCCCAACAGAAAAAAAATTACGCATATGAGCCATCCACATAAGTTAAAGTATTTATCTTATCTTTATTTACAGATTTAGTAACATGAGCAAGAACTATTGTATGGGTATGATAGGAAATAAGATCATCAACTTTACAAAAAATATTTGCTTGAGCGTTTTTTAAATATGGAATCAAAGATACATCCCAATTAGGGTCATCAAACCTCTTATCATGCATTGATTCGCTTGAGCATACATTAGAAATATCTTGCTGATCTTTTGTAAGAAGATTTATACAAAACTCTGACCCTACTATAAGCTCATCATGAATTTTTGAGTCTTTATTAATACATACCAGCAAACTTGGTGGCTCCATAGAAATTGAAGTAACCGAAGATACAGTAATAGCATTACAAATGCCGTCCCTGCTTTTATTAGAAAGAACACTCACAGAGTATATGTAACTCCTCATTGCCAATCTAAAATCATCTTGAATGCTCATTATTAAATTATACTTATGTAAAAGTTCTCATTTATGATTAATTATGCACACACAATACAACATAATCCATGAATAGTATAAGAATATCTGGTGGCAACTTAAAAGGTAAAAAAGTTTATTTTGATTTTAATGATAGCCTTAGACCAACCTCAAATAAACTTAGAGAAATTTTATTTAATTGGATACATTTTGACTTTAAACAAGGTTTCGAATGCCTTGATCTATTTGCTGGTACCGGAGCTCTTGGCTTTGAAGCAATTTCTAGAAATGCAAATAAAGTTACTTTTATAGAATTAAATAAAAAGCATTACTTGAATATAAAGAAAAATATCTCAAAGCTAGGGCTTCAAGATTGTTCAAAGATATTTTTTATAGATGCATTCTCTTGGATATCAAAAAATGACTTATCAAATTTTGATCTAATAATTATTGATCCGCCTTTCAATATGCAACTTGAGGAGAAGATTCTTAAAAAAATTATATCCAAAAATGAATTAAAAAAATCTTGTAAAATATATTTAGAGTTTAGTAAATTCTCTGAAATTGAAGTACCTAGTAGGTTAAAAATTTTAAAAGAAAAAAAACTTGGAGATGTAAAAGCTCTGCTATTAGAAATATGAAATTAAGACTAGGAACAAGGAAATCAGAGCTTGCTTTATTTCAAGCTAATTATGTAAGTAATAAGCTATCTCAATTAGGTGTTGATGTAGAAATTATTCCTATTGTCTCTGAAGGAGATATAAAAACTGGCCCTCTTCATGAAATTGGTGGCAAAGGACTATTTGTTAATAAGCTTGAAGAGGCACTATTAAAAGATGAAATTGATTGTGCTGTGCATAGTCTTAAAGATGTGCCGGCAAAAATTAGTAATAAATTTATTATAAATGCTGTATTGCCCCGGGAGAGCTATGCAGATATTTTAGTTATGAAAAATAATGTAGATTTATTAGACATGCCTGATGGAGCAAAGATTGGAACTTCTAGCCCAAGACGAGCTGCTCAGATTCTTAACATGAATCCAAATCTCAAAGTTGAGCCTATAAGAGGAAATATAGCTACCAGACTATCAAAACTTTCTACTCAAGATTATGATGCCATTATTGTTGCTGAGGCTGCATTAAATAGACTGGAAATAGTTTGCGAATATTCCACCAAATTTAAAATATCAGAAATGCTTCCATCAGCATCACAAGGGTATATCGGCGTTCAATGTCTAAATGTTAAAAATGATCTAACAAAAGTCATAGAGAGTGTTAATTCTGAGACTGACATGATACTAGCAAATGCTGAAAGATCTTTTGTTGCTCAACTTGATGGCTCTTGTACTTCACCAATATGTATTCTTTGCACATTGGTAGATGAAAAGGTTCAAATACAAGCAAAAGTTATATCTCTTGATGGTAAAAGACAAATTGCTAAAAACTCTATTTCAAGCGTAGCTGAGCTTGATAAGAATATAGTGACTCTTGCTGATCAATTTATTTCTGAAGGGGCAAGATCAATTATTTTATGATTGTTAACACGAGACCCTTAGCATTATCTAATTCAATTAAAGAGATTGAATTAAAAGAAAAAATAGATATTAGACACATACATCTGACCTCAATATCACAGGTACAAGATAAGGTTAGTCAAGAGAAGTGGGCTAACCTATTAGCAAACATTGATATGTACAAAAATATAATCTTTACGAGTAGATCGGCTGTTATATTTGGCATGCAACTTGTGACAGAAAAAAAATTAAAAACTTTTTTTTCAAAAAAGATATATGCTATCGGGCCAGCAACGGGATCCGAATTGATTAAACATAATGTTAAGCCAATAATTGCTTCAAGCCCTAATTCAGAGGGTCTTGCTAAAGACCTTGATACTGATAAAAATGTCAGAAACTTAATTTTTTGCGGCACTAATACCAGGGGCCATCTCCAAAATGAACTTAAAAATATTGATGAAATAAAATGTTATGAGCTTACATACAATAAAGTTGAATTAGGCTCATTTAATAAAGAAAAAGAAGTGGTTTTGATATATAACTTAAAAACACTTGAATTTATTTTGAATAATATAGGCGAAGATATTATTAAAGAAAAAATTTTTGTTATGTCTTCACAGCGTATTCTTGATGCTGGAAAAGATATTCAAAATATAAATGGAATTGTTGCTAATGATGCCTCAGACAAATCAATGATTGACGCAGCAAAAAAGATTATCTAGATTTCTTGCCGTTACCTGACTTCATTGAAGTAAAGAATTCTTCATTAGTTTTGAATGATTTTAATCTATCAATTAAGAACTGAATGCCTTGAGCATCCTCCATCTCATCTAATATTTTTCTCAACACCCACATTCTTTGTAGCTCTTCATCCGAGGTAAGTAAATCTTCTCTTCTGGTACCTGAGCGTCTAATGTTGATTGCAGGGAATATTCTTTTTTCGGCAATTTTTCTTTCAAGATGAATTTCCATATTACCAGTTCCCTTGAACTCCTCGTAAATCACTTCGTCCATCTTGGAGCCAGTATCAACTAATGCGGTTGCTAATATAGTTAAGCTTCCACCTTCTTCAAGGTTTCTTGCAGCTCCAAAAAATCTTTTAGGGCGCTCTAATGCATTTGAATCTACGCCTCCACTTAAGATTTTTCCTGATGCTGGTTGAACTGAGTTATATGCTCTTCCGAGTCTGGTAATTGAGTCTAAGAGTATTACAACATCTTTTTTGTGCTCAACGAGGCGTTTAGCTTTTTCAATAACCATATTTGCAACCTGAACATGCCTAGTTGGCGGCTCATCAAATGTACTTGCAACGACCTCTCCTTTTACAGTTCTGGACATCTCGGTAACTTCTTCAGGTCTCTCATCTATAAGTAGAACTATAAGTTCTACTTCTGGGTTATTGCTTTTGATTGAGTGTGCAATGCTTTGGAGCATTAAAGTTTTACCTGCCTTAGGAGGAGAAACAATTAATCCCCTTTGGCCTTTTCCAATTGGTGCAATTAAATCAATAATACGAGATGAAAGATCTTCATTTGAACCGCTTCCTTGCTCAAGAAATAATCTCTCATTGGGAAATAATGGTGTTAAGTTTTCAAAAAGAATTTTATTTTTTGTTCTCTTAGGCTCTTCTCCGTTAATAGTATCAACTTGAATAAGAGCAAAGTATCTTTCCTTGTCTTTAGGAGTTCTTATTTTTCCTGCTACTGAGTCCCCTTTTCTTAAATTAAATTTTCTAATTTGACTTGGAGAAACATAAATATCATCCTCTCCAGCACAGTAAGAACCTTCTGGTGACCTTAAAAAGCCAAATCCATCATTCAATATTTCTAAAACTCCTCCGCCATAAATATCAATCCCTTCAGAGGCTTTGAATTTAAAAATTTTAAATATTATTTCTTGTTTTTTAAGTCGGCCGACATCCTCTAGACCAAGTTCTGTGGCAATTTCAACCAATTCGCTTATTGGCTTGACTTTAATTTCAGTAAGGTTCATTTGATTTCCCTATAAATATAATGATGAACTGTTTTGATAAATTGGGTTGTTTGGATATTAAAAAATCTGAACTATAAAAATGATAAGTGTTTTTTGTTAAAGATGCAAAATAAATTAAGTTTTAAAGGACTTGATTAATAAATTCTTGTAGTTGTTGTTTTGTTAATGCTCCAATTTCAGTACCTACGGCTTCACCATCTTTAAAAAGCATTAAGGTTGGGATTGATCTGATACCATATTTAACAGCGGTATCTCTGTTAGCATCTACATCCATTTTACATACTGTTAGTGAGGGATTTTCATTAGCAATTTCTTGGACTGTTGGCGCTAGCTGCTTGCATGGCCCACACCATTCTGCCCAAAAGTCCACTAAGACTGGTTTATCAGAATTCAGAACGTCTGTTTGAAAATTATCTTGATTTACTATGTTAACGTTGCCCATTTAGTTTAACTCCTTGGAAATTTCTTTGGCTGCATATGTAAGAATTGCATCAGCCCCTGCTCGTTTAAAGCTTAAAAGTGATTCTAGCATAACTTTTTTTTCTAACAAGCCATTGTCAATGGCTAGCATGATCATTGAATATTCTCCGCTAACTTGGTATGCAAATGTAGGTAATTTAAATGTTTCTTTAACTTTTGAGATTACATCTAAATAAGGCATTCCTGGCTTAATCATCACAATATCAGCACCCTCATTTATATCCATAGCTACCTCATGCAGAGCTTCATCAGAATTTGCTGTTAGCATTTGATAAGAAGATTTGGATTCTTTTCCAAGATTTGAAGCGGAGCCCACAGCATCTCTAAAAGGCCCATAAAAATTAGAGCTGAATTTTGCTGCATAAGAAAGTATGACAGTATTCTGAAAATTATTTTTTTCAAGGGCTTCTCTTATTGCTCCAACTCTACCATCCATCATGTCAGACGGCGCAAGTATGTCTGCTCCTGCTTTTGCAAGAGCTAAAGCCTGTTTTTCAAGAACTTCAATAGTTTCATCATTTAAAACATAATTGTTTTTTACTAAACCATCGTGACCATGAGATGTATAGGGATCAAGAGCAACATCAGCAATTATAATTATCTCTGGAAAATTCTTCTTAATAATTTTAATGGCTGAACAAGCTAAATTAGATTCATTGAATGATTCCTTGCCAAATTCATCTTTTTTCTCTTTATCAACAACTGGAAAAATAGCTACGCATTTTATTCCTAAATCAGCTATTTCTTTAATCTCATCAAGTAAAACATCCAACCCTACTCTAGAAATTCCTGGCATAGTAGAAACAGATTCATATCCATTAATGTCTTTGATAAAGATGGGTTGAATAAGATCATCTTTGCTCAATCTACTTTCTGCTGTTATGTCTCTAAGGTATTTACTAGATCTTAAACGTCTAAGTCTTGTAGATGGGTATTTTCTTTCAAACATATTTAATCTGTAACTGCTCCAAGGCTTGCAGATTTTACACTCTTTGCATACTTAGACAAAACACCCTTTTTGGGAGGAAGTTTTGGGCATGTCCATTTAGCAAACCTATCATTTATCTCATCATCGGATAAGTTAAGACTCAACTCGTCTTTATTGGCATCGATAGTAATTTCATCTCCATCTTCAATTATAGCTATTACTCCACCATCAGCTGCCTCTGGAGTTATGTGACCAACAACAAAACCATGAGTTCCTCCAGAAAATCTTCCATCTGTTATAAAAGCAACTTTATCACCTAAGCCTTGCCCCATAATTGCAGAGGTTGGCTTCAGCATTTCTCTCATACCAGGCCCACCTTTTGGTCCTTCATATCTAATAACGACAACATCACCAGCTGTTATTTTCTTTGATAGGATTGCTGCCACCCCATCTTCTTCGGAGTTAAAAACTCTTGCTCTACCAGTAAATGAAGTGCCCTCTTTGCCAGTAATTTTTGCAACCGCTCCCTCTTTTGCTAGATTTCCATATAAGATTCTCAGATGGCTGTTTTCTTTAATAGGCTTATCAAAAGATCTTATTATTTCGTTATCTTTATATGGTTTTATATCTTTAAGGTTTTCAGCTAAAGTCTTTCCCGTTACTGTGAGACAATTCCCATTAAGCAACCCCTTCTCTAACATAGTTTTCATTAAAGGCTGTATTCCTCCTGATGCATTCAACTCAGACATAAAATGTTTTCCAAACGGTTTTAAATCAGCTAAAACTGGAGTTTTTTTACCTATTCTCGTGAAATCATCTAATGTAATTTTGACTCCAATTGCATCAGCCATAGCAATAATATGAAGGACTGCGTTAGTCGAACCACCTAATGCAATAACTATAGCGATAGCATTTTCAAACGCTGATTTAGTCATAATATCTGATGGTTTAATATCTTTTTCTAAAAGGTGCATAACCGCTTTCCCAGCATCATCGCAATCTTTTTTCTTATCATTAGAAACAGCATCTTGACTACTACTACCCGGGAGACTCATTCCAAGAGCCTCAATTGCAGAGGCCATAGTATTAGCTGTATACATACCTCCACATGACCCAGGACCTTTGACTGAAATTTTTTCTACGTGAATTAGCTCTTGTTCAGGAAGGTCGCCTTTTGAAAACTCGCCAGTTTTTTCACAAACCGTTACATAATCTGTATTTTCTTCACTGGGTTTGATTGATCCCCCATATACAAATATTGATGGACGATTTAGTCTTGCCATGCCAATAATGCAACCAGGCATATTTTTATCGCATCCTCCAATAGATATTACTCCGTCATAACCAAGGCAGCCAACTACAGTTTCTATAGAATCAGCAATAACTTCTCTTGAGACCAAAGAATATTTCATTCCCTGAGTTCCCATGGATATTCCATCTGAAACAGTTATGGTGTTAAAAAGAACACCCTTCCCATTATTGTTATTAATTGATGACTCAACAACTTCAGCTAATTCATTAATATGCATATTGCATGGCGTTACTTTTGCACCTGTCGATGCTATTCCTACAAGAGGTTTTTTAAAATCTTCAGAAGTAAAGCCTACGCCTCTTAACATTGATCTCGATGCAGATTGATTAGGGCCATCTACTAAATCTTTAGAGTATTTTCTATTCATTTTTTTAATTAACCTGATGCATAACTTAATGCTGCGTTTAAAAGTTTTCTTGTATATTCCTCTTTAGGATTATCAAAAACCTCACTAGCCGAACCTGCTTCTACAATTCTTCCTTGTTTCATAACAAAAATTTCATCAGACATGGATCTTATAACTTTTAAATCATGACTAATAAATAAATATGTTAGAGAGTATTCATCTTGCAAATCTTTTAGAAGTTTAATTACTTGAATTTGAATTGATCTATCTAGGGCAGATGTAGGCTCGTCAAGTATCATAAATGCTGGACTCATAATCAATGATCTTGCTATAGCAATTCTTTGCCTTTGACCTCCTGAAAATTCATGAGGGTATTTAGACTTCTGTGATGGATTAATTCCTACATCATTTAATACCTTGTCGATCCTTTGATTTTTTTCTTCTTTTGAATAAGAAAAATGAACTCCCAAGCCCTCTCCTACAATCTCTCCGATAGTCATTCTTGGTGATAGTGATCCATATGGATCTTGAAATACTATTTGAATATCTTTTTTAAGGTTTTTAGATTCTTGTGCTGAATTTATACTTATATCTTTCCCGTCGTATATGATGCTGCCATCAAAAGGGATGAGGTTTGCAATTGCTCTTCCAAGAGTAGATTTGCCTGAACCAGATTCGCCTACTAAGCCAATTGTAGAATTTGCTTTTATAGAAAAAGATATATCTTTCACAGCATGAAACCTATCTTTTTTAAATGGATTTGATGATGGAATATTATAAAAAACATTTAGATTCTTTATATCCAGCAAAACACTATCATTTGAAGAAAATTTATCCTTAGGCTGAGGTTCAGCATCTAAAAGCTTTTTAGTGTAATCATGTTGAGGATCTTTGAAGACCTCAAGGGTGTTACCTTTTTCTACAATTTTGCCATCTTTCATTACACACACTTGGTCTGAGAATTTTTCAACTAGGCCTAAATCATGAGTTATAAAGAGTATCGACATTCCAAGCTCTTTCTGTAACTTTGTCATTAAATCTAATATTTGAGCTTGTATTGTTACATCTAATGCGGTTGTGGGCTCATCCGCAATAAGAAGATCAGGCTCATTAACTAATGCCATAGCAATCATGATGCGCTGTCTCTGTCCGCCTGATAATTCATGCGGGTATGCAGAAAATCTTCTATCGACATCATCTATTTCTACCAAAGTCATTAATTTTTTGGCTTCTTTGTTAGCATCTGCTTTTGATTTTTTTGAATGAAGAATAATAGATTCTGTTATCTGATCTCCAACTCTGTGATATGGATTAAGAGACGTCATTGGCTCCTGGAAAACCATAGAAATAATGTTGCCTCTGATTTTAATTAGCTCTTTTGCTGGAGCATCTATAACCTCTTTGCCATCAAAAAGGATGGAGGAATTATTAGAGTAAGATGCTTGCGGTCTTGGTAAAAGTTGCAATATGGACATTGCAGTAACGGATTTTCCAGACCCAGACTCTCCAACTAATGCCATAGTCTGATTTCTCTGAATATCAAAACTAATATTATCAACAGCAAGAAAAGAATCATCGCGGACAGCAAAACTTATACTCAAGTCTCTTACTTTTAAAATTTCACTCATAATATTTTTTTATAGTCATCCAAAAAATTATCTACAGCTAATTTTGCTTTACGCAATCTACTCATGGATGCGAACCCATGAATAAGCGATGGATAATGTAATTGACGAATATTAATACTTTTTTCATGTAATAGGTAGGCATATTTTTCTGCTTCATCACACAAAACATCAAATCCAGCAGTAATAATTAATGTCTCTGGAAACTCAGTTGATATTGAATTTGTTTTTAGCAAATCACAAGATGGGTCCTCAAAACTGATCTTATTGTCGACAAATTTTTTCCATATCCATCTCATATTAGATGCTGTTAAGAAAAATCCAGAAGATAAATCTTCATACGAATTAAAATTACATTTAGGGCTTATCATTGGATATATTAATAATTGACTGCAAGGAAGGGTGAGGGATTCTTTTATTAGCTTGTTTGTTAAAGATGCAGCTAAATGACCTCCTGCACTATCTCCACATACACTTATTTCATTAGACACATTATCTAGCATCCATGAGTATGCTGTAACAGCTTCATTTAACGCTTTAGGATATTTATTTTCTGGTGAAAGCGAGTAATTTAATGAATAAATATCTGCTCCCAAATAGGATGAATAGTATTGAACAATATTATGATGGGTATTTATACTTCCGAATGCATAACCCCCTCCATGGAAATAAAGAATTGATTTTTTGGTATGTTTTTTTCTAGGTGAATACTTTCTTAAAATTAGTTCATCCATTAATTCAATGTCACTATAGCTAACATCTTGAATGGGATTTGCAGCAGTATTTATAAAGCTTGATCTGTTTTCATAGGCTTGTCTGATGGATTTGATTTTGCTCTCATCCTCATCTTTCAAGTTCTTAATAGGTATTAATTTTAAAAAAAACTTTGTTTGATCATCTAATGCGTGGCCTCTATAAACTATGCTATTAAACATTCCAAAAAATTTAAAAATAAAATCAGGGATGTTGAAGAAAATATTTAATAGAAATTTTTTAAACATTAATGGAGTGTGTTATCTTTCATTTCCATATTTCAGAGTTTATCATTTTGTAATGTATAAGTTACTTAAATTATCCATCCTTTTACTAGTCGCACCCATTTCTTTAAATGCTCAAAATCTTTTTGACGAAAAAAGTGACATATTAAAACCCTCTGATGCTTTTGTTACTTCGGGCTATATTGATAACGATCTTTTGTATATTAATTGGCAAATTAATAATGGATATTATCTTTATAAAAATTCAGTAAAAATTGTAAATGGTGATAATGAGTTAGAATATTTAATTATTAATTCGAATGAAACTACCTACGAAGATGAGTTTTTTGGAAAAACTCAAATACTTAGAGGAAAACTATTTATAAGTACTGCTAAAGTTGAGAATCTCAATAATTTATTGATATACTTTCAAGGTTGTTCAGACTCAGGCTTCTGTTATCCGCTCCAGTCTCAAAAAATATCTCAAATAATCTTTTAAAATCTTTTAAAATCTTTTAAATTCAGCTAAAATCCTACAACATGAAATTATTAGTTATTAATGGACCAAATTTAAATCTTCTTGGAGCAAGAGAAAATAATCACTATGGTGATGTTAATCTTGAGAAGATAGAGAATAATTTATTAGATCTTGCCAAGATGCATGAATGCAGTGTTGATTTTTTCCAAAGCAACGCTGAGCATGAACTTGTTGATAAAATTCAGACATGCATTTCAGAGTCTTATGATGCAATTATTATAAATCCAGGTGCATTCACACACACAAGCATTGCATTACGAGATGCTCTGCTCGCTGTAAATGTTCCTTTTTATGAAGTGCATATATCTAATATTTTTGGCAGAGAGGAGTTTAGGCATCACTCATATTTTTCTGATATAGCAACAGGAGTAATATGCGGATTAGGTGCTTCAGGTTATGAATATGCTCTCCTAGATTCAATTTTAAAATTTAAGTAAATATTATGGATATAAGAAAAATAAAAAAATTAATTGAAATGTTACAAGAGTCTGATCTAACTGAAATAGAGGTTGGTCAGGGTGATGAGTCTGTTCGAATCACAAGAGGTGGTAGTCAAAACATTATTCCAAACACCCCTTCAGTTCAGCAAGTAGCAGTACCGCAACCAATAATTGAATCAACTGAGAAGGTTGATGAGACTGTATCTGGCAACTTAGTAAGATCTCCGATAGTTGGAACATTTTATAGAAAGCCAGGGCCTGATAAAGATCCATTCATAAGAGTGGGTGATACTGTCGAAGTTGGAGATGTGCTTTGCATTATAGAAGCTATGAAGATGATGAATGAAATTAAGTCAGAATTCAGCGGAAAAATTACTTCTATAAATGTTGAAGATGGGCAACCGGTGGAATTTGATCAACACATTATAACCATCGATTAAAATGTCATACAAAGTTCTCATAGCTAATAGAGGAGAAATTGCCTTGCGTGCAATGCGAGCATGCAAAGAATTAAATATAAAAACTGTTGCGGTTTATTCAACTGCTGATAGAGATCTTAAGCATTTAAAGTTTGCTGATGAGTCTGTTTGCATTGGACCGGCATCACCAACATTAAGCTATCTTAATGCTGCAGCTATTCTTTCCGCAGCCGAATTAACCGAAGTAGATGGTATTTATCCTGGCTATGGATTTCTAGCAGAAGATCCAAATTTTGCAGAGATGTGTGAAAAAAGTGGTTTTAAATTTATTGGTCCTAGCTCTGAAATTATCAGGAAAATGGGAGATAAAATTACTGCAAAGACTTTAGCAGAAGAGGCAGGTATTCAAATTGTTCCAGGTTATAAAGGGGAGCTTCCTGATTCAGATGAAAAAATTAAAGAAATTGTAGGAAACATTGGATATCCAATAATGATAAAAGCAACTGCTGGTGGAGGGGGCAGAGGCATGAGAATGGTTAGAGAAGAATCAGACTTGCTCAACTCTCTCGAAGTGACTATTCAAGAAGCACTGAGTGCATTTGGAAATGGCACAGTTTATATTGAAAAATTTATTGAAAATCCAAGGCATGTTGAAGTGCAAGTAGTTGGCGATGGAAAAGGCGGAGCCATACATTTAGGGACTCGTGATTGCAGTATGCAAAGAAAACATCAGAAAATTATAGAAGAAGCACCGGCTCTTGATATTGACGAAATCTCCTTACAGAAGACTTTAGATGCATCAATCAGCCTATGTAAAAAAATTAAATATGAAGGTGTTGGAACTATTGAGTTCTTATATGAGAATAATGAGTTTTATTTTATAGAAATGAATACAAGAATCCAGGTTGAGCATCCTGTTACTGAAATGATTACTGGATATGATCTTGTTAAAGCACAACTTAGAATTGCTTTGGGAATGGATATTGAGCTTAATCAAGACGAGATAGATTTTAAAGGTCATGCTATTGAGTGCAGGATAAATGCTGAAGATCCAATAACCTTTCAGCCATCTCCAGGACTAATTACCAAAATGCATATTCCGGGAGGCTTTGGAGTAAGGTATGACTCTCATATATATGGTGGTTATACAGTTCCGCCATATTACGACTCACTTTTATCAAAAGTTATAACTCTTGCTAATACAAGAGAATCAGCAATCAAAAGAATGCTAAGTGCATTAGATGAATTCTTTATTCAAGGCATTAAGACGAACCATTCACTTCATCAGGACGTTTTGCATGATGAAACTTTTATTAAAAATAAACACACAATTAACTATTTAGAAAAAGAATTTTTACCAAATAATTATGAGTGAATACAATCCATCTGAGATAGAGAGCACTATCCAAAAACTTTGGAATGACGAAAATAGATTTAAGTCTACGTCTGATGAAAGAGAAAAGTTTTATTGTCTTTCAATGTTTCCATACCCTTCAGGAAAACTGCACATGGGTCATGTTAGGAACTACACAATAGGAGATGTAATTTCTAGATATAAAAAGATGCAAGGTTTTAATGTCTTTCAACCAATGGGCTGGGACGCGTTTGGATTACCTGCAGAAAATGCTGCAATATCTAATAAAGTTAGTCCAGCAGAATGGACTAAGCAAAATATTGAATACATGAAAGGCCAATTAAACTCTCTTGGTTTAGGTTACGATTGGTCAAAAGAGCTGAGAACATGTGATTCGGATTATTATAAATGGGAGCAATTACTCTTCAAAAAGTTTTATGACAAAGGTCTTGTTTATAAGAAAAAATCTATGGTTAATTGGGATCCTGTAGATGAGACGGTATTAGCTAATGAGCAGGTAATTGATGGCAAAGGATGGAGATCTGGAGCACAGGTTGAGATTAAAGAAATAGATCAGTGGTTTATTAAAATTACTGATTATGCTGATGAGTTATTAGAATCTTTGGATGAGCTTGATTGGCCGGAAAATGTGAAAACAATGCAAAGAAATTGGATTGGCAAATCAGAGGGTGCTCACATAGACTTCAAGCTAGAAAATAGTAATGAAAAACTTACAATTTTTTCGACTAGACCAGATACAATATTTGGTGCAAGTTTTTTAGCAATCTCACCTCAGCATAAACTGGCTATTGATCTGGCTAAAGAAAATATAGAGATATCGAATTTTCTTGAGAAATGCAAAGAGGTGAAAGCAGCTGAAGCAGATATGGCAAAAGCTGAGAAATTAGGAATACCTACTGGTTTAGATGCCATCCACCCTCTTACAGGGAAAAAAGGTACCAATTTGGATCGGAAATTTTGTTTTGCTTGATTATGGCACAGGGGTTGTAATGGGAGTGCCTGCACACGATCAAAGAGATTTTGAGTTTGCTTCAAAATATAATCTAAAAATTACACAAGTAATAAATAAAGAAAACACCGAGCTCCCATGCTTAGAGAAAGGCATCTTATTCGATTCGAATAAGTATGATGGAATGCATTCAGAAGAGGCAATAACCTCAATTATCAAGGATTTGCAAAGCAAAGAGCTTGGAGAGGGGCTTGTGCAGTTTAGATTAAGAGACTGGGGTATAAGCAGACAAAGATATTGGGGCTGCCCTATACCTGTTGTATATAAAGATGGGGAAGCATCTGTAGTTGAAGAATCAGAGCTTCCAGTAAAGCTACCAGAATTACCTGAAGGCTCCGGCCCAATACCATTAAGTCAAAATGAAGCTTTTATTAATTCTAAAGATGGCTACAAAAGAGAAACAGATACTTTTGATACTTTCATGGATTCTTCATGGTATTACGCACGATTCCCATCAGCGGATAATGACAAAGATGTGCTTGATGAAAACTCTAGGTACTGGCTGCCAGTCGATCTTTATATTGGAGGTATTGAGCATGCAATATTGCATTTACTCTATTCAAGGTTCTTTCATAAGGCTTTAAGAGATCTTGATATGGTGGATGGCGATGAGCCGTTTAAAAAACTCCTTACACAAGGAATGGTACTTAAAGACGGTGCAAAAATGTCAAAATCAAAAGGAAATACTGTTGATCCTCAAGCTTACATAGACAAATATGGGGCTGACACAGTGAGGCTTTACATGATGTTTACCTCTCCACCTGAACAAAGCCTTGAATGGTCAGAGTCATCGGTTGAGGGCTCATTTAGGTTTTTAAAGAAACTTTGGAAATTAGTTGATGGACGGAAACTTGAGAGCATACAAGAACCCTCCTCTATTAGTGATGAAGGTAAAAATCTAAGACAAAAATCGCATAGCACCCTGCAAAAAATACAGAATGATTATGACTCAAGATATTCTTTCAATACTGTAATCGCAGCAATCATGGAATTATTTAATGCTATACCTGATAACTTCAAAGAAGATTCAGCAACTGAAGAAGAGGTATTTTGCTTAAATGAAACAATAATATTCATTCTTAAAGCAATTCATCCAATTGCTCCACATATTTCAGAATATCTCTGGCAAGGCTTTGCTCAAAATATATTAAATGAAAATATTGACTCATCCTGGCCTAAATTTGATTCCAAACTAATGGAAGCTTCAAGCTTTCAGCTAGTAGTTCAAATAAATGGAAAAGTAAGAGGAAAAATAAGTCTAGACAAAGGTCTTGATCAGAAAGAAATTGAAGAAGCTGCAAAATCTATTGAGAATATAAGAAATAATATTGAAGGAAAAGAAATCAGAAAGGTAATTTATATTAAAGAAAAAATTATTAATTTTGTGTTATAAAATAAATTACTAATCATGCTTTCAAAAATGAAAAAATCCTTTGCTATTTTAATTTTAGTGCTCTCAGTGTATGGCTGTGGTTTTTCTCCATTAAACTATTCTTCAGCTATAGAGTTCTCTGCTGATAACAACCTCCCAAATGAATTTAAAGATAAAATCTTTAACATAAATAAATTCGATAATATTGCAACTAGCAAAGTTCATATTAGAGAATATAAATTTGAAAAATATAATGTTTATGGAGGAAATGCTCTGCGATCTCTTGAAACAGAGCTTAAGTTAGTTTTAATAATAAATATTGAAAGAAACAATGAAGAGAAAACAAAACAATTCATGATTTTAAAAAGATATAAATCAAATGAATTAAATCCTTTGGCGCAAAATGAAATGCTTTCAATGCTCAGAAATGAAATGGAAGATGAGCTCATTCAGCAAATAATTCTTGAGGTAAATCTAATTGATTTGTGACGGGAGCTCATATTCGAAATATATTGATAAGGGTATAAATATATTTTTTATATTTGGACAAGAAATTGCTCTTAAAAATAATGCAAGAGATGAGATCAAAAGTTATTTAAAACAACATCAGGGCTTTGAAGAAAAAAGGATTATTCAAGAGAGTGAGATAGATAAAATCCATCAAATAATCCTAGAAAATGCTGGAGGTTCTTTGTTTGGCTCAAAGATCCTCATAGAGATTTCTCACACTAAGGGAAAAATCGATAACTATATTCAATCACTAATTGAGATTCCAAATATAAACTCAATGGAAAACATTGCAATAATTATTGACTCTCGTTTGGATAAGATTAATAAAAGATTAAAGTGGTTCAAAGCTATTGACGAAGTAGGCTTAATTATTGACTGCCAAAAACTAAAATCTTTTGAAGAGAAGATTTGGTTAAAGAAACAACTAAATTTTTTAGATGATAAAAAAAGACCAGAAGCCATTGAGAGAATATCTGCTCTAAATTCGGGCAATCTTGTTGCACAACAAAATGAAGTAAATCTTTTAAAGCTCATTAGTATCAACAATCATGATATACAAATTGATTATGTTAACGATAATGCTGAATTTGTCCCATTTGAACTCGAGGATATGATCTTAAAAAGGAATCCAAGTGAAGCTTTAAGAATTATTCAATCTATTAAAGAGCATGATGATCATTATGCTGCTCTGCTTGTTTGGGTAATAGGAAAAATAATTAACAATGCAGTTGCTGCTTTGCAATCTTCGAGACCAGATGCAGCTCTTTTGAAACTTGGAGTTTGGAGCAATAAAGTCTCAGATTATAAAAAACTAATGCAATCATTTAAGTTAAAAAGATTAATTGGATTTCAAAAAAAAATATTTGAATTGGATTTATCTAATAAAGGAATTAACAAAACAAATTTTTGGGAAAGGCTAAGCGACCTTGTTCTTGAGCTTTCTAGTCGTTAAAGAAGGCTGTTCTAAAAATATCCTCACATTTATTGAACAAAGTGTTTTCACTTTCAATGCTATGATTTTCTGAATAAACATCCGTAACCTCTGCCATTCCCTTTGTAGAACTTGTTAACCAGACTTTTGATGCGGACAACAGTTGTTCAATAGAAAAATTATCTTCAAAGACGTTAATATTATTTTTTCTAAAAATCTTTATAGACATGTCTCTTGTTATACCAGGCAAAATATTATTATTTAGACTTGGTGTGCAAACAGCATTATCTATTATAAAAAAAACATTTGATGCGCCTGCTTCTGTGATAATGCCATCTTTGTGCATAATAATTTCATTACAGCCTTTTAATGCGGCATTATTCATCATCAGGGTATTTGCTAATAAAGAAGTTGATTTAATGTCGCATCTGCCCCACCTAATATCTTCACAAAGCAAAACCTTAAATTTCTTATCTTCAAAATCATAATTTAAAGAGTATCCAAAGTACTCAGGTTCTAAATTTGAGTTATGAATATGGCTCCTTATTTCATCTATCCCTCTTGAGATCTGATAGTAAACATATCCATTGTTTCCATCACACATATCTATCAATTGAGACATTTCATCAATAACTTTTGTCTCATCGAATACAATATTCATAGCATCTGCACTTTTCTTAAATCTTATGATGTGCTCATCAAACGCAATTGGAATATTATTATGAAATGGCACTACTTCATATATGCCATCTGAGAATGTATAACCCCTGCTGAGAGGTGAGATTTTTATGTTTTCTAGTAGATCAAAGTCACCCTGAAAGACTGCTTTAACTTGATTCATTATCTCCAAATCCAAAGAGACTCATTATCCATAAAACAAATTTAGACCAAATTCTTCCAAAAAAGCCTTTTGATTCAATGCTTTCAAGTGCTTCAAGTTTTTCAGTATAGACAATCTCCCCATTACTAACTATTTCTATTTCCCCCCTACCTCATCACCCATTTTTATTGGTGCTTGTAAGTTATTCTTGTGTTTATAATTTATTTTTAAATCTTTAAAGCTAGTCCTGGGCAAAGTTAAAGAAATATCTCTATTAACTCCTATCTTTAAAGTATCTGCCAAGCCTCCCCATATTGATATTTCTTTTAGCTCTTGGTCTGCAGATAAGACCTTTTGAGTTGCAAAAAATCTGAATCCATATTCTAGCAATCTTTGGGTATCAGAGAATCTATCCTTATCTGATTTGCTTCCGGCTACAACCGTAATTAGTCGCATTCCGCCTCTTTGAGCTGAGCCAACTAAACAATATCCAGCTGAGCTGGTATGGCCAGTTTTTACACCATCAGCAGATTCATCTCTCCATAGCAATTTATTTCTATTAAGCTGCTTTATATTATTGAATGTAAATTGTTTTTCTTTGTATAGTGCATATTCATCTGGGAATTTATTGATATAGTTTGAGGTTAAGTTTGCTAAATCTTTGGCTGAAGAGTAGTGATCAGAGTCTGGAAGTCCTGTTGAGTTTTTAAATGATGTGTTTTTCATACCAAGAGACTCTGCATAGGCATTCATCAAATCTACGAAACCATCTTCAGTTCCTCCAGCATACTCGGCAATTGCAACAGAGGCATCATTCCCTGACTGAATCATAATACCTTTTAATAAATCAGAAACTTTTACTTTTTTACCAGCTTCTATAAAAGTTTTTGAACCTTGCATTCTCCATGCTTTTTCGCTAATTAAAACCTCGTCATCAAGCGAAATAAGGCCATTATCAATTTGATCAGCAACCACATAACTGGTCATTATTTTTGTCATGCTTGCTGGCTCAATAGCATCATCGGAATTAAATTCAGCAATTACAGTTCCTGTATTAGGCTCAAGCAAAATATAGCTCTTCACATTTAATGGAGGAGAATTTGGAACGAAGCTTTGAGATTCAGCAACAATAGAAAAAGAAAGTAGAACTGTTATTAAGAAATTTTTCATATTTTTAACTCTTCAGATAGATAATACACTGCCATTGCATAAAAGTGACTTATATTATATTTTGTTATTGCGATAAAATTGTCATCTCCAATAAAATATAAATCTTTTTTATTTCTTACTAAGATTTTTTGACCAGAATAAATGTCATTTTGGTTTTTTATATTATTCAATTTTGCTAATTCTTTAATAGATATATTATTTTTAAGAGCTATATCAGATAAGGTGTCTCCTTTCTTTATAATATAATATTCGTCTAAGCCCTCAGAAAACATCAGAGGAATGAATTTATTAGAAGCAGAGTTAGGAGAGTAAGTAAGCCTAGGATTATTTAATTTAACTTTTTGGATTATATTGCCATCTCTTTTCCAACCTCCTCTTTTTACAAGGTAGTTTGCAACACTTCCGATTGCGTCATCAACTGAATTGAATAAATCAGCAATCCCGTCATTGTCATAGTCAATAGCATATGATCTGTAACTTGATGAAATGAACTGACCATAGCCCATAGCACCTGCATATGATCCTTTAATTTGCAGAATATCAAGATTATTTTCTCTGGTTAAAAGGAAAAAATTGATCAATTCACTCCTGAAAAATTTAGAACGCCTGGGGTAGTCGAGGCCTAAAGTAAAAAGGCTATCAATAACCCTATGAGATCCTTGAATTTTGCCATATCTAGTCTCTACTCCAATAATTGCAGTGATTATCTCTTTTGGAACTCCAAATTCATCCTCAGCCTTTTGAAGTGTTTTAAGGTTATCTTTGATAAAACTTTTGCCGTTGGTTATTCTTTTGTCTTCAATGAATATTGCTTTATACCTATCCCATGTAAGGGTAAATTCAGCAGGGCTTGAGATATCGTCGAGTATTTTTTGTTTCTTTTCAGCATCAGAAATTACTTCTAAGACATAGCTTTCATCAAAATTATGAATGTTAACAAGCTCTTCAATAAGATCTTCTATATCAGGATGATTTAAATAATCTGCAAAGCTACCAGCTGAAAAAAGAATAGTAATTAATAAGTATAGTCTGTTCATCTTTGCATTAATTTTTTATGTGATGCCATGGATATTATAATGCCAAAAGCAATATAGAATGATAATAGCGATGATCCACCTTTACTAATTAATGGAAGTGGCATGCCCACAACTGGAATTAGTCCAGTTACCATAGCAAGATTAATAAAAAGAGTTGAGGCAAATATTAAACTTAGGCCTCCAATGGTTAATCTGCAAAATCTATCTCTAGCATTAAAAGCCAAGTAAAGGCACCTTAATAAAATAAAAAAGTAGATTGATAGCAAAACGCATATACCTATAAACCCAAACTCTTCGGCGATTACAGCAAATATGAAATCAGTTTCTGTTTCAGGAAGGAAATCTAAATGCGATTGAGATCCATCAGTGTAGCCTTTTCCTGAAATACCTCCAGATCCTATTGCGATTTTAGATTGTGTTATATTCCAACCGCTGCCATAAGGATCAGCCCCAGGATCAAGCAATGTCTGAATCCTTTGTTGTTGAAATGGTTGTAGAAAATTATTCCATAAAAAAGGAAGTGAAATTATGAAAATCAAAAAAGAAGATCCAATAAACTTCCAACTTAAGCCAGCAAAAAACAAAATATAAATTCCTGCCATAGAAACAACTAAGCTTGTTCCTAGATCTGGTTGCTTAGCAATTAATAAAAAACATGTTGCTATTATCGCTATACTTTTAAAAGTATTCTTTAAATCAATAGGTATTGGTTTCTCAAAAAGATATGATGCTAAATATAATGGAAGAGCAATTTTCACTAGTTCAGATGGCTGAAGGGTAAATACCCCGAGATCAAGCCATCTTTTTGCACCATTAATTTCTTTTGCAAATAGGATCGTTATTACAACTAGCAGCAAAGAAATTATTAAGAAAATTAACGAAAGAATTTTATATATATCAGGGTCTGGCTGACTTAGAGCAAACATGAGACATAAACCAAATCCAACAAATACTGCTTGCTTAATTACAACATTTAAATCACCTTGAGAGGCGCTATAAAGAAAAAATAAACCCATAACTGACAGCAATGTTATGGAAATAAATAGGTACTGATCAAAGTAAACAGTAAATCTTTTAAAAGAAAGCTGCTTCATTTATCTATTAATGAGTTAAGTACTTTTACTGCGACCGGTCCAGCAACTGATCCTCCGCTTTCTGCGTTCTCAATAACTACACTTACAGCATATTTTGGATTTGGCATTGGCCCAAACGCCACCATTATTGCATGATCTCTTTTATTAATATCTTGCCTTACCAACTCATAATCCTCTTTACTATCTAGACTTACTAATTCTACGGTCCCTGATTTTGCAGCAATCGTATATGGTTTTAGGTTCTTTAGCCTCTTTGCAGTTCCCTTGGGGCTCTCTATTACTCCAATCATACTATCATGAAGCCTATTCCAGTCTTCTTCAGAAATATTATTTGAAGGCAACTCTAAAAAATCTTTATTGCTGTATATATCCAATATTGAAAGCTTTTCAAGAGATCCTTTATTGCTTAGAAAAGCGCCGTAAAATGCAAGCTGAATTGGAGTAGCACTTAGATAGCCTTGGCCAACCCCCATATTCACAGAGTCACCCTTGAACCATCCAAAGTTAAGATTATTCATTTTCCATTCTGGACTTGGCAATAAACCTTTGTCTGGATTAAAACAATCTAAACAAACATTTTTTCCAAACCCAAAATTAGCTAGATGTTGAATTAAATCATCTATCTCTGATTCATATGCTAAAGAAAAAAAGAAAGTATTTGAGCTCTCAATTATTGCGCTTTCTAAATTAATTTCACCATGTCCACCATCTTTCCATCCTCTATAAACTCTTTGATCTTCCGGAAGAATAAAATATCCAGGATCTTGAATTTTATAATCCCAGTCAATTATTTTATTTTCTAATCCATAAAGTCCTATAGCTGGTTTGATTGTTGAAGCTGGAGAATATCTTCCTTGTGAGGCTCTATCAAAAAAAGGTTTATTTTTATCATCCACTAATTTCTGAAAATTTGAATTCGAAATTCCATTTGAGATTTCATTGATTGAAAAAGATGGAGAGCTTAAGTAAGTTATTATTGATCCAGATTCAATTTCTACGACTACTACTGCGCCTCTTCTTCCTTTCATTGCTTCGTAAGCAGTTTTTTGAGCATCTAGGTCTAAAGATGTCACCAAGTCCTTTCCTTTTATAGGATCAATTAGGTCAATTTGTTTAAGAAATTTACCTCTTGCATCAACTTCATAAACCTTTTCTCCAAAAGTGCCTCTTAACTCATTATCATAGATGCTCTCGATGCCGGTTTTACCAACTAGATAGCCATTAGCATATTTGAAAGTGGTCTCACCAAGGCTTTTATTCTGCGAATTAAGTACATCTTCGAGCCTATCATTTTGGATTCCTCCAACATAACCAAGCACATGAGAGAATAGATCTGGATATTGACTCTCTCGACTATATCTTTCATCTATAATGGCTTCAGGAAAAAGATAATTTCTAACTTCAAACCTAGCTATTTCTTCATTACTAAGCCCCCTCTTAACTGTTAGCTCTCTGTTATATGATGATTTAATTGGGTATTGTTCATATACATATTCTCTATCTCTATTTGAAATTGAGATTATTGAACCCAATCTATCTAAATAGGCTTGAATATCTGTTATTTGTGAAGGTTGAATAATTAAGTCATAACTTGGAACGTTATTTATCAATATATTGCCATTACGATCATAGATAATGCCCCTGGTTGGCTGAACCAAAACGGTCTTTGTTTTATTTTCTATTGAAGCAAGCTCATAGCTTGAAAAGCTGATAAACTTGTAAAGAATATGTTCTATATATAAGTAAGGCAAAGAGTAATGCAAAGAATAAATAAATAAGTATTAATCTACTTTTAAATATTCTTTTCTCAATAAATCTATCTTCGATATCTATCATTTGTGATATGGAGAATTATTAAGAATTGAGAATGCTCTATATATTTGTTCCATTAAGATTATTTTGAATAATCTATGCGGAAAAGTCATTTCAGAGATTGAAATTATCTTATTAGATGAATTTAATATCTCATCTGAAAGCCCGAATGAGCCCCCAATTATAAAATTAGCTTTTTTATTATTTTCAATGCATGACCTCATGATTTGACTAAACTTTTCACTGCTTACAGACTCACCTTTAATATCAAATGAAATTGTGAATTCGCTATCTTTAAGTTTGGATAAAATAGATTTTGATTCAAGCGATACTACTTCATCGACAGATCGTTTTGGATGTTGTTGGCTTTTAATATCCTCAAAATTTAGTGAAACATAATTTGGTAATTGTTTAGAGTAGTAATTAACTCCTTCACTTTCCCATTTAGATAGCTTGTTGGTTACACTGATAAAGTTAAGAAGCATCTAAGAGCTTACTGGAAGTAATGTATTTTCACCCCATAATCCTTCTAAATCATAAAATTCTCTTGTTTCTGATTTCATAAGATTGATAACAACTGATCCACAATCTACAAGAATCCAGCCTGAGTCAGCAGTACCTTCATTGCCAATAATTTCTAGATTGTTAGTTTTGACCTCTTCAATCAATTTTTCAGAAATTGATTTTGCATGCCTGTTTGAAGTCGCTGTCGCTATAATTATCGTATCAGCGAAAGAGGATATGCCCTCAATATCAAGTGAAAGAATATCTTCTGCTTTGCTATCTTCTAATGATTTGAGACAAATTTCTTTAATTTTTTCTTGTGACAAAATTCGATATATTTAATTTTTAGGTGCTTAAGATATACTAAATTATATTAAAGCAAAAAGATAAGTAAATATGGAAATTTATGGCCTAAGTTTTATATATGAATGGCTAGAAAAAAATAGTTATATACTTTTATATCTGGGTGTTTTTTCCTTCTGTATTTTCTTCATGAGTATATTTGGAATTAAATACTTTGCAGCAAAAATACCTCAGGATTACTTCACAAATAATCAAAGAGTTTCCAAACTTAAAGAAAGTTCTATCGTGTTGTGGTTATTTTATATGATTACAAAGAACTTAATTGGTTACATATTTATAATTCTTGGGATCCTTGCATTAGTTCTCCCCGGTCAAGGCATTCTAATGATTTTGATAGGATTGGTTATGAGCGACTATCCTGGCAAGCAAAATTTAGAGAGAAGAATCATTTCAATTAAAACTGTTAGAAGAGGCATCAACTGGTTGAGAAAAAAATCTGGCGTTAAAGAAATCGAGTTTAAATAAAATTAAATTATGTGCTTTTCATCTTTTCTATACACTTTGATAGGATTATAAATCTCTGTGATGCATCAAATGCATCAAGTAGGCTTTGCTTTTCTTCAGGAGTTAATGGTATTAGGCCGCCAAGGTGATAGGCAATTGAATCGGCAGAATTAAAATTAACATTGATAGGCATCTCACTTACTTTTGGATGCTTCATAATTTGAGTTAGAATATTTACAAATTCTGGATACTCAGCAAGTATTGCCTGATCATCAACTTCAGGATCAATCATTGGCTCAACCTCACCAATATTTAAACCATCCTCAAGCTGACATATGTTCTTAATTGAAACTTTATCCTCAGCTTTAACGGTTATGCCTAGCAATCCATTTGGTAAATTATTGAAATCTATTATTCTTACGTAAGTACCTTTCTTAGAGATAGCAACGCTACTCTCTGAGTTTTCTTCTTCAAAAAAAGCAATAACAAAACCAGAATCATCTTTTAGAGAGTTCTTAACCATGCTTACATATCTGGGCTCAAAAATTTGTAATGACTGAATGCTTCCAGGCAATGCAACAATTTTTAATGGGAATATAGGTACGTTAGATTTTTTCAAGGTGTTTAATAATTGGGTTATATATCAAAGAGCTGTCTTTGTTTGTCATTATTAAAATAATATCATAATCACAAATATTCTCTTTGATAAAAATTAAAGATGAGTCAATTGAATTAAAAACTAATCGTTCATCTATCTCTTCCCCCAAAATACTTTTATGATCTATCCAAATAGTCTTTGCGAGGGTGCCAGGAGCATTGAATAATTCATCACCATGAAACCCTCCTGACATAGTATTAGACCCTAATTCTATTATGCCTAAAATTTTTGACTCTGAATGTTGTGAAGATAGTGCGTCAGCTGTCATTCTAATTGCTGTTGGATGATGGGCAAAATCATCATAGATACTTACGCCTGAATATGATCCTTTATTTTCTAATCTGCGTTTAACTCCATTAAAATCAAGTAGACTCTCAATTGAATCTTCTATAGATATACCATTTACATTTGCGGCAAGAATTGCAGAACAATAATTTTTAAGATTATGCTCTCCAATCAATGGAAGGTCTTTTAAGAATATTCTTTTTCATCAATTGTTAATAATCTATTTTGAAAATCTAAATGGTGATCGCCTTTATTAATAGAAATTGTTTTTGACCATACTCCTTGTCTGACTACATCATATGAATTCTTATCATCTCCATAATAGATAATATTTCCAGACCCTGGTATTGTTTTTATGAGATGATGAAATTGTTTTTTTATATCATCAAGATCCCTAAATATATCAGCATGATCAAATTCTATATTGTTAATTATTAATGTATTTGTTTTGTAGTGAATGAACTTTGATCTTTTATCAAAAAAAGCAGAATCATATTCATCTGCTTCGACTATAAATACATTATCACTTCCTAGACAAGCTGATTTACCTGTAGAGCTTGAAACTCCACCAACCAAATATCCAATATCTCTATCCTGTTTTAAAAAAATATGGCACAGCATATAAGAGGTTGTTGTTTTGCCATGTGTTCCAGAAATTGAAATGACATTTTTTTTTGTCAGCATTTCGCCAAGAATGTCTGGCCCTGATTTAAATGGGAGGTTGTTTTCTAAGATATGTTCAACAGACTCATTTCCTCGAGACATAGCATTTCCAATTATGTAAAGATCTGCTTTTGGCAGATCATTTACTTTGTAACCCTGAACTAAGTCTATATGAGAGCTTTTAAGCTGATCTGACATAGGCGGATAAAATTGAATATCAGAACCTGAAACATCATGACCTGAATCTTTAAGTATCTGTGCTATGCCCCCCATGAAGGTCCCGCATATACCTAGAATATGTATTCTCATAGTGGTTATAATACTTTGTAAAAGTTAAATAAAGAAATATAGGGCACTAATATGAAAAAAAATGCATTTTACGCACAATCAGGCGGAGTTACAGCAGTAATAAATGCCACAGCGAGCTCTTTAATTCTTGAAACTAGAAAGCATAAAAATAAGATAGGAAAATTATATGCTGGCAAAAATGGCATTCTTGGAGCATTAAAAGAAGATCTTATTGATACATCTAAAGAGTCCATTGCAAATATTGAATCACTGAAATATCGACCTGGTGGAGTATTTGGCTCGTGCAGGTTTAAACTTAAAGATCTTGAATCTGATGCACGCCAATATAAAAGACTAATAGAAGTTTTTAAGGCTCATAATATTGGTTATTTTTTTTATAATGGCGGAAATGACTCTGCTGACACTGCATTAAAAGTCTCAAAAATAAGTAAAGATCTTGGGTATGATCTAACATGTATAGCAATTCCTAAAACTGTAGATAATGATCTTGTTATTACTGACTCGTGCCCTGGCTTTGGTTCCGCTGCTAAGTACATTGCTACTTCAACACTAGAGGGATCTTTAGATGTGCAATCTATGTCAGAAACATCAACAAAAGTGTTTATTCTTGAGGTTATGGGAAGACATGCAGGCTGGATGGCTGCATCAAGCATACTTGCAAAAAGAAATAATCAGAATGCACCACATATTATTTTATTACCTGAAGTTGCTTTTAACCAAAAAAACTTTCTTGCAGAAGTGAAGAAAAACGTAAATTCAGATGGTTATTGTGTTGTAGTAGTTTCGGAGGGCGTAAGGAATTCTAGAGGTAAGTTTCTAGCAGAGACTGATACAAAAGATGCCTTTGGACATACTCAACTTGGAGGAGTGGCTCCCTTCATTGCGAATTTAATCACATCAAAATTAAAGTATAAAAATCACTGGGCTGTTGCTGATTACCTTCAAAGGAGCGCTAGACACTTAGCATCTAAAACTGACTTTGATCACGCGCAGGCAGTTGGCATTCACGCTGTAAAATATGCATTGAAAGGAATGAATGGAACTATGCCTGTAATTAAGAGACTTGCAGGAAGAAAATATAAATGGGTGGTTGAGCCAGCACCAGTATCAAAAATAGCTAATCTTGAGAAGAAACTGCCTAAAAGCTTTATAAGCAAAAATGGCTTTAGTATTACAAAAAAAGGTATTGATTATCTGCAGCCCCTCATTAATGGCGAGGCTCCAATAAAGTTTAAAGATGGAATACCTCTTATTAAAGAGCTAAAGCTAGAGCTTGAAAAGAAGAAGCTAGATCGTTGGGATGGATAGCTAATTATTTAATTCATCCACTAAAATATTCATTTCTTTTTGTAATAATTTTTTATCCTCTTGATTTAAAAATTCTCCTATCTCTATATCTTGTCCTTTTGATCTAAAAGAAAGTTTAGTAATTTCATCAGAGCTCTTATTAACTTGAAATGAAGTAAATGTTCTAAATTCTTGCCAACTATATTCTATTTTTGTTCTGCCTTTCTGAATCAAAACAAGCTCATCTGATAAAAATATTTTTTGCCTTTGCTTGCTCCAATTAAAGTTCATATAAAAAGCAGTAACTAAAATTAGTATTTCTAAGCCAGCAAATGGAAGTATTAGAGTAGCCCCCAATAAAAAAAATATTGTTGCAATTCCAATACAGATAAATGAAATGCTTAAGATAAATATTATTCTTGCAATGCCATTCAAGGATCCATTTGGCTTGATATCTATTAAATATCTATCAGCTTTTATTTTTTTGACAATAACCACGTTACAATAAAATTATGAGTATGAGTAAAGATTATATTAATTATATTATGCCTTTTATTCACCAGCTGACTTTGTTGTTAAAAAGGCTAAAGGTTCATACGTGTGGGATACAAATAATAAAAAATATATTGATCTGACTGCAGGTATTGCCGTAACAAGTCTTGGTCATTCTAATAAAGATCTCATAAAAGTAGTACAAAGCCAAAGCAAAGATGTATGGCACCTCTCAAATTTATATATTAATGAGCCCACGACTCGGCTAGCAAAAAAACTGTGTAATAAAACTTTTGGTGACAAAGTCTTTTTTTCTAACTCTGGCGGTGAAGCAATAGAAGCAGCTATTAAAACTGCTCGAAAGTATTCAACGCAAAAATTTAATGGTAACAAAAATGAGATTATTTCATTTAGCACTTCTTTTCATGGAAGAACATTAATGGGTATCACATTGTCTCATTCAAAATACTTGAATGATGGCTTTGGCCCTTTGCCTAGGGGAATTAAAAATCATGAATTTAATAACCCAAATGGTTTAGATAAAGTTTTTTCTGAAAAAACCTCTGCGGTAATTTTAGAGCTTATTCAATGGCAATCTGGTATTACTAAGGCTGATAAGAATTTTATCAAACAAATTATAAAGCAAGCCAAGAAGAATAATGCCCTCGTAATTATTGATGAGGTTCAATCAGGGATAGGAAGGACGGGAAGCTTATTTGCTTATGAGCAATTTAATATCAATCCAGATATTGTTTGTTTCGCTAAGGGTATTGCAAATGGCTTACCATTGGGAGGAATAATTACAAACAATAAAGTATCAAAATACATGAGTCCCGGTCATCATGGGAGTACATTTGGAGGTAATCCAATAGCATGCGCGGTTGGTGAAAAAGTAATAGACATAATTTCTAAAAAAGCATTCCTAAAAAAGGTAACGGTCAAGGAAAAAATATTTATTCAAGCTCTAGAAAAAATTCAGAAAGATTTAAAATTATTTAAAGAGGTTAAGTCTGCAGGATTGTGGATAAGTGTAACTTTTAATGAAAAATCTTCTGTTGAAATAGATGATTTAATAAAAGCATGTCATAACAACGGGCTAATGATATTAAAAGCCAATATCAATACCATTAGATTCTCTCCGAGTTTATTGATAGAAAAAGATACAATAATTAAATCAATGAATATATTTAAGAAGACTCTTTTGCAGAATCTTTAATCTTCACTTCTTCAGAAATACTTTCTACTCTTTTAAGATGCCCAGCTAGTATATTGCCTCGCTTTGCTCTTGAAGATATATAGTGCTGCCAATCTTTAAATGGAAGAGAGCGACTCTTCGTACCATAGTGAACCACAAGATTGCTATCCTCTGCTAAGAGTTGAATATCAAGCATTTTTTCCTCTTTGGATTTAAACTTAGCGGTAGGTATATTGATAATCTTGTTTCCTTTACCTTTAGGAAGTATTGGTAATTCACCTAATCTAAATATTAAAAGCTTTCCAATGCTAGAAACTGCTGCAATATACTGATGATCTGATCTAAGCTTTTGGGATTTTATGAGTGATGCTCCTTCAGGAATCTTCATAAAAGCCTTGCCGGTTTTTTTATTCGATATTGTGTTACTAAATTCAGAAATATATCCATATCCTGCAGTATTAGTAAAAATAAATTTATCATCTGGCTCACCAATAAGTGCGGATATAAAATTAACTCCAGATTCAGCATTAACTCTTCCAGATATTGGCTCACCCATTCCTCTTGCTGAAGGAAGTGAGTGACTGGGAATAGAAAAAACCTTACCGCTTGAGTCAATAAATACTGCTGTCTGGTTACTTTTCCCTCGTGCATAATCTTGTAACTTATCTTCTCCTCGATAGCTCAAGCTTGAAGGATCAATTTCGTGGCCTTTTCCACTTCTTATCCAGCCAGCCTCTGAAAGCACAACAGTTATAGGTTCGGTAACCAGAGTTTCTTCCTCAGAGAAAACCTTTGCATTAGAAGCGCTCTTGATTGGAGACATCCTCTCTCCACCAAAATTTTCTTTTATTTCTAAAAGTTCCTTTTTGATTAAAGTTTTTAGTCTGGCTTTTGAAGACAAAATTGTTTCAATTTCTTTTTGTTCATCTGATAACTTTGATCTCTCGTCCTCAAGCTTAATTTGCTCAAGTTTAGCTAGTTGTCTCAGCTTAATCTCTAAAATTGCATTAGCTTGTATGTCTGTTAGTTTAAATTCCCTGATAATTTCTTTTTTTGGCTCATCAGACTCTCTAATTATTTTAATAACCTCATCAATATTTAAATAAACTGCAAGGAGACCTTCTAGTATATGCAGCCTATCATTAACTTGATCTAGTCTATGCTCCAATCTCCTGATAACAGTATTCTTTCTGAATGTTATCCACTCTTTTAGAAGGGAGAGTAAATCAAAGACTTTTGGCCCCCCAGCCAAAGAAATCAAATTCATATTTGCTCTATAGTTCTTTTGAAGATCAGTTGATGCAAACAGATGATTCATAACATCTTCAGCATTTACTCTATTTGATTTCAAAGTTATAACAAGTCTGACTGGCTCTTCATGATCGCCTTCATCAGCAAGATCTACAACCATTGGTATTTTCTTTTTGAGCATCTGATCTGCAATTTGTTCTAATATTTTTGAACCAGAAGCCTGATAAGGCAAAGCATTTATGATGATGTCATTCTTTTCTTGAGCCCATTGAGCCTGAATCTTAAACCCACCTCTGCCAGTTGAATATATTTCTAATAGCTCTTCTTCGCTTGCAATAATTGAGGCATTGTTGGAAAAATCTGGTCCTTTAATTATTTCTAAAAGTTCACTCAGCTCAGATCTTGGGTTGTCTAAAAGAAAAACTGTAGCATCTATTATTTCATTAATGTTATGAGAGGGTATGTCTGTAGCCATACCAACTGCTATGCCAGATGTTCCATTTAATAGAATTGATGGTAATTTAGCTGGGAAAATTACTGGCTCTAAAAGTGAGCCATCAAAATTTGGCTGCCAATCAACTGTTCCAGACTTTAATTCATCAATTAATAAATTAGCAAATTTTGTAAGCTTTGATTCTGTATAACGCATAGCGGCAAATGACTTTGGATCATCTTGTGATCCCCAATTGCCTTGGCCATCAACAAATGGATATTTGAAAGAAAAATTCTGAGCCATCAATACCATTGCTTCATAGGCGGCGCTATCACCATGAGGATGAAATTTACCAATTACATCACCAACTGTTCTTGCAGATTTTTTATATTTTGATCCTGCATCAAGTCCAAGTTCTGACATTGCATATAGTATTCTTCTCTGAACTGGCTTTAGACCATCACCAATATTAGGCAATGCTCTGTCAAGAATTACATACATTGCATAGTTTAAATACGACTCTTCTGCGTATTTTTTTAGGCTTATTGACTCAACTTTTTTCATATTAATTTATTTCCGCAAGAGAGCCCTTTTTTTCTAACCAATCTTTTCTGTCAGGCGCTCTTTTTTTACTTAGTAGTAAATCCATCACTGAATTTGCATTATCTGAAGAACTAATTGAAAGACAAACTAGCTGCCTAGAGCTAGGATCCATCACAGTTTCTCTAAGCTGAGATGGGTTCATTTCACCAAGCCCCTTAAACCTCTGAATATTAATTTTTGGCTTACCTTTTTTAGATTTTAGTTGTTTTACAATACTTTCTTTTTGCGCATCATCAAGTGCATAGGCAACTTCTTTTCCGCAATCAATTCTGTAGAGAGGCGGCATAGATACATAAATCCTCCCTTCTTGTACAAGAGTTTTGTAATGTCTTAAAAATAATGCACATAAAAGAGTTGCAATATGTAAACCGTCAGAATCAGCATCTGCCAGTATACAAATTTTTCCATATCTCAATGATGATAGATCATCGTTTCCAGGCATAACACCGATAGCAGTTGATAAATTTTTTATCTCTTGGGACTTAATTATTTCAGAACTTTCTAAATCCCAAGTGTTAAGAATTTTTCCTCTGAGGGGCATGATAGCTTGGAACGATCTCTCTCTTGCCTGTTTAGCAGAACCTCCTGCTGAGTCACCCTCTACCAAAAATAACTCTGTCTCATTTAGGTCTTGGCTATTGCAATCTGAGAGCTTGCCTGGAAGTGCAGGACCTTTAAAAGTTTTCTTCCTTTCAACTACTTTTGATGATTTTGCTCTAACTTGGGCTGAAGCAATTGCTAAGTCAGCTATCTTTTCTCCCTCTTCGGTATGGGTATTAAACCAAATACTAAGCGCATCCTTTGTTGTACTAGAAACAAAAGATGCATGATCTTTAGAATCCAGCCGCTCTTTGGTCTGTCCTGCAAATTGCGGGTTTTGTAATTTAGATGAAACGATAAAACTTGCATTAGCTATGACATCTTCTGCATTTATCTTTAAGCCTTTTGGAATTAAATTTCTGTATTCACAAAATTCTTTAACTGCATCTAATAAACCAGATTTAAAGCCATTTAAATGAGAGCCGCCTTGAGCAGTTGGTATAAGATTGACGTATGTCTCATCAAGCCTATCTTTGTATGGTTTTGAGGACCAATTAATTACAAATTCCACTTCTTGAATATCACTAGGCTTGGTACAAAGAATGGATTCTTCGAGAATTAAATCTAAACCTTCTGCAGATTCTGCCAAATATCCTCTTAAACCATCCTCATAAAACCATTTGATTCGCTCTGATTTTTTTTCATAAAAAAATCTATTGTTAGGCCTGGGCAAAGGACGGCCTTGGCCTTTAATAGATGTTTTAAATGTTTTATTTGAACTTCTGCTGTCTCAAAATAGGAACTATTAGGCTTAAACCTGATTGTTGTCCCAGAATTTCTTGCTCCAACTTCTCCTATTTGATGAAGTTCTTCCTTTTTCTCTCCATCATTAAAAGTAATGCTATGCTCTTTTGAATCTCTCCTTATCTTAACTTCAAGTTCACTCGACAGCGCATTAACAACTGAAACTCCTACCCCATGAAGGCCTCCAGAAAAATTATACTCATCACCTGAAAATTTTGCACCAGCATGAAGTTTGCACATAATAAGCTCTACTCCCGAAACTTTATGCTCCGGATGAATGTCTACTGGCATCCCTCTGCCATCATCAATGACTTGAATAAATCCGTCTTTAAATATGCTTACTTTAATAGTTGAACAATGCCCAGACAGAGCCTCGTCCACTGAGTTATCAAGGACTTCTTGGATAAGATGATTTGGATTATTAGTATCTGTATACATTCCTGGTCTTTTTTTGACAGGATCTAAACCAGATAAAACTTCTATTGCCTTTGAGTCGTATGAATTAGCCAATTTATTTATAAGTACCTTATTTATTTAAGCATTGAACTATTTGTATATATTCTACTCTAAGAAATTAATAAAGACTTGTTAGGAAACATATAATTTAAAAAATTATGGCAATTGCAAAAATAATTAAAATGTTTACACTGCACACATTGAATTTAAGTTAAGATAATAAAATGTTGATGAAAAAATATAAAAACCATCTTAGAGTTATTACGATGTGTGTTTTAGTATTTCCAGTTCATACAAGTGCTGAAAATATTTTAGATATATACAATGAAGCTCTTGAGAATGACCCTACATTTAAAGCTGCAGAGTATTCATATTTAGCTGATAAAGAAATAAAAGTTCAAGGAAGGGCTGCACTTTTGCCAAGCGTTTCAATTAGCGGAAATACAAATTGGAATGAGTATTATCAAAATAAAGAGTTAACTCAAAATTATAATTCTTTTTCTTCATCTGCCTCTATTACACAACCTCTCTTTAGATTAGATAACTGGTTTAATTATAAACAATCAAAATCACTAACAGATGCAGCGGAAGCTGATTTTGCATATGAGCAACAGAATCTGCTGGTTAGAACTGCTGAGTTATATTTTGGTGTTTTAAGAGCAATTGATAATCTAAATGCTGCTATTTCAGAAGAAAAAGCAATAAAGCAACAACTTGATCAAGCAAAACAAAGGTTTGAAGTTGGGCTGTCTGCTATTACCGGAGTTCAAGAGGCACAATTAGCATATGATTTAAGCAGAGCATCAAGAATTAGATCAGAAGGAAGTTTATTTTCAGCTAGAGAAGCATTAAATGCCTTAATTGGAAGAGAGGTTTTTAGTATTGATGAACTTGGAGAGAATTTAGAGATAGTTGCTCCAACGCCTACTTCTAAAGAGCAATGGGTAGAACTTGCTCTAAAGAAGAATTTCAGACTTAAGGCAGCCTATTTGAGAAAAGATGCTGCAAAAAGCGGTGCAAGAAGCGCTGCATCTAACCATTTACCAAAGATAAACATTGTAGGCACAGAATCTGAGTCTGAAACAAACCAATATAATTATGAAGGTTTTAGCATTAATGGCCAAGGGATACCTGTTCCGTCTGTTACTGGAAGAAGAAATTACTCAATTCAATTAAGCATGCCTATTTATCAAGGTGGAGCAGTTAGCTCTAGAAGAAAACAAGCATACGCTCAGTATGATAGAACAACTGAAAATACATTATTTACAGAGAGGTCTGTAATACAAGAAGTTAGATCTCAATATTCTAATGTTATTACTCTTGTTGCTAATGTAACTGCGCAAAAACAAGCTGTTATATCTGCGACTAGTGCACTTGAGGCAACTCAAGTGGGTTATAAAGTTGGAACACGAAATGTAGTTGATTTATTGCAAGCAGAAAAAAATCTATATAGTGCAGAGAAGAATTTAGCTAATGCAAAATATGATTACATACTTGCTAATCTGAGGCTTGCATTAGCCTCTGGAACAATTGCTCCAAAAGACATTGTAAATATTAATAATCTTCTGAAGTAGTTCATGCCTGAGCTTCCTGAGGTTGAGACTACTTTAAGAGCTATTGGAAGTTTTTCTGGGAAGAAAATCTTATCCTCCAAGGTTAATAACCCAAATCTTAGGTGGAAAATTGATAAGAATTTTTATTCTATAATCAGAAATATACAAATTAAGGATATTCACAGAAGAGCAAAATACATAATTTTTTCTTTTAAAGAGTTTTGTTTACTTCTTCATTTAGGCATGTCGGGAAGCATAAGAATTGCTAACAAATCTAGCAATTATTTTAAAAAACATGACCACGTAGAATTGGTCTTTAAAAGCAAAAAAATTATATATAACGATCCAAGGCGATTTGGATCAATGCACATAATTAAAGATCTTGATTCTCATTTCTTACTTAGCAATTTAGGCCCTGAGCCATTGAGCAAAAAGTTTAATAGTAAATACTTAAATCATCTGCGCTCAAGTTCTAAAACTTCGATTAAGAGTTTTATCATGAATCAAAAAAATGTTGTTGGTGTTGGAAATATCTATGCCTCAGAAAGTTTATTTAGGGCAAAAATAAATCCTTTGCGACCTGCAAGCAGCTTAGAACCAGATGAATGCAAAGCATTAGTAAAAAGCATTAAAGCTATTTTAAGAAATGCTATTAATGCAGGGGGAACAACTTTAAAAGATTTCTATTCGGCAGATGGGAATGCTGGGTACTTTAAGATTAAGCTAAAGGTTTACGACAGAGAGAATAAAAAATGCAAAAGATGTAATGCGCTTGTTAATAAGATAATTCAAAATCAAAGAGCAACATATTATTGTAATAAATGTCAGTCCTAGCTTAACTTCTATCTAATTTTGCTTGAAGTGCTTGCTCTACAATCGGGTGCACAAACTTAGAAACATCGCCTTTAAGATCTGATATTTCTTTTATCAAGCTAGATGAAACATATATTAGGCTTTCTTTAGGTGTTAAAAATATGCTCTCAATGTCAGGAGCAAGTGCTCTATTCATAGTAGCTAATTGAAATTCATATTCAAAATCAGCTACAGCTCTAAGGCCTCTTATTATTGCGCATGCATTATGCTCTCTTGCTAAATCAACAGTCAGTTGCCTTGGAAATCCAAGAACTTGCACGCGCTCATTGTCTTTATATATCTGTTTTACTAGCCTAACTCTCTCATCTAGAGAAAATAATGGTCTCTTACCTTCACTTTGAGCAACTGCAACAACAATTTTGTCAAACAGCCCAGAGCCTCTATCGATAATATCCATATGCCCCAAAGTTATTGGGTCAAAAGAACCTGGGTATATTGCTACTTTCATAAGTGAATAATACTAAACATTATTTATTAAGCAAAATTTTAACAGTATTCGGTGATTGCTCTACAATCATTGATGCAAGCTCTTTTAAAAGCTTGTCTTTGGAGAATTTTTTTCGATATATTAAGCTAATTTTTCGAGATGCTTGCTTTTCGTTTATTTTGCCAACAAATATCCCCATGTCAGTAGTCCATGATGATTGCAGTGCCAGTGCAGGTATTAAGGTGAAACCCTCTCCTGCGGCAACTATATTAATTAATGTTTCAAGACTAGTTGCTCTAGTGTCAAGATTTTGTTCTATATCAATATCTTTTGGTGAGCAGACTTTTAATGCTTGATCTCTTAAACAATGGCCATCATGGAGTAATAGCATTCTTTCTTTTTTTAAATCAGAAGATTTCAAATTATCAATATTTCTAAGTTTACTATCCTTGTGAAAAGCTGCCCAAAAAGGTTCTTCAAATAAATCAATATTATTAAATTTCTGCTTATCAACATCAGTTGCTAATAAAACAGCATCAAGCTCGCCTGAACTCAGTTTATTGATAAGATTCTCAGTTATGTTTTCATCAAAAAAAACTTTTGATCCAGGAATCTTATGTTTGAGTTCTAAAAAAAATTTTGGAATTAAGTAAGGCCCAAGGGTAGGTATTATTCCAAGCCTAAGTGGCGATGACCATGGATCAGAATTCTCTTTTGAAAGTTTTGTAATTTGATCAGCATCATCCGTAATAGCTCTGGCCTTTTCAATCACTTGTTCTCCAAATTTTGTAACTGAGAGGCTTTTTGTTGACCTCTCAAAAATCTGATTGCCTAGATAATCTTCAAGCTTCTTAATTTGTCCACTTAAAGTAGGTTGAGATACGTTACACACCCTGGCTGCTTTAATAAAACTACCTTGGTCTGCCACAGCTACTATATATGCGAGATCTCTAAGATTCATTGTTAATGCGAATGATTATCATTTATTTACTATAACTTATTTTAGATATATATTAATAGGTATTGCCTATATGTATTATAGAAAAAAACATATTGAAAATATACAAATTGCCAATATGATTTACGTATTAATTCTAGGAGGAATAATTATGGATTTGAAAGGATCAAAAACAGAAGGTCATTTAAAAGATGCGTTTGCTGGTGAATCACAAGCAAACAGAAGATATTTATACTTTGCACAAAAAGCTGATGTTGAAGGCTATAATGATGTAGCAGCAGTATTTAGATCAACAGCGGAGGGTGAAACTGGGCATGCTCATGGTCATCTAGAGTACCTTGAAGAGTGTGGCGACCCTGCTACTGGAGAACCATTCGGTGATACTTTATCTAACTTAAAGTCTGCTATCGCTGGTGAAACTCATGAGTATACTGATATGTATCCTGGCATGGCTAAAGATGCTAGAGATGAGGGATTTGATGAAATTGCTGATTGGTTCGAGACTCTTGCTAAAGCAGAAAGATCTCATGCCAATAGGTTCCAAAAAGCTTTAGACGAAGTAGTCTAATTTCTATTTAAAGGAGGTTGGTAACAGCCTCCTTTTCTAATACCATGGCTGAAAAAATACATACTTCAAGAGAAGGTGGCGTAGACGCGCCTACAAGACATAATTTAGATTGGAAAAATCCTGAGTTCTATGATCAAAGCAAAATTGATGAGGAGCTCTACAGAACATTTGAAATATGTCACGGTTGTAGGCGTTGTGTAAGCCTATGTGATGCATACCCTACTCTCTTTGATCTTATTGATGAATCTGAAACCTATGATATAGATAGTGTTGATAAGAAAGATTATAAAAAAGTAGTTGACGAGTGCTATATGTGTGATCTGTGTTATCAAACAAAATGTCCATATGTTCCGCCTCATCCATGGGCATTAGACTTTCCTCATTTAATGCTAAGGTCTAAGGCTGCAAACTTCAAAAAAAATAATGAGCCAATTAAGAAAAGGATAAGAGACAAATCTTTAAGCTCAACCGATAACTTTAAGTATGGATCCATACCTTTAATTGATGTCACTATTAATACAGTAACATCATCAAAATCCGCAAGAAAAGTAATTGAAAAAATAGGAGGCATTCACTCTAATGCAACGTTGCCAAAATTTGATTCAAATACTCTTAAGAAAAGATACAAAAAACTCGATGAATTTAACCCTAAAGAAACTTCAACTGATAGAACTTCTGGAAAAGTAATGATTTTTGGGACATGTTATTGTAACTATAACACCCCAGATATTGGCGAAGATCTTATTAAAGTATTGAGATTTAATGACATTAAAACTGAACTCATTGAAAAAGAAAAATGCTGTGGAATGCCAAAACTTGAGCTTGGAGACCTTGATAGTGTTGAAGAGGCAAAGAAATATAATATACCTCAGCTGGTAAAAGCAATTAAAGATGGATACGACATAATTGCCCCTATACCATCTTGCGTCTTAATGTATAAACAAGAATTGCCTCTTATGTTTCCTAATGATGAAGATGTGCAGCTTGTTAAAAGCAAGATCTTTGATCCATTTGAATATCTATCATTAAGAGAAAAAGAGGGTCTTTTTAATAAGAATTTTAAAAATAACTTCGATAAGATTTCATATCAAGCAGCCTGTCATCAGAGAGTGCAAAATATTGGTCCAAAAACTAAAGAGATTTTAGCAATGATTCCTGGCGCATCTATAGACATGATTGAAAGGTGTTCTGGGCATGATGGTACTTATGCTGTAAAAGTAGAATCTCATGAAAAATCAATAAAAATTCGACGACCTGTTGTATCAAAAGCTAAAAGATTTGAGCCTCAGGTTTTTACATCTGATTGCCCTATGGCATCTCAACACATTGGTGAGGCGTTAGATCCAAGCACTGAAATAAACCTTCACCCTGTAACAATATTAAAAAAAGCATACGGCATATAAATTAAAAGGAAAAATAAAAAATGGAAAAATTACATAAATCAGACTTATATACACTTGAAGAGTATTCAGAAAATAGAGATGTTTTTAGGACAAAAGTTCTAGAAGAAAAAAAATCAAGAAAGGTATACATTGGCGAAAATGTAGTGCTTTTATTTGAAAATAAAAATACCATTCAATATCAAATCCAAGAAATGTTGAGAATTGAGAAAATTTTTGATGCTGAGGGTATCAGGGAGGAACTAGATGCTTATAATCCATTAATTCCTGATGGAACAAATCTCAAAGCAGTCATGTTAATTGAATTCCCTAATATTAGTGAAAGAAAAGAAAAGCTAAAAATTCTCAAAGGAATTGAAAGAAAAGTTTGGATAAAAGTAAGTGGGCATAATAAAGTCTTTGCAATTGCTGACGAAGATCTTGAGAGAGAAGATGAAACAAAAACATCAGCTGTGCATTATCTTAGATTTGAGTTTTCCTCATCAATGATTAATGATTGGAAAAATGATTCAAATGTAATCATGGGTATTGATCATGAAAACTACCAGTCACCTGAAACTATAATTTCTGCTGATATTTCTTCATCATTATCTGGGGATTTTGCTTAAATTACGTACACATAAAGTTTGACTATATCCTTGCATACATAAATTTACTTTTGTTATGATTAGGGATCGTAATTAAATAAATAGCCAATATTGGCTTAATATATAAAATGAGGAGTTATATATGAAATATTTATTAATGTTGACCGGACTTATGGTTATGCCATCTTTTGCAGCGGGGGACTTAGCAGCTGATGACATGACTGGCGTTTCTTTTTGGCTAGTAACAGCCGCCCTATTGGCTGCAACAGTCTTCTTCTTCGTTGAAAGAGATAACGTAAGTTCCAAATGGAAAACATCATTAACTGTATCAGGTCTTGTAACAGGTATTGCTTTCTGGCATTACATGTACATGAGAGGTGTATGGGTAGATACTCAGCCATCACCTATCGTATACAGATATATTGATTGGTTATTAACCGTTCCATTGCTAATTGTTGAGTTCTATCTAATTCTTAGAGCTGTAACAAATGTAGCAAGCTCTCTCTTTACTAAGTTATTTGTTGGTTCGCTAGTTATGCTTATCTTCGGTTACCTTGGTGAAGCTGGAAATATGAATGCAATGGTTGCATTTGTCATTGCCATGTTAGCTTGGCTATATATGATTCAAGTCCTATATTCTGGTGAAGGCGGAGTTGCTGCTAAGCAAGCTAGCCCTGCTGTTCAGACTGCCTATAACACTATGATGTGGATCATCATTGTTGGTTGGGCTGTTTATCCATTAGGATATGTATTTGGTCACTTGTTAGGTGATACTAACCCTGCTTCATTGAATATCATTTACAATTTTGCTGACTTTGTTAACAAAATTCTATTTGGTTTAATCATATGGCATGCAGCTGTGACTGAATCACAAGGTACTTAATTTATTAAGTTAAAAAATAAACCCGGTTTTATACCGGGTTTTTTTATGGTCGAATTTCCTTACCTTCCCAGTCAAACATTTTGCCGCTATCGTTTTGCATAACAGTTTCAACAACCTTTGTTAGATTGGTAACGCTATCCTCAGGAAGAAATAATTTACCCTTTTTAACGTTTTTTTGGAATGGCTCGCTTAATTTACTTTTAACTGTACCTGGCTGAAGGCCAATAATAATCCCGCTAGGAGTTCGTTCTTTTTGCCTCGATGCTGAAATTTTTAATAATTTGATTAAGAGCGCTTTTACTTGCTCTGTAAGAATACCAGCCTCCAAGTTTATTATCTGAAATACTTCCAACTCTGGCACTTAAAAAGGCTATTACGCTTTTCTTATTTTTTGTCATAAGAGGAAGAAAATATTTTCCAATTAATGCTGGGCCAAATGTATTTACTGAGAAAATTTGAATAAAATTTTCAATCTTTATATCTCTGATACTCTTTTCTGGGCCAAATAATTCAGTATGCAGTATTCCAGTTGCAACAATAAGCCTATCAAGGCTATTATCTCCTATCTTGGATGCAGCAGCCTTAACACTAGCCTCATCTGTTATATCTATATTTATATTGGTAATACGCTCATCTTTTGACTTAACTTCAGTTCTTGAGATTGAGTAAATATTTGAAATATTTTTATCTTGAATATATGCATCAAGAAATGCTCTTCCTATTGCTCCTGAAGATCCTATTATTGCAACATTTTTCATAAATCAATTATACATTTTTGAAATTATGAATTGCTTTTTAAAATACTAAAGAAAAGCAATTTTGCAAAGTTGCTTATAAGAAATTAACCTTTAAAAAGGTTATTTAAAAGTTAAACTAAATTAAAAGTATATTTAGGGGGAAATAATGGGCTTTGAGGTAAGTGAGAGAGCAAAGGAATTAAATGAAAAGCTTGAGAGGTTCATGGAGGAACATATCTACCCACGTGAACATGATTACGATGAATTCACCAGCAACCAAGATAATCTTTGGCAATATCCTGAATGGTATGAAGGATTAAAAGAAGAAGCTAGAAAGCAAGGTTTATGGAATCTATTTTTACCAGAAGAATATAAACCCTGGAGCCCAGGTCTTAATAATCTTGAAATCGCAGGTTTATTTGAAACTATGTCAAAAGCTGCATGGTCTCAACAAATATTTAACTGCAATGCTCCTGATAGGGGCAATATGGAAGTTTTAGCAAAATATGGTACACCTGAACAACAAAAAGAATGGCTTGAACCATTACTTGCTGGAGAAATTAGATCAGCTTATGCAATGACTGAGCCTGATGTAGCATCTTCAGATGCAACAAATATGGAACTAGAAATTACCAGAGATGGTGACGAATATATTTTGAATGGGAAAAAATGGTGGACTACAAATGTCATTACTACCAAATGTAAGTTTATGCTTGTGATGGGGAAATCTAATCCAGAGAATTCAAGACACCAACAGCACTCTACAATAATAGTTCCAACTGATGCTGAAGGATGAGATAACTAGAGCTCTTAGAGCATTTGGTGAATATCATTCCCCTGGCGGTGAAGGTGATGTGGTTTTTAAGAATGTTCGTGTTCCAGCATCTAATTTGATATTGGGTGAAGGAAAGGGTTTTGAAATTGCCCAAGGCAGATTGGGCCCTGGTAGATTCCAATATGCAATGATGTTTGTGGGTATGGCGCAGAGAGCATTGGAGTTAATGTGTGAGAGAGCTCAAAATAGAGTTGCTTTCGGTGAGGCATTAAGTAAAAAAACCAGTGTTCAACATGAAATAGCAAGAAGTAGATGTGATATTGAACAGTGCCGTTTGTTAGTTCTTGCTTCTGCAGAAAAAATGGATAAATACGGAATAGACGCTGCAAGAGATTATATCTCTATGCTAAAAATTGTAGCTCCTAAAATGTGTGAGGATGTTTCAAGTCGAGCAATTCAGATATTTGGTGGCATGGGAGTATGTCAAGACACCCCATTGGCTCATATTTTTACAACAAGTAGATTCTGCAGAATTGCTGATGGACCTGATGAGGTGCATATGTCTCAATTGGCAAAATTAACTATGAGATCTTTGTCAGCTAAGTGAAAATAAGAAAGCTAAGAATCTTTTTAGTAATCTGCTTACTAGTTGTATTATTTTTATGGAATTTTAAAAGAGAGGTTGCTCTTACTCTTCTTCCTATTGCAATAAATATAAATAATCCTATTGCAGAGAATAGAGAAATAATATGGCCAGTTGCAGATCTGAATGAAAATAGTGACAGGCCAAATATTATTTTAATATTAGCTGATGATTTGGGTTTTAATGATGTTTCCTATTATAACGGTGGCGCAGCTGATGGCTCATTATTAACACCAAACATAGATAGCCTAGCAAGAGAAGGTGTTGCATTTCTAAATGGGTATGCCGCTAGCCCAGTTTGTTCTCCTTCGAGAGCAGCGATAATGACTGGAAGATATTCAAGTAGATATGGATTTGAATTTACTCCTTATCCTGCTCAAGCTGCAAGAATTATGAATCTCCTAAGAAGAGATGGGAAGCTTGCAACTATTAATCTAGAAGATACTCAATGGGATGAAGTTGGTTTGACTGTTGGAGGCCTTCCGAATAAAGAAATAACTATTGCAGAAATGCTTCAAGAGAATGGTTACTACACCGCACATATTGGAAAATGGCATCTGGGTGGATTTTCAGATGGGATGAGGCCCAATGATCAAGGCTTTGATGATAGCCTTATGCTTAATAGCAGTTTATATTTTCCAAAAAACCATCCTGATATTGTTAATGCAAAAATTGATTCTTCTGTAGAAGATATGATTTGGGCATCATCTCAGTTTGCAGCTAGCTTCAATGGAAGTGAGCCATTCGAACCTGGTGGATATATAACTGATTACTACACTGAGGAAGCTATAAAAGTAATTAATAACAATAAAGATAGGCCTTTCTTTTTATATCTTGGACATTTTGCACCTCACAATCCTCTTCAATCTTTAAAAAAAGACTATGAAAAACATCATGATATGAAAAATCATGACCTTCAGGTATATGCGGGAATGATTGAGGCTTTAGATAGATCTGTAGGAGGAATTGTAAGTGCCTTAGAAGAAAATGGTTTGACTGAAAATACTTTAATAATATTTGCATCTGATAATGGTGGTGCTGGATATATAGGGCTTGATAATATTAATAAACCCTATCGCGGATGGAAGCTTACTCATTTTGAGGGTGGAATGCATATACCCTTCTTTGCAAAATGGCCTGCAAAGATAAAACAAAATATGCAATATGAAAAAAGAATACACCACACTGATATTTTTAGTACTATTTTAGGCGCAGCAAATATCGCACCTCCAAAAGACATCAAAATTGATGGTGTAAACCTAATTCCATATTTAACTAATGAGATTATTGGCGAACCTCATGAAACCCTCTATTGGAAAAATGCAACTTATCAAGCAATCATTCATAAAGATTGGAAATTAATGAGATCAAAATATCCTGAAGAGCGAGAGTACTTATATAACCTTAAGGTTGACCCTTATGAATCAAATAATCTTGCGATGACTGAGATTGCGATGAAAAGTTTGTTGCATGAAAAACTTAATACGCATATTAATTCACTACCAGAGCCATCATGGCCTCAATCAGTTTTTATGCCAGTTGTAATAGATAAGCCGCAAACGGAATATGAAGAAGGCGATGAATTAGTCTTCTGGCCAAATTAATGTGTAAAGGAGCTAAAAATGATTGACTTATATTTTTCTTACAGAAGCCCTTATTCGTATTTGATTCTTCCTAGAATGTTGAAACTTTAAAAATGAATCAAATATTAATATAAATTTTAAATTGGTTATCCAATAGCCATTAGGATGCCTGAATGGTTTGATAAGAAAAATATTTTTTTCTTTCTGTCTATGATGTCAGATTTTTCAAGAAAAAGGCTCAACTTAAATATGCCTTTAAATTGGCCAATTAAGCCTGATCCAATTAAACAAATATTTTTACTGGAAAAATTTCAAAAGATCAGCCTTATATCTATGATATATGTCACATGGGCCAAGAAATGTCTAACCGAGGTTTTGGGTTAGAGTTTGCATACAAGCTTTCAACAAAAATTTGGTCAGTAAAAAATTGGAATACAACGAGCATCTAGTTGAAATTTTATCTGAATTTGAATTGAGCTTTATGAGATTAGAGAGAGTATAAAAAATAATGAAGGCGCATTAATTGAGCAAATCAAACAAAACCAAGAAGATCAATTAGGAGCCGGACATCATGGCGTGCCTCTTTGTGTTTATAAGGATGAGTATTTTTTTGGGCAGGATAAATTTGATGATCTTATTATTCGCATGAAATCAAACGGAGATATATAAATGAAAGTACTAAGAACTCCAGATTCACAATTCGAAAATCTAAATGGCTATCCATATGAACCTGTATATACAAATATAACAGCCAAAGATGGAACTGAATTAAGGGTTCATCATATAGATGAGGGTCCTAGAAGACGGCCCAATTCTCTTAGCAATGCATGGACAGCCTGTATGGAGTTATTTGTACTCAAGAATGATCCCCATTTTAAATGAAGCAGGCATAAGAGTCATTGCTCCTGATTTAATAGGTTATGGAAAATCAGATAAGCCTGCAGCTAGGGAGGATTACTCATATCAAAATCAAGTTGACTGGATGGGGGCATGGTTGAAAAAAAATGATTTTCAAAATCTTACTTTTTTTGGTCAAGATTGGGGAGGATTAATTGGTTTAAGAATGATTGCTGCAGATCCAAATAGGTTTGTTAAAGTAGCTATGGGTAACACTGGGCTTCCTTATAATCCAAATACTCCTCAGGAAGTAATTGATGAAGTGAAAGCATTTAGAGCATCTAACAAAAAAATTACTCTATTTTCAATGATGAAAGTTATTAAAAAAATGGATGATAACAGTCTAAGTGGCGAGAAAAATAGAAGAAATCATATGGCTACAAAATTTATGTATTGGCAGAAATTTACATGGGATACTAAAAATTTGCCAATTGGTATGCTCAACTCAACAATGATGGAGAAGGCCTTTTAAATCAAATCTTGCTGCTTCTATTCATTATCTCTTACAAAGACTCGGTTTAGAGAAAATTTCGCCTTTTTATAATGATCTGATGAAAGCATATGAAGCCCCCTTTCCTGATGCGTCCTACAAAATGGGGCCAAGGGCTATGCCAAGCCAAGTTCCAACAATTCCTGACCAATCATTAAATGCACAAAAAGAAGCAAGAGAATTCTTTAGGACAAGTGACAAACCTTTTCTTTCTGTTTTTGCAGGTGATGATCCTGTAACAAATGGGATTGAAAAAGACGTTCTTAAAATGGCACCAAATGCAAAGAGCGCTGAGCATATTGGCGGAGGTCATTTTTTTCAATGGACTAAACCCAAGCAACTTTCTAAGATATTAATAAACTTCATAAAAGAATAACTATATGATTCACCTATATACTTCATCTACTCCAAATGGTCATAAGGTTTCATGTCTGCTTGAGGCATTAGAAATGCCATATGAGGTTCATGCAATTAATCTTGCTGAAGGCGAACAGCTCAAATCAGATTTTCTTAAAATAAGTCCTAATGGTCGAATACCGGCTATTGTTGATACAGATAATGATGATCTATCAATTTTTGAATCAGGAGCAATTATGCTCTATCTTGCTGAAAAAGCTGGAAAACTTATTCCAAATGATGTGAAAGGAAGAGCTAAAGTTGTTGAATGGCTAATGTTTCAAATGGGAGGAATTGGGCCAATGATGGGTCAAGCAAATGTTTTTTTTAGATATTTCCCAGAAAAAATACAACCGGCAATTGATAGATATCAAAATGAATCTAGAAGGCTTTTTGAGGTATTAGATAAACAACTTTCAACTAATGAATGGATTGCAGGAGAGTATTCAATTGCAGATATTGCAAACTGGTGTTGGGTTAGGACACATAACTGGTCAGGAGTATCTATAGAGGGATTAACACATCTCGATAATTGGAAAAATAAAATGTATGAACAGCCTGGAATGCTCAAGGGCATTAAAGTACCAGTTGATCGAGAGAGCATTTTAAAAAATGATAAGGATAAAAAAGAATTTATAAAAAATGCACAAAAAATGGTAAAAAAATAAAAAGGGGGAATTTATGCTTAAGGTTCATTTCACTCCTGGCACAAGAGCCGGGAGAATTATATGGTTGCTAGAAGAATTGGGGTTAGAGTATGAAGTTAATATTATGCCCTTTACAAAAGAAGGCCTTAAATCACCAGAACATAGAGCAAGACATGCGTTGGGCAGAGTTCCAGTGTTAGAAGATGGAGATGTATCAATATTTGAATCTGGAGCTATTATTCAATACGTGCTTGAACGTTACAAAGATGGCGGGTTAAAACCTGAATCAAGTTCAATTAATTTTCCTTACTATCTGCAATGGTTTCATTATTGTGAAGGAATGGTTATGCCACCAATGAATCAAATAGTTGTTCAGACCATTTTGTTGCCACAAGATAGAAGGGATGAAAATGTATTAAAGCAAGCACAAAATTTATTAACTAAATCTTTGGCCCCTGTTAATGAAAATCTTGCAGATAAAGATTACTTGATAGGCGCCTTTTCTGCTGCAGATTTAATGCTGGGCCATTCATGTTTTATGGCAAATAGACTTGGCTGTGTTCCAAATGAAATGGAGCATATCAAAAAATATGTAAGTAATATTGAGTCGAGGCCAGCATTTCAAAAAGCAATCACTCTTGGAGAGTAATTATGGACTATAAAAAATTTAAAAATAGTGTTCACCCTACAAAAGAACAAATGGATGGATTTCTTGAAGGAAATGATGATAAGCCAATATCAATGATTAACCTCCTGAAATTTAAAGAAAAAGCAGAATATGAAGATGGAAGAGAAACTAGTCTGACTGGAGCAGAAGCATATGCAATATATGGCAAAGAAGTGATAGAGCACTTAAATAATGTTGGAGGTAAATGGATCTTTGGTGCAGAAATTACACGCTTAATGCTTGGTGATATTGAAGAGTTATGGGATGCAGTCGCTATAGCAACATATCCAAGTAAAAAAGCTATGCTTAAAATGATTACAAGTCCTGAATATATGGAAAGTCATAAACATAGGGTTGCTGGGCTTGCTGGTCAACTCAACATTGAGTCAATTGAAACTGGAAAATAACTTTGAAACAACTTCAAACCCTAAAAAATGATATAACTACAACTAGAATTGTTGAGTCGTCAGACCCAGAAATTGGTAATAATGAAATTATTGTCTCTATAGAGAATTTTGCATTTACTACCAATAATGTGACTTATGCTGTTGCTGGAGATACCATTGGATATTGGCAATTCTTTAAAACTACCAAGGACCCAGAGAATAATTGGGGATCTGTTCCGGTATGGGGTTTTGCAAGAGTTATAGAGTCTAACTTAAGAGAGATAAGTATTGGAGAAAGATTATTTGGTTACTTTCCTCCATCAGATCGCCTGCAATTAAATCCCATAAAAATAACTGATCAAGGTTTTACTGATGGCAAAGATCACCGCAAAGAATTGCCTGCTGTATATAACAATTATGTAAGACTTTCAGGGGATCCTGATTATGATGATGCTACTGATAATATTAGGTCACTACTATTCCCACTGCACATAACCTCCTTTTGCTTATGCGATGCAATGGAAGATCAATCTTTTTATGGCGCTGATCAAATTCTTGTTATTAGTGCTTCAAGCAAAACTGCAATTGGTGTCGCCCAAGGACTTAAAGAGAGCTCAAATACTCCTAGTGTTGTTGGTATTACTTCACATAAAAATTTAGCTTTTGTAGAGAAGCTAAATTGTTATGATCAAATTGTTACTTACGATGATCTATCATCTGTTAGAAATGATCTAAGCACTGTAATGGTTGATATGGCTGGAAGTCGTGAAGTTCTTGGAACTCTCCATGGTTCTCTTGGAGACAACATGCTCAAGTGTCTTACAGTTGGGATGACTCATTGGGATAATGAGGTTATAGCAGAAGATGCATTAGGTCAGGCAATGTTAAGGGATAGAACAGAGTTTTTCTTTGCCCCTGCTCATATTCAAAAAAGATTCAAAGATTGGGGCTACGAAGGCTATAGTCAAAGAACCAATGAGTTTATGAAAGCAAGATCTCTTCAAAGTCTTGACTGGATGGTTATTAAAGAAATTGATGGAATAAATAATTTTCTCTCAACGTATGAAAGATTTATTGCTGGAGACATAAATCCTAATGAGGGGATAATTGTAAAAATATAGGAACTAAAACTATGACTGAAAAAATTAAAGTGTTTGGCGGAACCCCTTCTCCATATACACAAAAAATGTTGTCAGTATTTAGATATAGACATATTCCCTATACGGTATATTTTGGCGATATAGCTAGAAAAATTGCCAAGCTTGGTATTGAACCACCAAAACCCATTTTACTACCAACAATCTTATTAAAGGATGCTAACGATGAGCTTGTTGCAACTACTGACTCTACTCCAATAATAAGAAGGTTAGAAAATGAATATCCAAATAGAAAAATAATCCCAGAGGATCCTGCTCTGGCTTTTATAAATTATTTGCTTGAAGATTTTGGAGATGAATGGGTAACAAAATATATGTTTCACTATAGATGGTACTTTGAAGAAGATGCTGATGTTGCCGGAACAATTCTTCCTTTGGTTGAAATGGGAATAAATACTCCAAGATGCATTGCATGCTAAATATAAAGAATTTTTTGCTAATAGGCAGATAGAAAGATTGTGGGTTGTTGGCTCAAATGATGAGACTGCTGAACTTATTGATTTAAGCTATAAAAGGTTTTTGCAGTTAATGGAAGCGCATTTATCAATAAGTCCTTTCTTGCTGGGAGATAAGCCATCTTCTTCAGACTTTTCTTTTTTGGTCAACTAACGCAACTTGTAAAATTTGATCCAACTCCTAGAAAATTAGCATATAAATATTCATCGAGAACCGTTGCATGGGTTGATATTATGGAAGATCTTAATGGGCATGATTCAGAAAATACTTCATGGACTGCTTTAGAGGAGAGCCCTGATACATTAAAAAATTTACTAGAAGAAGTAGGAAAAATGTATGTTCCTGCATTATTAGCCAATGCAGAAGCCTTAAAGGAAGGCGCAGAAGTTTGGGAAGTAGAAATTGATGGTGCTATTTGGAAACAGAAAACTTTTAATTACCAAGGCAAGTGTCTTGCATGGATTAAAGAAGAGTTTAATGCGCTAAATAAAGATGATAAGTTAAGAGTAAAAGAATACCTCCATGGAACGGGATGCGAAATATTATTAGGGGAATAATATGAAAATTGAAAATAAAAGAGTTGTTGTCACTGGTGCCGCAAGCGGAATTGGAAAAGCTTTATGCGAAGAATTTTATGCTGCTGGAGCCAGGTCAATTGTTTGTGTTGATATGAATCTTGAAGGTGCTGCAGACACAGCGAATAGTGTCAATGGTCTCGCGATAAGCGCTGATGTTTCCAAAGAGCAAGATATTATTAATGTTATTGAGAAAGCAGATGAATATTCAGGCGGTATTGATATTTTTTGCTCAAATGCTGGTATTGGAGGCAAGCCTGGTTTTTTTGAAGCAGACCCATCTGATTGGGAAATGATATGGGGTGTAAATGTTCAATCCCATATCCATGCTGCAAAACATGTATTGCCTCAGATGATCGAGAGAGGCGAAGGATATTTAATGAATACTTCATCAGCAGCAGGCCTACTAACACAGCTAGGAGCAGCAGGTTATGCGGTCACAAAGGCTGCAGCAGTAAGTTTTGCTGAGTGGATAAAGATTACATATGGTGACAAAGGCATAGGAGTATCTTGCTTATGTCCACAGGCTGTAAGAACAGCAATGACAGCCAATGGACCTGGTGTTGCTGGTGTTGATGGAATGATGGAAGCTGACGTTGTTGCAAAAGATGTACTTAATGCAATAGAAGAGGAAAGATTCCGATAGAGAGAGATAGATGGATATCTGGAATGCAAAGACTTCAGAAACAATATGAAGAGAGGAAAGATTTTGCAGAGTTAGCTGCAGCAGTATCAAATGCAGGAGGTCTTGGAACAATTACAGGATTAACACAAGGCACACCAGAAAAATTAGCCTAATAACCCCCACATCAAGAAGTGCTTGAATATGTGCAAAATCCTGAAAAAAGGCAACGATAGAGATAGATGGATATCTGGAATGCAAAGACTTCAACTTTAAACAATATGAAGATTTTTGCTTCAACGCCGATGGAAGAAGATTAGATATTTATTGCTACACAAGATGCGCCTGTTAAAGAAATTGTAAATGCAAAATTAGATACTCGATTAATAATGAGATCACTAACAAATACTTTTTAAATCTATAAGTTAAGATTTGAGGATATCGTTGATGAAGTTGCAGGCGTATATCCAAAAATAATGCATGAAGGCACAATGGAAGCTGGAGCATGGTCATGCGGAATGGTTGCTGGTCTTGTAAATGATATTCCTACAGTTGAAGAGCTGATTTCAGGGATAATGACTGAAGCAGATGGAATTATTAAATCTAGATTGAGTGGTTTTTAGGTAAAAGTATCAAATCAACATATCGGTCAACTTGAATTTGACTAGCCAAATTAATAAAAATTGTAGCCAATTAAAAATCATCTTTTGATTGGCATTTAGATTATATGCTTGAAAAATAGTTGCTATATCATAATGCGGATCGTTCAAAGAAGCATATTCCCAATCAATAAATGAAATAGTATCTCCCACCAAAATATTTGGTTTTGTTAAATCATTATGACAAAGGGTTAATTGGGTATCAGAATTGTAAAGCTTAGAAATTAAGTTATTTATATCTACTGCAAACTTACTATCTTTGATGATATTTTTGTAATGTTCGATAAAATCTAAAAAATTATAAGAGCTCAAAGTTGATGTATCTGTTGTGTGAATATTTTTTACTTTCCTACCAAGTCTAATTAAAAAATCTTCATTCAAAATAAGCTCGCTTCCAACTTCGGTACCCTCAATATATTCCCAAATAATCAATCCAGCTTTTAAATCATTAAAAATTATATTTGGGCAACTGCAAGAATGGTTGATTGCATTTAGCAGACTGACCTCTCTTTCTCTATTTAACCCAATTTTCTTTGCACAGATTTTGTCTTCTTTTATTGCCGCCTTCATTCCGTTAAAGAAACAAAAATATACATCAGAAATTTTATCTGATTTTGTAAGTGTAATATCTTCTATGAGATTTTGTTTGTCTGAAAATTTATCAAGCAATGCTTTCATTTTGATTTAATCTTATTTTGCTCCATGACTTATATCCAAAATAAATGATTACCAAATAAGTTACAAACAAAGCAGATGTAAAATAGAGCCCTCTTGAGGCAAAGATAAATACTGATATGAAATCAATAACAAACCAATAAATCCAATTTTCTAATATTTTCTTTGCAACCATATAAGATGCCACAATCGCTCCCCAGGTTGTGAATGCATCAATAAATGGTAGAGCGGCATTAGAAAAGTTAGACAATAGAATGCCGGAGAGAAAAGATAAAACAATTACCAATGAGATGGCAAAAATATGATTGCCAATGCTCCATAGGTCTACATAAGTATTCTGATTGTTATTAATTGTTTTCGACCACTGACTAAGGCCATAGAAACCCATGCATAGATAGAAAACTTGTAAAAGCGACTCCATATATAAACCTGCTTGGTACATTACATACAAATACAAAATAGAACTTGCTATCCATGCAAACCAGCACAACTTATTTTGTTTTAAAGCAAGCAGCAGATATGCTATTGCTAAGGCAGCTCCTACGCCCTCAATAATCTAAGCCATATATTAATTGAAATTATACTTAACAGTTAAACCAAACTGCCTTGGGTCACCATGCCTTCTATAAAGAGTATCTTCAAAATCAGGTGCTTCGTTCCCAAAATAAAATCCTCTCACTGAGTAATATTCATCAAAAATGTTTTTAGCCCAAATCTGAAGGCTCCAATTTTTAAATAAATACTCGTAGTCAGCATTTAAAAGATAGTAAGAGTTTGATTTGTTGTTGTGAGAGTCTGAATAATAGAACTCATCTTTACCCACTATATTTATTGATAAAATTGAATTATCTTTTAAAGAGTAATTCAATCCAAAACTGTAACTCTTATTCGGAGCATGTGCCTGTGATCTACCCTCTAGATCATCTCGGGATTCCCAACTTAAAATCTTAGTTCTTAATAGACCAAGATTTGCATAAAAATTAAGATTTTCATTAAGCCTGAAATTAATTGATGACTCTAAACCAAAATTTCTGCCCTCAGCAGCATTTTGAGTTAGGTAGGAAAAAGTATTTGGATCAGTTGGATCAACTTGTTGAGATATTAATACTTGCTGATCTTCTCGATCAGAATAAAAAACTACTATTGAAAAGCTAGCATCTTTATCAGAATCTAAGAAATTTGCGCCAATTTCATAATTGGTAAGAAACTCCGGATCATAAATAAGGTTATTGATAATGTCTTCACCATCTAAGCCAAGCCCAGTATTGAATCCGCCCTGCTTATATCCTTTTGATAAGCTAGCAAAAATTGTAGCTTTATCATCTAAAAACTTTGTTAATGAAAGTTTCCCTCCGTTCATGGAGTTTGATGGGTTAAAAGATTCATCATTTATATCGTTGTATTTGGATTTCCAGTTTTCTTTTCTTGCTCCAATTGATAGCTGTAAATCATCTGATAGAAATAAATCAAAATTACCAAATATAGCTATATTCTTTGATGAGTAGATACTAGAAAAATAATCATTGCTTAAGTATGGGCCATATGGGTCTGATGGATCTCCATAGGCACCGTCGTCATACCTATCATTTCCTTCTTTAAGCTTTAATGAATTGACGCCAAGAACCCAATCTGTAGATTTATTTAGAATTTTAAAACTTTCATTTGATACAAGCCTGAGCTCATGATTGTAGGATTGCCTATTTCTAAAGGTTTCTGAAAAATAATCATAAGTATATGGAGCGTGAGAGTCTGGATTACCCCAATCAGCATCATAACTAAAAATAACATCTGTATCTGTGAAACTTGAAAGGCTTTGTAATTCAAATAGCTTGAAATTTTTATAGTATTTAACTCCATAAGTTTTAGTTTTTTGAGAATCCATACCCGGTCTATCTGATAATGTGTTTAAGCTGCCATCAATAGTCCATATATCTGCTGGATCATCCATATCAATATCGGAGAACAATAATTTAAGTTTTGATGATTCTGATATTTCCCAATCAAGTTTGAGCCTTGTGGTAAGCTCATCTTTTTTTGATGTATCTGATTTATTTAAATAAATATTTTTTCTAAATCCATTGGAATAATCTTTACGAAGAGCGAGCCTATATTTAATGTTTTTGTTTTCATTAATTGGGCCTCCAAATGCTATTCCAGCGCTCCTTGTTCCGTAATTGCCAAACATTAGTTCAGAGGTGCCCTCAAAACTTTCAGTTGGATCTTTTGTTTTAATATAAATTAATCCTGCTAAAGCATTTGCACCTATTCTTGAGCCTTGCGGACCTCTGTAAACCTCAATTTGGTCTATATCAAAAGTTGTTGCAATACCACCTTGCCCGGAGTAATCAACATCATCTATTAAAAAAGCAACCGATGTATTTGGTGTCCCTTGATAGCCAGATCTTTCACCAATACCTCTAATTTGAAAATATCTTGCTCTTGAATCACTTGCTGCAAAATTTAAATTTGGTATCAAATAACTTAGGCTTTCAAAATGTTTAATTGGTTCTTTTTGTAGAGTTTTTTCATCCAGCACTAAAGTGCTTGAATCTTGTTCTAAAAGATTAACCTCTCTCCAATCTGCTTTAACAACCACTTCTTCAATTTCATATGAAGAAATGCTAATAGCAAAAAGTGTTAAAAATGATAAAAAATATAAAGGGTATTTATTAAATGTAATGGTATTCATGCAATTCCTCCGCCATTATTGTATGGATCAGGTTCAAAGGGTTTCTATCGATCTCAGGCATACAGCCACCCCTTTGCAGTTATTTGAATCTTAATAGTTTTAGTGTTTGAAATCTAGTTCTAGATTGGTATTTCTTTAAGTCAAGATAAATTTTTTAATAATACTGTTATCATCTCTCAACAAAAAATTATTTTAATCAATGGATAAAAAGACTCAGCAGATCTTAAGTGATCCTATTCTGCCTTTGCTGATAAAAATGTCGGCTCCTAACACTATTGCATTTTTGATTAATGCTTTTGTAGTTCTTGCGGAGTTTTGGTTTATTGGACAACTAGGAATAACACCTCTTGCTGCAATTACTCTTGCTTTTCCAGCAATTATGCTCACTCAACAAATGGCATTTGGCGCGCTGGGCGGCGCAGTATCATCTTCAATTTCAAGAGCATTGGGAGCCAATGATAAAAATAGAGCTGAAGAGCTTTTATGGCACTCGTTATATATTTCTTTTCTTGGAGCACTAGTATTCTTTATTGGTTTTGTGCTTTTTGGAGAAGGTTTATTAAAGATTCTTGGGGGGTCAGATGCTTTGCTTGATGAATCCTTGAGATACTGTTTTGTTTACCTTGCTGGTGGAATAGTGGTTTGGCTATCAGGAAGCTTAACGGCTGCTTTAAGAGGAATGGGAGACATGAAATTTCCAGCTGCACTTACAGTTATCTGTGCAGGCATACAAATTATATTGTCGGCTGGCTTTATTCTTGGATTATTTGGATTTCCTAAGCTAGGTCTTGTTGGGTCTGCTTGGTCAATGATTATTACCTCAACTTTCATGGCATGCGTAATACTTTTTAAAATAATAAGTTCAAGCAGCCCCGTTCGCTTAAAACTAAAGAAAGCGGCGCTAAAACGAGAATTGTTTGCTGACATCTTTTCTGTTGCTTTGCCAGCCTCACTTTCGCCTATATTCACAGTTGGCACTGTCCTAGTTTTAACTGGTCTGATTGGTCAATTTGGTACTACTGCAATTGCAGGATATGGTATTGGCTCGAGGGTAGAGTTTTTGCTAATACCAATTGTATTTAGTATTGGCACAGCAATGACAACAATGGTAGGAACAAATATTGGAGCTAATGATATTAACCGTGCTGAGCAAATTGGCATGGTCGGAGCTGCTTCTTCGGGCTTACTATCTGGATTAATTGGATTAATTTTGGCTCTTACTCCTGATTTCTGGATATCATTTTTCACATCTGACCAAGAAGTCCTGAGCGTTACTAAAATATATATACAAATCTTAGGAGTATGTTATTTGTTTCAGGGTGTAGGTCTTTCATTGTATTTTGCATCGCAAGGAGCAAACTCTATGAAGTGGCCAATTGTAATTACTGCTATAAGATTTATTGTATTTACAGTTGCTGCCCTCTTGTCTGTTTACTACTTTGCTACAGGTGTTGTAGGCATATTCTATTCTTCTGCTGGAGCCATGACTTTGTTTGGGATACTAATGTTTATAGCTGTTAAAAAAGGAGCATGGCGATAAACAACTAAATCGGTATTAGATTTAACTCAGCTCGATCTTTCATAAATATAGTTTTACTTACTGCCTAGCAAGATTGATTTGAAAGATCATAATCAATGATTATCTTCTTTTAAAAAATAAAACTATTCCGGAGATTGAGGTAAACAAAGCAAGAAAGGAAAAAATTTTCAAAAGAATATTGTCGATATTGTCTCTATCAACCCAATCCATTATGTGAAATCCCCACATTAGATCCCATATTCGCCATTGTTTTGATCTAATGGCAACAATCTCTCCGCTGTAAGCATCTATATAAATATTTATATTCTTATTGTCTTTATTGATTGAAGTTACTTTGTATATTGGGAGTTTTTTACCTCTATATTCTGAGCCTCTTACCTGCTCTTGAATCAACATGATATTAGTTGGCTCTAGATAGGTTTCCTTGACTACAATATCTTCAATAATTTCATGTGAAAGTTTTTCTGATCTTGTCTGAGCTTGGTTAATTTCAATCTCTTGATTTTTTAAGTATTGCTCCCCTCTAACATTTTCAATCTTATTAAAAGCAAAATAGATGCCTGAAATTGTCCACAACAATAATTGTATAGAAACTAGCAGGCTTATGTATTTGTGGAATTTTCTTAAGGTCATAAATTATTATAACAATTATGAATAATATGATAATTTTTGAGCAATTTAATTTTTTGATATATTATACCCCATGGGTATAAAATTTATTATATTGGTTCTGCTTTTGATCTCGAATAATATCGATGGGAGGCCTATTTCATATTCTGGCGGATCAACGCTAATGATGTTTTCAGATAATATGAAAGATTCAATTTATTATCACTATTCACCCACTTACAAATACTCTGTTGGAATAGAGCAGGTAAAGGATAAATATTTTAAAGAAAATTCTTCATATCTCAGATTGACTTATCTCGCGGATAGAAAAAATACTCAAAATTCTCAAAGAAATTTGTATCTTCAAACAGGGTTGAGCACCAATGGTGCGGATGACTACTTTTATGGTGCTCACGGAGATTGGGAGACTCGAAGGTGGTTTGTAGGATTTGGTTTAAAAAAAGTTAAAAAAGAAATGGTTGACTACAGTCAACAATATCTTCAAATGGGTGTTGCGCCCTACCTTGGTGAATATGGTGATTTACATACCTGGTTAATGATCAAAACTAAAAAAAACTCTTTAAATAATGACTGGTCAACATATCCAGTTATAAAGTTTTTTAAAGGAGTTTCGCTCATTGAGTTTGGTTATAACAATAAGACTGAATGGGACGTGAATTATATATTTAGATTTTAGAGAGGAAATATTATGAAACTAATAGGCGTATTTTTATTTTTATATTCGTCATGGGCAGTGGCATCAGATCATTCTAATGATCATATGGATCATTCGGATATGATGCATCATTCTCATGAAGGACATCTTCATGAAAAACTTGTTGATGGTGAAAAATTAATAGTAAATCCTGAGAAATTTGATAAGTTTATTTTAGGTCTCACAAATGCTCAGGTAGCGGTTGTAAGTGTGAAAGGAATGGTTTGTGATTTTTGTGCAAGGGGGATTGAAAAAACATTCCAAAAAGACAAAAAAGTAAAAAAAATCGATGTTGATTTAGGCCAAGGTAAGGTTTTGGTAGCATTTGATAAAGGCATTGATATTAATTTTGAAGACATTAAGAAAAAAATTCTTGCCAATGGACAAAATGCAACGAGCATTCAGATTGTTTCTATCTAAATACTAAGAATTCAGTGAACGACAAAGCTACAAATTTTTTTTCATTATTTGCATCATCTTCAACTTTAATTTGTTGTGCCTTGCCTGCAATATTTATTGCTCTTGGCGCAGGGGCGTCTTTTGCGAGCTTGATAACAGTTTTTCCTTTTTTAATAACTTTATCTCAATATAAAATATATATAACTCTATTTGCATTGTTGATGATAGTCATTGCAGGTTATGTAAATTATAAAACCTACCATTTGCCATGCCCTGCTGATCCTGAGTTAGGAAAAGCCTGTATGCAAACAAGAAAAAAATCTAGATATATCTACTATCTTTCAGTAGTATTATTTTTTATTGCAACAATTTTTACATATATAGTTCCGAGGTTAATATGAGCCATCCATGTCATGAAAAGCAATTGCCTAGCCTTAAAAGAATAGAAGGTCAGGTTCGTGGTGTTACTAAGATGATTGAGGAAAAAAAATATTGCATAGATATACTCAATCAAATTAAAGCGGTGAAGAATGCTTTATCAACAGTTGAAGGAAAAATTGTTCGAAGTCATTTACAGGCATGTGTTAAAGATGCGTTAGAGGATGATGTAAATTTTGATAATAAAGTTGATGAGCTTGTTAAAGCTTTAAAAAGATAGAGAGAAAAATTACCAGATATTAATTCATGGCTTACTTAATTGGCGTGCTTATAGTTCTAGTAATAATATTCGGGCCGTCTTTGTGGGTAAAGTTTGTTATGAATAGGTATTCATCACAGCTAGATGAGATTTCTGGCACCGGAGGCGAGCTTGCAAAGCATTTAATTGAGCGATTTTCTTTGAAGGGCGTCGAGGTAGAGGTTGCTGAGCTGGGGGATCATTATGATCCAATTGAGAAAAAAGTTAGGCTTGTACGAGAGCATTATGAATCTAAATCACTAACTGCAATAGCAATTGCAGCCCATGAGGTTGGGCATGCAATTCAAGATCAACAGGGTGATAAACGTTTAGCCACTAGAACCAAGATGATCCCTATTGCCAATCAAGTAGCTCGTTTGAGTGTTGCTATTATTTCCTTATCTCCAATAATAGGTATTATCACGCGTCATCCAATGCCATTTTCTGTATTGCTGTTCTTAGGATTATCTGGTTTTTTTGCTCGTATGGTAATTCATGCCGTGACTCTACCAATTGAGTTTGACGCAAGTTTTTCAAAAGCACTTCCTATATTAAGAGAAGGTAACTATATATCGCAATCTAATGAAAAGGCTGTAAGTCGTATTCTCAATGCCGCAGCTCTTACTTATGTTTCTGCTGCGCTAGCTGACATTTTAAATCTTGGTAGATGGCTGATTATATTATCAAGGAGACATATTGGTCGTAAATCAAACCTAACTGATGGTGTTAAAACTGCTGTCTATCAATTAAGACAGAACAATGTGCCTATTAAGAGAATAGCAAAAGACTTACAGATTGGTGTTGGCACTGTTTATAAAGTTTTAGACCTTTATAAAGTTGCATGACAAAAGAAGAAGAGAGAGCAATCATCGATGAAATGATTCGTATCTTTATGGAAGATGATGACTTTGATATCTACATGAAAGAACATATAGAAAAAGGTAAACTAAAGCATCAAGCAAATAATTTAGATTAGTTATGAAAAAATTATGGCAAGTTTTAAAGGTTATTCTGATTCTTTTGGGATTTCTAATTTTGTGGAGTCTAGCATTAAACTCATATATTCCACCTGAAAACTCATATTCGTTTTTTGAATTACTATCTGCGACCGTTGAGAACTTTGAATCCGAAAATAATACGAATATGTTTTATATTAATTTCATTTATGTTCTTTCAATCATTTCGTTTTTTTCTATGGAGAAAAAACAAAAATGCTGAAAAAAATGCAATAAGTGATAACGAGATTTTTGGATTAAGTTTGAGTGCAAATTCGTTCTTAAATGCTTGTTTAAGTTCATTAGTAGTTTTTTATGCAAATACTTCAGTTCCTTTAGGGGTTGGAGTAAGTATTGTTGGAATCGTTCTTATTTGGATTGTTTTGTATGGATTAAGTCTAGCAACTGGAGATATTAAAACTAAAAAATGAAAAATTATCACTATTAGCAATCTTCCTGTTTGTTTCATGTGCAGAAGAAGTCAAAGAAATTAATGCAGAGCAACTTGTTGAAAGACAAGGCATCAGTTATGAAGTTAATTCAAATACACCATTTACTGGTAGCACTGTTAAGTATTACAAGAACGGACAAGTTGAAGAAAGAAGAAACTATAAAGATGGAATTAATTACGATTTATTTGAATTATATTTTGAAAACGGTCAACTAGAAGAGAGGGGGTTTATCAAAAATAATAAATTAGACGGTCTTTATAAATCTTTTTATGCAAATGGACAGTTGGCAAAAAAAGGCAATTATATTGACGATAAAAAAGAAGGATTGTGGGAAGAATATTGGGAGAATGGTTATGTAAAAGAACGACAAAAATTCAAAGATGGACAAATGATATTCGAAGGACTCACCGAAAAAGACCTTAAGATAGTAGATGACCGTTTCCTCTATGAAATTAGTTCGTCTCAACCATTCACAGGCACAGTATTAAATTATAATGAAAATGGTGAACTTCAGTCAGTGATAAGTTTTATAGACGGTATTGGACATGGTTTGTGTAAAACTTTATATGCTAATGGGCAAATTCATGAAAGATATCATCTAACACCTAGTGGTTTAGATGGTTATTATGAAATATTTACAAAAGATGGAAAACTTGCTGCCATATATTTGTATGAAAATAACGAATTAGTTGAGAAACAAGAAACAGAATATCTTGAACAATACTTCAATGAATTTTGATTTAGACTCTAAAAATTTCCCAATATCTTAGTCGTCTAGGACTGACATACCCCCCTTCACGAACACTGTTTATTCATGTTCCGAGTGTAGTGTATTCGTAGTCCTTTATTACATTATTTAATCCAGTCCTTACTGCATCAGACTTATTAAATATTCCTTTTTTTTGGCAATAAGATTCATTTTTAATCATCTCATTTAATTTATTCTCTTGATATTGGTGCAAACGAACTTGCAAAGGGTTATCGGTGTATTTTTTCATCTATTTTTGACTCCTAAATTTGTATAAATAGTTATACCTTCAGTTTTTTCATAATCTCTAATTCTTTTTTAGAGAGTCCTTTAGTCTCATTGTCAGAATCCTCTTCTTCATCGTCATCAGAAGGGATTTCTGCATCTAAATCTTCTTTCGAATCAATATATTCTTTTAACTTATCAATCACATATTGTTTTTTCTTTATTTGTAATCGATGGTCATAGTCTTTTTAAGTCCTTCAATTAACTCAGCAATTAAATTCATACATGAGTTATAGATTCGTATTAACTTAATATTTTTATCTTTTTGGTTATGAGGATAAGAATTTAATTCATCAACTTGTTTAACTAATTCACTAACAATAGATTTAAATGAATTTAATTCAGAATATCTGACAGAGTGTGGAACAGATATTATCTCGTCAAAATTTCTGACTTTCTCATATAAGTCCTTCATGGTGACTTTCTTATTCATTTAACTTCTTTTCTTATTGTTTTAAGCAATAACTTAAATTCACTTATGGTTTTATTTAATTCTGCATAAGTCTTATCAACATGTTTCTCTAAATTATCCATTTGTTTAATGATGTTTTTATTCATATAAGTATTTATCTCAGTAGTGTTTAGACAATAGAAACCTATTCAAGAGTAATAACTACTCTTGTTGAGGATGTTTTGAATTAGGAGTCTATACTTCAACAGGCATGACTAAAGAGTCATGTTCTCTACATCTATGAATAAGTCTTTCGACTCACTCTCTTTTGTTTCTGATTTTGTTATGTAATTAACCCAACCAGTTCGACCATCTTCTTCATCATAGTGAAATAGACCATTGTCTTTACATGAACCAAACTTCCAAAGACTGTTCATGACTAACTGATAAGTTTCTGCCCTCATATCACCTCTAGAGAGATGTTCTAATATGAGGTGATAATGAATCTGTGTCCCATTACCACCTTCTAATATTGGAATGCATCTAAGTTTCTTGCTGAATCTTTGTGATGCATTTCCATAGACTTTCTTGTTAAGGACATTAAGAAAGTGCCTCATTTTTTCTTTTTGCAGATTGAGTAGATTGAGGATATTTAAATGTAAAAGTCCAGGCATGTGGTCGATTCCATTTAGAGTAATCCTGTTCTCTAATCATCTGTCTAAGTTCAGTGAAATTAGACCAAGACTTATTCTCTACATGTCCAAATTTAAAATCACTGAAGTCAAAGTTTCTTTCTCTGAAAGTTTCCATATTTGTATTTAGTATTTTATGTAGTTCAACAACACTACAAACTAATCATTGGGTGAAAGTTCTTCGATTTGTTTTTCAAAGAATCGTTTTCTTCAATGAGTGACTTCACTTTTTTATCTAGGAAAAGTAAAAATTTTGAGCATTTGCTTCAAACAATATGTCACTCTCCTTAATTCCTTCATAATCACCATCAAAGTATCTCCACCATTTTGATTGGTAGTCATTACTCATCTTCTCGTATGTCTCATTAGAGACTGAAAGAAAAAACATTCATTGAGTGACCACCAATCTTCATTAGTATTTGCAACAACTATTTTTTCTGTTGAATTCATTTATTACTCCTTATTTGTATTATTAGTTTTAGGTTCTACAACCACTTACTTCGAGAACCCTAAAAACTGAGAAATGAGAGTCTTGAAACCCCCATTCCTACAGTCTTTTCATTTTCTGATTTCAGAAGACTTTCTGAACCCTTAATATTTGTCAGTAAAACCAACAATTCTGATATCTGTCTCATCAGTTGGAAGTTCATCCATCTCTTCAAAGACTCCATCTAGATAAAACCCATTTACCCAGTCAGCACCATAATTCATGACAATGTCTTCTGCTTCTTTTCTGCTAGTTGCACAGACTTTTACAACTGGGGATTCAGCACAGAGTTCAATTTTGTAGAACTTCTTCTCTGGTTCTTTTTTCTTAAAGTCAATGTCTTCAGATACTTCACCAACTTCTGCATCTTCAAATTCATATTTTTCTGATACATCATCTAGGTTATAGTCCCAGTTCATGATTTCATCGAACTCAATGCCTTTGACATTAAAGTTTCCGACTATTTCATTTGCTTTTTGTAGAGAGTCTGCAACCACAAATCTATCGATATCTGGAAACATAATTTCTACTTTATAGAGTTTTCTTATTACTCATTTTTTTCTCTGTTTTTAAAGTTAAGAACCATTTCTCAACTTTCATAATTAGTTATGGTTTTTCATACGACCTATTCAGATTAGTGTTTTAAAGTTCTCTACTGAAATCATAATTCTGACTCTCGTAGCACTCTGATTCTTCAATGAAGACAATCTTTGCAGAGACAACTCTCTTACCCCATTTACCAAAATCACCTATTTCTACTTCAACTGGATAAAGACCATCACCGAAACCAGTTGATATGACTGCAACAGTGTCATTCTTATATCTCTCAATTGTTTTCTTTGTCATTGCGTTTGAATAAGCATATTCATCAAAAGATGGTGTCGAGATGAAATCTCTATAATCTGGAATGTCTTTATTGGATTCTGGAAAGTCCTTATTTGGTAAGACATAACATGGGTCACTAAACATCATTTTTCCAGAATCAACTGGGATACAACCAATGTATTTCGTTTCAATTTTTATTTTTTCTTTAGTCATTTTTTCCTCCTGTAATTAACTAACTTCAGTCTCTATAGTGAGTGGTTTGGTTAATGAACCTGCTCACAATAGTCTCGACTTGCATACTTCATATCTCTCTTTAAGTGATGCATAAGACATTTGTCTTTTGTGGTTGAAGAGACAACAACTTTTCTATTTGTTTTCACATGAGCAAACACATAATGTTTTTTTTCTCTGATTAAGATGAAGTCGTTATCTCTCATTAACTTCACTAATTCTCTTTTCTTCATTTCCTTTCCTTTCTTAATTAACTCAGTCTCTATAATCGGTGAGTGAGTTAATGAAGATGCTCACAATAGACTCGAGTGTTAAAATTGAGATATGAGAAAAAACAGTTCAGACCAAATTCTGAATATGTCAGATATAGAGATGGCACTTGGATTGAGTGTCGTAAAAGAATCTATTTGTATTGGTTCAAATTCTTACGACATGCAGAAGAGAGTTCAGAACATAAAGTGAACTGGAGAAAGTATCAAGATTGGGGTGGTCGTGATGCAGTCATGAATATGAAGTTCGATGACTGGTGGAAAGAACATTGGAAACATTGTTTTGGAATCGATGAAGAAAAAGGTCGTGCAAAATATATTGTCACTAAAAGACATAAAGCAGATGGTGTCAGATATGCATTACTCTGTTATGAGAATCAGCATCGAGGAACTAATTGGGACATAGCAATTCATATTCAGAAAGAGGAAATGATAAAGAGGTATTTTGTTCCATCATTTACAAATAAAAATGTAGGGTATTCAATTCAAAAGATTGATGGAAAATTTGAACATATTCCAATCAACCCATTTGATTTAGAAGGCATGAAGACCAAAACTCGATTAACAAGAAAGTCAGCAAGGGAGTCGGGTGAAAAGGGTGTAAGAGTTTTCGATGAAGAAAGCAGAACGAACTATAAAAAGGACACAAGAGAAATAGAAAGAATTGAAGATGCTGAAATTTATGAAAACAGAGAAGCAAAAAGAAGAATACAAGGTTATGTTTCTCGTTATCTTAAACAAGCAAAATCTCATTTAGAGAATGTTGCACAAGGGAAGTTTTAATAGCATCAATCACTGTTTTTTGATAAAATTAATAGTGTAAATCAAGAAATAAATTCCTTATTTCAGTTTCAAATACATGCATCGATATACCTAATTTTGGGTGTATTTCTTATGGAGAAAAATATGGAACAAATCTATAGAGAAGAGTTTCCCCATGGCAGTCATACTGTTTATGCAGAGTATGGTTTGAATGGAGATTTAACTTTGAGTTCTCATCATTATGGTTCAGATGTAGAAGAATTCTGGGGCAACGATGAGTATGAATATTACCTAACGATAGATAAAGACGGACTATCTAAGTTCTTGATTCATTGTCTTGCAAAAGGTTTTAACTCTGATGAGAAGTTAACTCTTCATGACATACAAAAGGTGTGTGATAAAGAAAAATAAACTACTCAACTAATACTTGGGTTTAATATGGAAATCAGAAATGATAAGGATAGAAGACTTTGGTTCAGGATTAAATCTATTGATAAGAAGATAGAAAGTCTTGGAAAAATTGGTTCTAAAGATTTTAACTGGTTGAAGTGGGAAGAACTTACAGATGAGAGTGCAAGACTGCACTCTCAATTATCTGTTCATAGAGATATTGTTAATAATCTAATTAAGAAATGGGGATAGATATAAGTATTTTTTATACATTTTCTTAATAGAATCACTGGTCGTGATTAAGGTGTGAGTGGCATAATTAAGATATGAGTCTGGAGCATAAGGTAATAGTAAAAAAAGAGGAAGAGTTAAAAACTCTATATTCTTGGTTCATAAGTGAAATAGATGATGAAGGTAATGAAGTATCAGGATTTTCATCAAAATCTATCCCATACCATTATTCTATTGGGTTTCAAATTAAAAATATTTACTATCAAACAGACATTGAAATAGAAAATGAGAAAAATGAATATAGTGTAGAAACAAAAACTAAAGAGGTAGGAAATGCATTTAAGACTAATCGTGGTGAACGCATATATGGAAGTCTCAAAATCGATGAACATTACGATACAAGACTATCAATGTTTGGAACAAACAGAAAAATAGAAGATATTTCTTTAAGTATTTATAAGGCAGAAGAGGAGTATTGCAGTGTTTGGGGAATTCCTGAATATTCAACAGAAATTGACTTTAAAAGATGATATAACTCCAGATTGCATAGAAATAAGCATTGGTTTGAAAGACGATGATTATCAAGAAATTGCTGAAAGAATTAAAGATAAAACAATAAACTCATATTTTATAACTCTTGATAATGTAAAGGGATTTTATTCACCATGGTCACCGCAAGTTTCTACACCAGAAATTAAAGTTTTAACCCAAGAACATGAAGTCAATATTGATGAAAATGCCCTTCCAGATGATTATGAATTACCGAGACTTGGCAATGTAGGTAGTTTCACAATGATTTCTAGGTTTGCATACGAATTGTCAAAAGAAGATAAAACTGAAGAAGATGACATTGATGAACCAATTGATTCAATTGTTCCGTTATCAACAAGTGAAAGAATTCAAGAAGAAACAAAACAAGAGTTAAGCAAATTACTTTCATTAATTCAAAACCAACAAAAGTATTTGTTCTGGGGTTTTATAGTATTAATAATAGTAATTTTAATTAGTGGTTCATAAATGAAAAAATACTTACTTATTACATTGTTAGCAACTCCACTTTTTGCAGAAGTGAATATGATTCCATTAAATGACTATATGAAAGACCAAAACATGAGTGACCCAAATGTTCTCTTTTATGTAAGTGCAAGGTGTGGGGCAATCAACTTCAACATGGCAGACTTGTCAGAAAACAGAAAAGAGTTATATGAAAGAGGTTCTAAAGTTGGAGAAACTTTCAGTCAAATGGCAGTAGCAGTCAGACAAACAATTCAACCCAATGATTCACCTGAAGAGAATCAAAGACTTGCAGTTGAATCTGTCTCTTCCATTGCAAACGAGTATGTAAAAATCATGAATGAAAACTATCCAAAGACAGGTTCATATTTTACAGATTGGATGATTGATGATTTATCAACTTGTTCTGCACTCTACAATCAGGCAACTGCAGAAGAATAATGAAAGAAATAAATTATGTTTTGGAATAAAAAGAAAAACGAAAAACTAATTATTGAAGCACAGACAAAACTAAAACCTGTTCTACTTGAGATTTTTAAGGAAAATGATGAGTGTGGTTATTATGGTAAATACTCATTTGGAGCACCATGCAAAGAACTTGAAGGTGAATATGCAACTATGGCAGCAAGTTATGCAAATAAAGGAATGGATTTTGATTTATCAGAATTAGATGAAACAAAAATTTTAGGATTAATATCAAATCTCTCAGAAAAAGAAATTCAAGAGATGATATTAAATCTTGATAAAAAGGGGGCAATGGAAGATGAATGAACTAGAGGCAAGATTTGGACTTTTTTTAGATACTTTAATTATATTAGTTCCAGTCATTATTCTTGGATATATCTCTGAGAAAGTTTACAAGAAAATTACAAATAAAGATGTTCCTGATAATTACTATACTTATATTATTGTAGGTGGATTTATTATTTATATTGTTCTTAAAAATCTAGCAAACCAGTAATTAGGAGGGAAATATGGAATTGTGGGAAGTAATATTATTCAGAGGAATAGGTGGAATTATTCCTATTTGGTTGTTGAGTTTATTGTTTGGAAGACTTTTCTTTAAAGAAATGGAGATGACCAAGAAAATTAACTATTCAGCACTTGTAGCATATGTTGCAGGTATTATTCTTAGTGGACTTGGTGGAATGGATGGAGGAGGAATTGAAGCATTTTCCCATATTATGTTGAATACCTGCTTTCTGTTGTTTTGGTTATTTTGATTAGGCAAGGTATTCATAAGATAAGGGGTTAATATTTTAATAAATTAGTATGAGTGAAGATTTCTATGCATTGATTCTTTTGATAGTATTCTTAGCATACATCTTCATAACCGATAAGAGATAAATAATGGCAAATTTTATAGGAGCAATAATAGTATTATTTTCGGTTTTAGCAGGATTTGCAGGGGTAATCGGTGGAATACTATTAATTATTGCAGGTGAGTGGTCATTATTATTTTATCTATTTATTACAGTTGTAATCGCACCATTTATTATGGGATTGGCAATGCTACCAAGTATGATTTTTGCACTTCCTTCTGCATCATTTCATGAAAAGGGTTATGCGTTTTTATCAAAAGTATTTGCATGGTTTGGTTCTCTATACTTGGGTGTAGTTTTTGCAGGTTGGTCTGCATACATTTTCATTTATGTAATGAATTCAACATCATCATTTTGGGGTGGTGTATTTGCAAGTTTTGGAACTGCAATAAGTCCAATAGCATATATGTCTTCAAAAGAACCTGAGGGGAATGACTTTGATAAAGTTAATCAAACACTGGTTATGTTGACTGCACAAATCTCACTTCTTGCAATGATAATTCTTGGAGTTATCAATGGTGGCACTATCTATGACATTGGAATCTTTATTTCTGTTTCTTTTGCAGTTTTATCAGCATTGAGCATAATGATTTCAAGCATCTTGTTTAAAGAATCCTAGACTCGTTTTTTATCTAGTTGAATCACAGTCTAGTGTTAATCAAATAATCGTTTCAGAACGACTTTAGAACCACTTTATCTAACGAAATCATCTGCAAATCTCTGGTCGATGTCCCCTACTCTTGGATAATAGAAATTATCAATCATTTGTAGTGAAGTATCTGCCTGTCTTGCAATTTCAATCATCGGCACTTTTCCTGCTTTCACATTCATAGTGATTGCAGTATGTCTTAATGAATAGAGAGTTAACTTATTTCCATGGTGGTCAACTTCTAAATTCTTCTCTCTTAAAACTACTCTGAACATATCTTGAAAATATCTCATTGCACGATTTCTATTCTTGATATGTGGTGCAAAAATATAATCATCTGATTTGAACTTGTGTCTATTGTTGAGTTCTCTATAGGCACCAACTGCACTATTAAGAGATGTCACTCCTTGAGATGTTCTTACCTTTCTCTCTACTCTTACAATTAAGTATTCAATGCCTTTTTTGTTCTTCCTAATCTGAATATCTTTCTTTTTAATACTGAAACATTCTTTGAGAGTCGGTCTTAACATCGTTCCTGTAAGAAAAACTACTAATGCATCTAAATCATCATCAATGACAATATTTTTAGTTCTAGACAATTCAAATGTCTTACCACGATATTCCTGACAGGCATTTCTTACCTTTCTATAATTACCAAGATTCAAAAATCCTCTTTGATTAGATTTTTCACCACCTGTCACTTTGACATTAAAGTTTGGTATTTCATTCTTGTTTAAAATAATTTGTTTAAGAACATCTAAGTAGTCTGCAATTCTATTGTTGGATAAATTATCTCTAACTAATCTTGCGATATATTTGTTTACTTGTTCATTTCCAATTGAACGAATGTCTGTGTCTTTGAACTCATGAATCAATCCATAATCAGATGAGGGTGAATAAATAACACTTCTCTTTTTCTCATATTCGACCTCACCCTTATCAGGGGTGCGCTCTAACCAAGCTGAGCTACAGACCCGTTTGAAACGGAAACGCATTTTAACTTTTAAATACAAAAGATAAAAGAGATTAGCTCAGGTAATTTCTATAGATTTTTTTGCGACTGATAAAGACTAAAATACATGTAAGACCAAGGTATAACTATCACGTATTCAAAAATACCCAAAATCAATATTTGAGTTAATCCAGGATCTAGCATACTAGTGAAAATAGAAGATGGAATTAACATAACAACTAAGAACAATAAAGTTAAGCCAAATAGTGTCCCCCCATGTTCATCTGTAGCTTCCCATGAAGATTTTAACGAATCAAAAACACCCTTATTTTCCATCATCATAAATGATGGGAAAAGTGCCAATCTTGCACCGACATAAATTCCAGGAAGAATTAATAAAAGTAAACCAAAAAATACTGCAATCGCGCAAAGTATATATGCCCCAAATATAGGGAAGCCCTTTTTAAAGCCTATAAACAAAGCAGCCATTGGATCTAAGGAATAGCCAGAAATCTTTGAATCAAAAGCTGCAATAAGGCCCCCAACAAAAGACACGCTAGCAATTATCCCCAACAAGAGCAATATAAGCACATAGATTCCATTAGAGGCAGCAAATTCAGCAAGATCTTCAGGGTTCTCTAGCATAGCATCGCTTCCTAAGGGGGTTAGTAGTAGCTGAGCTGTAACAACTTCAATAGCTAAAATAGGAGCTGCCAGCAGAGCAAAATATTGCCAGTGATTTAAATAAAAATTCCAAGCATCCTTAAATTGATTCATGTTTATATTCTTAAATTGATTAGTTAATGTATTGTAAAGTATTATCCAA
>JAYQIX010000005.1:0-7738 GCA_038141865.1 Gammaproteobacteria bacterium | reverse complement strand
TGTGGCATACGATTTTTATGGTGATGACAGCATTAATAGTATCTGCAGGAATCAAGGATGGTATTGGAAGAATGGTAAAAATTTTGATGCCTATGCTTGGTTTTTTAATGATATTTATGGTTATTTATTCCATGATTAATGGAGACTTCACCAAAGCATTATCATTCTTATTTGCCCCAGATTTTTCCAATGTGACATCAGATACTTTATTGCAAGCAATGGGACAAGCATTTTTTAGTTTAAGTCTTGGGATGGGATCAATTATGGCTTACGGCGCATATATGCCAAAAGATCAAAAAGTAGTAGGTTCATCATTTACAGTTGCCTCGCTAGATACTTTAATAGCAATGTTGGCCGGTCTAGCAATTTTTCCTATTATTTTTGCATTTAATCTTGAGCCTAATAGTGGGCCAGGATTGGTATTTGTTTCAATGCTTTCTGCATTTAACCAGATGCAGTTTGGTCAATTTATTGGCCCATTGTTCTTTATTCTGCTATCAGTTGCTGCTTTAAGCTCTTCAATTTCTTTGCTTGAACCTGGAGTAGCATATCTTTCAGAGGAAGGAATTTTATCTAGAAAACGATCAGCCGAAATAATTTCTTTTTTTATATGGGTGCTTGGAATTGGATCCGCTTTGAGTTTCAACACCTGGTCAGACGTAGATATTATCTCTGGAAAAAACTTTTTAGATTCTATGGATTTTATTGCTAATCAAATCTTGCTTCCCCTTGGAGGTATGTTGATTGCCATATTTGTTGGTTGGTTTATGAAAGAGTCCCTAATCAAGGACGAAATAGGCAACACCAATACCACATTATATTTAATGTGGAGATTCTTTGTGAAGTTTGTCGCACCTTTGTGTGTTGGATATATTTTTTACAGACAGTTTTTTTAATCTTTGATGGCAAGAAAAATTAGTTTTCAAAAAGTTTTGAACGTTGACTCAAGAAAGGCTTTAGAAGTTATTACAAATTTCAATGATTACTCTAATTTTATACCTGGATGCACAAGGGCAACTTTAATTTCAAGAGAACTTCCGATTGAGATTGGCAGGCTTGAGTTCAATTTATTGGGCAAAGAATATTTTATTGAATCTGAAAATACACTGGATGATAGTTCTATCACTATTAGACAACTCAAAGGCCCTTTTGAAAAATTTGAGGGCAGGTGGTCAGTTGCTTATATAGATAAAAATTCATGTCAAATAGATTTTGATGCAACCTATGAATTACCTTTTTTATTAAATGCAATAACTCCAGAGCATTTAGCAAATAACTTTTCTAAGAATATTATTGATTCGTTTATTGAAAGAGTCTCATGAAAGTATTCTTTACCTATCAAGGAATAGATGAAAAACATTTTTATGAATTCGATGTTTCATCAAGTCTCACTGTAGCTGAGTTAATAAAATATGATGAGATAAATCAAATTATTTCAAACCTAGACCATGAGCTAGTAATTGCTGTAAACAGTGAATTACTTGATGGTAATTTTAAACCTCTTCCAAATAAATACAGACTTAAAGAAGGAGAAAGGGTTGAGTTACTTAGGCCTCTTCACCAAGACCCAAAAGAAAGAAGGCTAAAAAAAGTTTAGTTTGTCTCGGGTGTTGATTTTTCAACTATCCAGCTTTCCACTAAGCCATTTTCATTAAAGTAAATAGTAAGCTTATTTTCAGTAATTACTTTTTCACCAACTGTTACAGAATTAAAATAATCCCATCTTGAGTCTCTAAAAGGATCTTGGATAAAGCTGTACCAAAAATATATTGAACTTGCTCTTTTGTTAAACCTTCTTGTAATTTTTCAAGATCTTCATCCTCATAAATGTTTCCTTGCAAGATAGGAACCTTATATGGACTAAGAGAAGAGCAGGAGCTAGTAGATATTATAAAAATTGCTATAAAGAAAGTTGTGGTTAGTTGTTTCATAATTAATTTGGATTATACTTTGTAATAACTTTAAAGTCTGTTTACACAAATGAATATGACAATAAAATTTTAAAAAAATTGCAAAGCATGTCTAATCAAAATGAAGAATTAAAAAAAGCTGGTTTAAAGGCTACGCTACCAAGAATAAAAATTATGGAAGTTCTTGCCTCTACAGCTATTCAAGAAGAAGCTCATTTTAGTGCTGAAGATATATATAAAGAGCTAATATCTAAAGATGAAGATATAGGCTTAGCAACTATATATAGAGTTCTTACTCAATTTGAAGCTGCTGGAATGGTAACAAAAATCATTTTGAAAATAGTAAAGCAGTATACGAAATTAATTCTGATGAACACCATGATCATATGGTTGATGTTGATACTGGCAAAGTTATGGAATTTCATGATGAAGAATTAGAAAAACTTCAACATGAAATAGCAAACAAAAAAGGCTATGAGTTAGTTGATCACAGCATGGTGCTTCACGTTAGAAAAATAGAATCTTAAATCAAGTTCAGCTCTTGAACTGAAAATTTAAATCCCAATATATGTTTCAAATAGGATTTAAATATGCCAAAAGAAAAAAAAAGTTAAAAAAAATGATATCGAAAATGATGCATTAAATTCTGAGGAATCTGCAGTTGAAACCGATGAGACAACTAAGGATGATCTAGGTTCTCCAACTTATGAAGAGCTTGTAGATATTAACGAAGAGTTAGAAAAATCAGTCTTAAGGGCTAATGCTGACTTAGATAATGCATTAAAAAGAACTGTTAATGAAGTAGAAAAAGCTCATAAATATGGTGTTGAAAAGCTTCTTGTTGAGCTATTACCAGTGATTGATAATCTAGAACATGCTCTAAACAATCTATCTGAAAACGCTACTAAAGAAGACAAAGAAGGCATTGAATTAACTTTAAAGTCTTTTGAGTCTGCCCTTGATAAATTTGGAATGATACCCATTTACCCTGTTAATGAGGAATTTAATCCAGAAAAGCATGAGGCTGTAACCATGGAGCAAGATAAAGATAAAGAAAATGGTTCTATTGGAAATGTATTTCAAAGAGGTTGGGAACTACATTCAAGGATAGTAAGGCCAGCTAGAGTTACAGTAATTAAAAATTAGAGGAAAATATTATGTCAAAAATAATAGGAATTGATTTAGGTACCACAAATAGTTGTGTTGCCGTCATTGAAGGACAACAACAAAAAGTTATTGAAAATGCTGAAGGTGGAAGAACTACACCATCAGTAATTGCTTATACAGACAATGATGAAGTTTTAGTTGGTTTACCAGCAAAAAGACAAGCGGTTACAAATCCGGAGAATACTTTATATGCCATTAAAAGACTTATTGGTAGAACTTTTGATGATGAAGTCGTAAGTAAAGATGCTGATATGGTCCCCTATAAAATTATTAAAGCAGATAATGGTGATGCTTGGGTAGAAGCATCTGATAAAAAATTAGCTCCACCTCAAGTAGCTGCTGAAGTTTTAAAGAAAATGAAAAAAACTGCAGAGGACTACCTTGGACATGAGGTAAAAGAGGCTGTTATTACTGTACCTGCATATTTTAATGACTCACAAAGACAAGCAACTAAAGACGCAGGAAAGATTGCTGGCCTGGATGTGAAAAGAATAATAAATGAACCAACTGCCGCTGCACTTGCCTATGGCCTTGATAAGCACAAAGGTGATTCAACAGTTGCTGTTTATGATCTTGGTGGTGGTACATTTGATATCTCAATCATAGAAATATCTGATGTTGATGGCGAACACCAGTTTGAAGTTTTATCAACTAATGGAGATACATTCTTAGGTGGTGAAGATTTTGATTTAAGATTAATTGATTATTTTGTAGAACAATTCAAGAATGAATCAGGCTTTGACTTGAAAAGCGATCCTCTTGCTTTGCAAAGACTTAAAGAGGCTGCTGAAAAAGCTAAAATTGAATTATCTTCTTCAGAACAAACAGAGGTTAATCTTCCATATATAACTGCTGACAGCTCAGGACCAAAACATTTTGTTCATAAAATTACTAGAGCAAAATTAGAATCATTGGTTGAGGATTTAGTTGATAAAAGTTTAGAGCCATTAAAACTTGCTCTTAAAGATGCAAAGATTTCTAAAGATGAGATATCTGAAATTCTTCTTGTTGGTGGACAGACAAGAATGCCACTAGTACAAAAGAAGGTTTCTGAGTTTTTTGGTAAAGATCCAAGAAAAGACCTCAATCCAGATGAAGCTGTAGCCGTCGGTGCTGCAATACAGGGTTCTGTTCTCTCAGGAGACACTACTGATGTTCTATTATTAGATGTTACGCCTTTAACTCTCGGGATAGAGACACTGGGTGGCGTTGCAACACCGCTTATTGAGAAGAATACTACTATTCCAACTCAAAAATCACAGGTATTCTCAACTGCTGAGGATAATCAGACTGCCGTTACTGTTCATGTTATCCAAGGTGAAAGAACTCAGGCAGCCCAAAATAAGTCACTAGGGCAGTTCAATCTTACAGATATTCCTCCTGCAACAAGAGGTGTTCCACAAATTGAGGTATCGTTTGATCTAGATGCTAATGGTATTTTAAATGTATCAGCAAAAGATAAGAATACTGGCAAAGAGCAATCAATTGTTATTAAGGCATCAAGTGGACTTTCAGATGAAGATATTGAAAAGATGGTTAAAGATGCAGAAGCTAACGCAGAGGATGATAAAAAATTCGAAGAGCTAGTAAAAACAAAAAATAATGCTGATATGCTAGTGCACGCTACAAGAAAAACTATTGAAGAGTCAGGTGACAAGTTAACTGATGATGAAAAATCACAAGTAGAAGATGCTGTTGTAGAGTTGGAGAAAGCTATAACTTCAGAAAATATTGAGTCTATTGAAGCTGCAACTAAGGGTGTAAATGATGTTCTGACACCCTTGACGCAAAAACTATATACACCAGAAGGAGATGCTCAACCTCAAGACGAGAGTTCTGCTGAAAACTCTGACAATACAGTTGATGCTGAATTTGAAGAAGTAAAAGAAGAAGATAAATAAATCAAAAATGTCTAAGAGAGACTATTATGAAACTTTAGAAGTCTCTCGAGACGCTTCTGCCGCTGAGTTAAAAAAAGCCTTCAAAAAGAAGGCAATGAAATTTCATCCAGATAGAAACCCAGATAATCCTGAAGCTGCTGAAAAATTTAAAGAAGCAGCAGAGGCATATGATGTTCTATCAGATCCTCAAAAAAAATCAGCTTATGATCAGTTTGGCCATCAAGGAGTGCAGGGCATGGGTGGCGGAGTTGGTGACATATTTTTATCCAAATTTATCGGTTAGTTCTGAGGATAAAGAAATTATTTATACGTTAATTGATAAACTTGGAAATATCACTAACTGATCCACAAAAAGATTTTTTAAGTTCATTATTAGAAAAAAATTAAATATGAAGGTGGAAGTTTACTAAAATATATTGAGTTGCTTGCTTAGAAAGCAAGAGAGTTTGCAAAAGACCCATCAAAAATTTCTAAAAATATTAGACCAGCCTCATGTATGTAGTTGTAAGGAAGTTTAGAGTCAAGTAGCTAAAAAACTAAAAAATATGGAGCAAACCAATTTTAGACATAGACAAAAAATGAGTAAATTAAAATTTGAAGAACTTCCAGATGCCGGAACTGAACCAGAAAAAATTATTAACAAAGGCCAATTAAGTATTTTATATCTTAAAGGTTACGAAAACTTACCAGCAAGTGCAATTGTTTCAATTCTTACTAGAAAATCTATTCAAACATAGACAAGAAGTGGAAGAAGAAATTCCACCTTTCTTAACAATCATTGAAGAAGCTCATAATTTTATTCCATCAAGATCTGAGGATAAAGATAACCTTCCATCAGTTGATACGATTAGAAAAGTAATTACTGAGGGTAGAAAATTTGGAACTGGGATAATGATTATTTCTCAAAGACCATCAAGATTAGATGAAACCATTGCTTCACAATGCAATAGCCAAATTGTGTTTAGAATGGTTAATCAAAAAGATCAAAGAGCAACTACAAGAGACTCTGAAACATTGAGTGTAGACGACTCTAAACAATTGCCTAATCTTGCAAATGGCCAAGGTATAATTAGTGGCCAAGTAGTGAATTTTTCTCTACCGGTTCAAATTAAATTTGATGCTGAATTAATCAACGATGATATTGGAAATGAAAATTTTATTACAGCAGTTGAAAATTGGGATGACAAAGAGTCTGTTAAACAAAGAAAAAATTTGCTAAAGATTTCTCAAATATAACTTCTATAGATAGAAGGAGAGCTAATTGATAGCAGATCCGTTTCTTCTAAAAGCAATGTTATTTGCTGCAAAGCTACATTAATTTTTCAAGCGTGCTTCTTAATCTTTTACTTTTTTGGAAAAGATGAAAAAGTTCCTTATGCAGCTAGGAATATATTTTTTGTATTAGCCAATGCAGGATGTTTATTTTTAGCAAGTATAATTCAAGAAAACTTCCTTTTCTTAATCAAATGTGGAATTTTTACCTATAGCTCAAGGGATGATTGATGCTCATTTTATCATCTCAAGATATGAAAGAATTAAGAAAATTGAAAAAAGAAATAGAAAATGAAAAATCAGATGCAAAAAAATAAATTTCTAATTCAATGTCCTGCTTGCGAAGGTAATAAAAAAGTAAAAAACGTAAAAACAATAATTCAAATTGGAAAGTTTTATCTTAGGTAAAGAGGTCATGGAAGAATGTAAGCTTTGTTCTGAAAAAACTTTGAAACAAGTATTTGAATTGACGGAGATACTGTTCATTAATGACAAAAGTTATTTCTATTGATGATATGGAAATTGAATTTGAAAAACAGAATTCTGAAAGCTCATGTAAATGGTGTGTTTATATTCGAATTAGAAAAAGATAAAGATCAGTTATTATTTATGTTCAAAACCAATCACAAACCTTAACTAGATTTACATACAATTCAGGAAACATTGTAACAAAATCAAAAAAAACATTATCTGAAATTTTAAGTAATACTATGGAAGGAATAGAAGAACTAAAAAATTAGAAAAAAATATTAATGATGAAAAAATAAAATAAGCTTTATATTTTTTATCTATCAATAATTTTCATTTTCTCATTACTTATAAATTACAAAAAATTTATCTAAAGCCCATGAAAAATGGGCTAGTAGAAAAATTTGAAAACTTACATATGCAAAAGTGGTTGTGAAATTCAACACGGGGATGCTTTGAGTTTTTTTATTCTTGCAGAAGATAATTGTAATAAAATTTGGAATATACATTCACTTTTTTAACTTTTTGAAACCGGGTGATATTAAACAACTTTTATGAAACATTTACCAATAAGATTAAATGGTGTAGATCTCACAGCCAGAGTTGAAGATATTCAAAACCTTTCTCCAGAGGTTATAAAATAATGTTTAGTTTGGGTGTGTTTCCAATTAAAGAATATATTTTTTTAAAATGAATTTTATTCAGAGGAAAAAAAAAAATATGAAATTGAAATCGTTGACGGATTAATTTTAAGGCTGAAAAATATTTTGATATCCGTTTCATTAATTGGAAATTAGAAAATCTTGTTGTTTCAATTTAAAGTTAATAAACTGTGTAAAGAGATTATTACTAATACTGAAAATTATAATTTATGAAAAGAAAAAAATAAAGAACCAAAACAAATGGCCTTACCATGAAGCAAATTCAAGAGACTATGTAGCAAAAAGCTAAAGGTAGCAAAAAACTTTATTGGAAGGGATAGAAGAGACCGGTTCTATATTGAAGGGTTACAGATGAAAT
>JAYQIX010000004.1:0-7446 GCA_038141865.1 Gammaproteobacteria bacterium | reverse complement strand
TGCTGAAACAGATTTAAACCTTTGTTATGACAGATTCGCTTGAACTCATAGAAATTCAAGGCACTGCTGAGGAAGCACCTTTCACAAAAGATCAATTAAATCAGATGTTAGAGCTTGGAAGTTCTGCTATTGCTGATATTATTGAAAAACAAAAAGCCTGTTTGAAATAAGTGGAAGACTATCAAAAAAATTTCTTGAATTATCATATAAAGGTATTTTTCTTGGTTCAATAATTGCCATGATTTTTGATAAAGATGGTTTTAAATATCCTTTATCATTTGATCGCAAAGAAATTAAAGATCATGGTGAGGGTGGAACAATTATTGGCAACAACCCTTCTGGCGATGTTCTTATAGTTGATGATGTCATATCAGCTGGCACTGCTGCTAAAGAATCTATAAAGATGATCAAATCAACTGGAGCAACTCCAAAAATAATGATGGTTGGCTTAGATAGACAAGAAAGAGGAAGCGGAAATCTTTCTGCTAGAAGAGAACTTGAAGAAGAGTTTGGCATGCAAGTAATATCTATAATTAATTTAGATACTTTGATTACATATTCTCAATCTAACTCAGGTTATGAAACACATTTTGAGAGACTTCAAGCCTATAGAAACGAATGGGGGGCATAGATGTTTTCTGGCATAGTTTCTCACAAGGCAAAAGTATCAAAGGTACAGAATTTTAATGATTTCATTCGCATTCATATTTCAACACCAAAAAACTTTAATAAGGGCTTAAAAAAAGGTGCTAGCATTTCGGTAAATGGAGTCTGTCTTACATCAAAAGATAATGGTATTACAAATCTTAAATTTGATGTCATAGAAGAAACATTACTTAAAACCAACTTAAAAAATATTTCAAAGGGTGACATTGTAAATTTAGAAAGATCAATTAAAGCTTCATCTGAAATAGGTGGCCATCTTATGTCAGGACATGTTCATTTTACTGGAGAGGTAAAAAAAATATTTGAGAAAGAAAATACCAAAGATATGAAAATATCAATTTCAAGAGAATACTCAGATTACATTTTAGAAAAAGGTTATATTGGTATTAATGGTTGTAGCTTAACTATAGGAAAGGTTTTCAAAAACCAATTGAACATTCATCTTATTCCTGAAACCCTTAAAATTACAAATTTAGACAAACTTGAAGAAAAAGATTTAGTGAATATTGAAATTGATCAGACAACTATAGCAATAGTTGATACCGTTAAGAAAACCCTAGCTGCTCAAAAATCTTGATAAAACAGCCATTCGGATGGCAACACCATTTGCGATCTGGTTTCTAATTACAGATTGTTCAGACTGGTACACGCTTTCTGAAATTTCTACATAATTCACAGGCCAAGGATGCATAATGATTGCATCGCCTTTGGCTTGCTCAAGCTTCTCAGATGTAAGTTGATATGCTTGTTTGTATTCATCTAGGTCAAGATCAAGCGTTTCTTCAAACCTTTCATATTGTATTCTTAATGTCATGACCACATCTGCATCATGAAGTGCTGTATCGAGATCAGGCTCATACCTTCCTAATACAGGATTGGTATATTTCGCAGACATGCTTGGATGACCGCAAAAAGTTAAAGAATTAAATGAGAAATTTGAGACGCCTTCAACAAAAGATGATGTTACCCTCGAGTGATCAAGATCACCAACAATAACTATATTAAGATCATCTATAGAACCTTTGTGCTCAATTATAGTCATTAGATCAATCAAAGCCTGGGTTGGATGAGATATAGAGCCCTCTCCTCCGTTGATAAATACCATTTCAGGCAGGTATTCTGCAAGATCCCTGATAACTGATTCAGGGTGTCTTAGGACACACAGATCTACACCCATTAAACTAAGTGCATCTACAGTCTCGTAAATTGATTCACCTTTTTCAACAGATGAATTTGAAATATCAAAACCTACAACTGAACAACCAAGATTTTTGGCTGCTATTTCAAAAGAGGATTTAGTTCTTGTACTTGGCTCACAGAAAACATTAGCAATAGTTTTATCTGGAAATAAATTTTCTTTTCTAAAAGAGCCATCATCTTGTTTGAAATTTTTTGCAAATTCTATTAGATCTAAAATTTCTTTTTTAGATAAATCACTGATCGAAAGAAGATTTTTACTCATGGCAAACTAAAACTGCATCCATTTCCACATTAACTCCAAGCGGCAAGGCTGAAACTTCAACCGTTGCTCTAGCGGGATAAGGTTCTGAAAAATATTTTTGCATTATTTCATTTACAACTGCAAAGTCATTCATATCGGTTATATAAATTGTAAGTTTTACAATATCAGCAAGGGACCCGCCTGCTTCTTCACATATTGCCGTAAGATTTTTTATTACCTGCTCTGCCTGATCTTGAATTGAGGCGTTCATCAAGTCTCCGGTCTCTGGGTTGATGGCAACTTGACCAGAAACAAATGTGAACCCCCCAGCTGAAACAGCTTGAGAGTATGGCCCTATGGCTTTTGGAGCTCTTTCTGTGAAAATTATTTTCTTGGTCATAATTTATATCTTGGATTTATTTTTGATATGCATTGTACCTAAAATTAAATTTTAAGGTTTATTATTTTTCGTTAATTAATCTTGTGCAGCTTGTTGTTATTTTTTTTGATCTAATCTTCAACATTATATTATTTAATTCTTCAAGATCTTCAACATCTACCTCCATCTCAAATGAAGCAAATGTACTATCAATATTTTTTGTATTAATTTGTTCAATATTTATACCTGCCTTTGTAAAAACTGAAACTAAATCAGCTAAAACACCCATTTCATCAATAGTAACGATATTGATCTTTGCTGTGTAAACATGAGTTTTGGTATTAACAGCCCACTTTCCTGGGATATATCTTGGATCTTTAGAAATAAATGGCGCAACCTGTTTGCATCGTTTATGGTGAATAACAATTCCTCTTTCTGTATCAGAATGAGCTATTACAGGATCTTTATAGACAGGATGGCAACATTTTGCAAAAACAACCGAAACTCCCTCAATATGATTATCATGAATAAAAACAGGTTTAATTTTCTTGGTGTCAGTATCTTTTCTAATCTTCAATCCAGAATAAAATCTCTCAGCAACAATATTGCCAGTTCTTTTTCCTGAGCCTAATTCAGTAAGAAGTTTATTTAGAGATGAAACTCCTATTGAATCAAGAACTCTCTTCAAAGTACTGCCTCTGTAATCTTTTAAAGACTTTCCAGATCTTTGTAACTCAGATTCCAGCATAAACTTCCCGGCTTTTCTTGCTGATGAAACTTTTTGAGTTCTTAGTCTAGCCCTAATGCCACTTCTGGCTTTACCTGTTACAACAAAGTTTAGCCATGCAGGATCTGCTTCAACTGTTTTGCTTGATGTAATAATTTCTACTGTCTGACCACTTTCTAGTTCAACATTTAAAGGAGCCTCTCTTCTATTTACTTTACAACCCACAATACTATCACCAAGACCGGTATGAACTTCATATGCGAAATCTATTGGAGTGGCACCTGCCTTTAAAGCATAAATATCTCCTTTAGGAGAGAATAAATAGACCTCTTCAGAATCAAGATCTTTCTTAAGAGAATCGGCAAACTCTGTAGGATTTGATGATTTCTTTTGCAAATCAATAAGACTTGATAACCATCTGCTAGCTCTTAATCCTGTTCCAATACCAGCATCATCATCTGTTTTGTAACTCCAATGGGCGGCGATACCCATATTGGCCGTTGCCCACATGCTTCTTGTTTGAATTTGAACCTCTATAGGAAAAGCATCTAGCGCAAGTAAGCTTGTGTGCAAGGCTTGATAGCCATTAGTTTTTGGAATAGCTATATAGTCCTTAAATTTATTCTCAATTGGTGAGAAATAATTATGAATAATGCCTAGAGATCTATAACAGTCATCAACAGAATCTACCAAAATTCTGAAACCGTATACATCAAGTATTTCTGAAAATGGTTTATGTTTGGTTTTAATTTTATTGTAGATACTATAAAGATTTTTTTCTCTTCCCTTTACGCCAGCATCCTCGACTCCGTTAGATTTAAGTCGACTTTTAAGCTCTTTCCTTATCTTTTGAACTATTTTTTTTCTTCCGCCGCTAGAAGTCTTAATTGCACTTTTTAATAAATCAGCACGCATTGGGTGCAGGCATTTAAAAGCCCTATCTTCAAGTTCTGCCCTTATGTCTTGCATGCCCACTCTTAGTGCCAATGGGCCATATAAATCTAAAGTCTCTTTTGATTTTTGTATTTGTTTATTTCTTGGAACATATTCGATGGTCCTCATATTGTGCAGCCTGTCACACAATTTAACTAAAATAACTCTTACGTCATTTGCCATTGCTAATGCCATTTTCTGAAGATTATTGGCATTTTTCTCAGCTATATTTTTATGATCTATTTTTCCTAACTTACTTACCCCATCAACAATATGGGCCACATCATCACCAAACATTTTAGCTAGGTTGCTTTTTTGAACATTACAATCTTCGAGCACATCATGCATTAATGCTGCGCATATGGAATCACAGTCCATTTTGAGCTCAAGTAATATTTCTGTTACAGCTACTGGATGAGTTATATAGTCTGAGCCATCTTTTCTTTTTTGGCCCATGTGAGCATAAAAAGCAAACGAGTAAGCTTTCTGGATTTTTTTTATATCTTCAGGACTGAGGTAAGTTTTAGATGTTTTATAGAGAGATGTCGGGAGTTTTAATAGACTTTTATCGGAAAAATTAATCAGATGATTTGGGAGAACCGATTCACTCAAATTAGTTCTCCAAAATTCATTTATTCAACTGTTTCTGTTTCTTCAGTACCTGGTGCTGCAAAACCATCTAACAATACATCTTCTTCTAGAGTTCTATCTAGTGTTTCTTTATCAAGAAGACCTGCTTCAATTTCTCTAAGCGCGACTAATGTTGGTTTATCGTTGTCCCACTCTACTAAAGGGTCTCTGCTAGTAGTTGTTAGCTGTCTAGCTCTTTTTGATGCCATGATAATAAGATCAAACCTACTTGGTACAACCTGTAAACAATCTTCTACTGTAATTCTAGCCATATAATTTCTCCTAGGGAGCGTATTCTATTTCTAATAAGACATTAAGACAACATATCTCTTAATATCTTAATATTTATTTTATCGTTATTTTTGGGTGATTTTCCATTAATAATAATATTAACAATTTCCTCATAGGCTTGTTCAAAGTTATCATTTAAAACTCTGTAATCAAATTCTTCAGCACACCTCAACTCTTCCTTTGCATTTTCAAGCCTGGTATCAATTACGTTTTCTGAATCTAGGCCCCTTGTTAGCAGTCTTTTTTCTAGCTCTTCAATGCTTGGAGGAATAATAAATATTGAAATATGATCGATGCCAGTTTTTTTTATTAGCTTAAAGCCTTGAACGTCGATATCACAAATTACATTTATTCCTTTATTTAACCTTTCATCAATATATTTATGTAAAGTACCGTATTGATAGTTGTGTACAATTGCACATTCAATAAAAGCATCCTCTTCTTTCAATGAATTAAACTCATTTTCAGTAACAAAAAAATAATGCTTACCCTCTACCTCTCCTTCTCTTGGAGATCTTGTGGTAGCTGATATTGAAAGCTCAATATTTTCAAAGTTAGCAAGGATTGATTGAATTAAAGAAGATTTTCCTGCACCAGATGGAGCAGCAACAACGAATAACTTGCCCTTACTATTATTCAATATTTTGAGCCTGCTCGCGCATTTCCTCGACTATAAGCTTCATATCTAATGCTATTTGTTTATATTTAGGTATATCTAATTTAACTGATAACGTACTGGTCTCTCTGAATAGTTCCTGTAATATAAAATCTATTTTTTTTCCGCTTCCACTTCTGGACACCAATTCCTTTCTTAAAGATGAGGTATGAAAATTTATTCTTTCTATTTCCTCTGCAACATCATGCTTTAAAGCGAGCAAGGCCACTTCTTGAGCAAGCCTGTCATTATCAACAGTTTCACATATATTATGTACTTTCTTTTTAAGAGATTCAGATCTTATTTTTAATAATTTTTTATTAGAGCTTTCCAGCTTAGAAATACACTTATTAATTTTATTTAATTTAGATAAAAATAATTTATTTATTTTTTCTCCTTCTGCAGCTCTATTTAATAAAAAGGTTTTAAAAGCATCTTTAAAAACTTTCTTTATTAAGTTTTGGTTAACTTGAATTTTTTGTTCTGTCTTAATGATTCCAGGAATGTCTTTGATATCTGAGAAAGTTAGCTTTTTAATTTCTAAAAGCTTAACTTCATCAATTGATTTGCTCAAATTTCTTAAAGAATCTTTATTGATTATGTATGAATTGCTAGATGGAAATTTTAACTTTAGTCTTATGTCTAATGTTCCTCTTTTAACCTTTTTACTAATAGCATCTCTAATAAATAGATCAAGCTCACTGCTAATATCGTTAGGCTTGATAGATATATCTAAGAATCTGTGATTGACTGATTTAATTTCACAGTAAATTTCTGTTTCTTTGTTTATATGCCTTGAATGCCCAAAGCCCGTCATACTTGATGTCATAACTTTATTGTATTTTGCCTAGAGTTATTGTTCTAGTTTAATTTTTTTAAAATTTAAATCCTGTCTGTTTTAACTTGGTATTTATAATTGATTTTTCAGAAAAAAGAATTTCTGAATCCTCAGAACAGTTAATAATATTAGCTCGGCTGCTTTCAGATTTGTATTCAATAAAATGAGCTATTATTTTTGCAGCTTGATCTCTATGTAATTTATTATGAGAAGTCTTTTTTGATTGGTTGTCGTATAAACCTGAGAATCTAAGAATGGTGAGTTTAGGCCCAAGTATTTGGGATAAAGCTATTTCATATTCTAGGATCAGTTTGCCTCTAAATTCAGAGGGTTTTTCTATTGATTTTTCATCTACAGCACCTTTATGGTGACCGCCATAGACTCTAGTAGAAGATATTGCAATTACCTTATTAATATTTAGATTTGATAATAGGTTTAAGATATTTTTTGTGGCAATTTAAAGCCATCTTTAACCTTTCTCGTCAAGGCTGCTAGGCTTGGGGATTATTATTGCTGAATCAAAATTTTTAGCTTTTAAATCAATTTTTTTATCTGAAAGCCAATCCCAGTTAAATTTATTTATATTTGGATTGTTAGAATCATTTCTTGAAATAGCAGAAATATTTATTGATTCAGTACCGATAACTTTAATTAACCTTTTGGCAATATCTCCATAGCCTATTATTAGGATATTTTTTTGCATCAGTTAATTTTACACATGATCCAGAGAAGAATCTCTGGATCTGTGTTTATTTAGAAAAAATTATATGCTTAGAAGCGGAGCTATAACCAAACTGACGATTGCCATAACATTAATTAAAATGTTCATGGACGGGCCTGAAGTATCTTTAAAGGGGTCGCCAACCGTGTCACCAACAACTGCTGC
>JAYQIX010000003.1:0-6803 GCA_038141865.1 Gammaproteobacteria bacterium | reverse complement strand
TTAACAAACTTAGCAACTCTCCAAGCAAACATTAAATCATCTAATTCTTCTGGTGTTGGCTCTCTTTTTGTTACACATTTTAAGTCCTCTCTAGGAACAACATAGTTATCATCTGACTGAATTAAAATTCCTCCAGATACTTTTTTAATCATTCCGGGGCTGATGTTGGATCGGTTTTAAATGCTAAATCATAGGCACCATAGATATCATCTGATTCTGCAACTCCGCAAGGATTTGCATGTTTAACAATTACGCATGCAGGATCATCAAATGCTCTCACACACTCCCATGCAGCATCAGCATCCACTATATTGTTATAGGATAATTCTTTGCCTTGCAAAATATCTGCATTGGCAATATTTTTATGTTCAAGATTAGAGAAGGTAAATAGATTTGCTGTTTGATGAGGATTTTCGCCATATCTTAAAGATGAACTTTTCTCAAAACTATAATTCGGTATTGAGTTATCAGATTCTTCTTTTAGATAATTTGAAATAGAAAGATTGTAGTCGGCCATTGTCTCAAATACTTTTTGAGATAATTCTTTTCTAAAATCATATGAAATGCCATCGCCATTTTCCCATTCCTCAATTAGTCTTGAATAATCAGAAGGGTTTGATACAACAGCAACGTCTTTAAAATTTTTTGCAGCTGATCTAATCATGGTTGGACCGCCAATATCTATTTTTTCAATTGCCTCATCAAAAGAACAATCTTGGGCGATTGTTTCTTTAAATGGGTAGAGATTAACTACTACTAAATCAATTGTCTCGTAACCTCTTTGTTGAAGTATTTCCATATCTTGATCACGTCTTGCAAGAATCCCTGCATGAATTTTTGGATGTAAAGTTTTAACTCTTCCATCCATCATCTCTTCAAATCCAGTAAAGTCAGAAACCTCAACAACTTCAGATGTAATTTCTTTTATTGCTTTAAAGGTCCCGCCTGTAGAAAGCATTTTTACTTCTTTTGAAACTAGAAATTTAACTAATTCTTCTAGACCTGATTTATCTGAGAGACTTATAAGAGCTGTTTTTGGCTTTATTGAATGCATTATTTAATATTATATTTTTTTAATTTTGTTCTAAGGGTTGTTCTATTCATTCCAAGAATTCTTGCAGCTTTGGACTGATTATTATTAGCAAATTTCATCACCGCATCTAAAAGTGGGGGCTCAACCTCATTAAGTACCAGTTGATAAACATCGATGGGCATATTTTTTTGATCTAGTTGTGCAAAATATCTTTTCATAGCTTTTCTAACCTCATCCTTCAGTGGTTTTTTAGAATAGCTATCAAATGATTTCTTTTTATTTCCCAAATGAATTTTTTAAATTAATAAGAAGAAATATCAGTTTACAGTTGTTTAAAAATTGCTCAATAGATTTTTAAAGATTTATTATAGTTTTTTTCTCATCACCTAGAGAGATGCTTTTAACCTCTTTATTTTCAAAAGTAATTTTAGTTACGGATACGTAATTAGGGTAGAAATACATGAGCGCACTCTTTTGAAGAAGCGAACCTACTAAGGCATTAATAACCATGAAATGGGTAAATATAATTGTATTTTGTGAAACGCCAAGTGAATGCTTGATAATGTTATTTCTCCAATTCACTACAAAATCAGGTAAATCTCTGATTTCGGTATTCATAACATTTGTAAGCCAAGCTTTTTTTTGAGAATTATCTATTTCATCTGATGGTATTTCAGAGTATGCATCATTTATTATCAACTTCTTATTAAATTTCTTAATCAATGGTTCTGCTGTCATTTTTGCTCTTAATTTTGGACTTGAAACAAAACTATAAGAATCTAGTAACTCAAGCATTTTATTATTAACCAATGAAGCTGATTGTTTTATTCCTAATTCGCTTAAACCAGGGTCTGGATGCTTGCCCCAGCTTTCTGCAGCTTCTCCATGCCGGACTAATAAAAGATTTATCTCTGACATTTATATTCAACCTATAGCTATAATGATATTGTGAGAATCCATAGAATATATTGTAAATCAGTATCAGAAACAAATAATGTCTTTAAAATAGATCAGGCTCAATCATTGCATTTAACAAAAGTGCTCAGACTGGTTGTTAATGACGAAGTTGAAGTATTTGATGGTCATGGTTCTTCAGCAATTTGTAAGATATTAGAATCAAATAAATCTTCAGTTTCTCTTCAAAGGGTTTCTGATATAAAAATAGACAAACCTCCAACCAATAGACTTGGTTTCATACTGCCATTTATTAAGAAAGAAAATTTTCATTTTATGATTCAGAAGCTATGCGAAATTGGAGCTACAGAATTTATTTTTTATAAGCCTGATTTAATTGATCAAAGTATTGCAAAAAAAGATTTATCAAAGATTTATAGCAAATCTGAAGAAGTTATTATTTCAGCCTGTAAGCAGTGCGGTACAAATTTTTTACCAATTACAAGCTTTGTACCTTCACTTAGCGATGCTACAAAAAAACTTGATCAAAGCTCAACAAAATATGTATTTGATCTTGAAGCAACTGATATTTTTGATGTTAGTTCAGTTAAATCAAATAATATTTTTGTAATAACTGGAGCAGAGTCTGGATTCTCAGAATCTGAGATCAATCACATGTATGAAAAAGATTTTAGCTTTAAACTGCTATCAAAAAATATTCTAAGAGCAGAAACAGCGCCTCTTGTGATAGCATCATTATTTCAAAACCATTTTGATAAGATTTAATAATGACTAAAAAAGTACTCTTCATCACAGACCCGATGAAAGAACTAAAGCCTAGTAAAGATACATCTATCTTCATGATGGAAGAAGCTATCTCTCTTGGATATAAAGTTTATCAAGCAGAAATGAAGCACCTTTATGTTGATGAGGGTTATGTTTATGTTGATGCTCGTAACATAATTGAGATTGGAACAAGTCAAGTTGAAGGAATCAGAAAAGAACGAATTCAGGTTTCGGAATTTCTGTATACTTTTATGAGAAAAGATCCCCCAGTTGATATTGATTACGTTAATGCTCTTCATTTATTAGGTCTTGCAGAGACCCAAGGAGCCAACATATTTAATAAGCCAAACTCTATAAAAGAATTCAATGAAAAAGTATTTGCACTTCATTTCGAAGACTTTATTCCTAGAACATTGGTTACATCAAATCTTGAAAAAGTAATTAATTTTCAAGCTAATCATGAAACTATTATTGTTAAGCCTTTGGATGGTATGGGCGGTGAATCTATTTTTAAGATGGAGGATATGGAAGAGGAAAACTTGGATATTTTATTGGATATGACAGAAGATGAAACTACTCAGATTGTAGTTCAAGAATTCATACCTGAAATCTATCAAGGAGATTTTAGAATCCTAATTATTCATGGAAAACCTTTTGAAAAGACTTTAGCAAGAATACCCCAGGGTGAGAGCTTTAAAGGTAATTTAGCAGCTGGTGGTAGGGGTGTTGTGAAGGATATTAATGAAAGACAAAAAAATGTAGCAGAGATTGTTGGAAAATTTCTTGTCTCTAAAGGAATAAATTTTGCTGGCATAGATATGATTGGTGACTATTTAACTGAAATTAATATAACAAGCCCTACATGCGCTAGAGAAATATATAATCAATCTGGTAGGAATCCTATACAAGAATATTTTTCTAAACTATGAGTTCGATATCAGCAAATCAAAGAGTTAGTAAAAGGTCTTTAACACTCAATAAATCTTTTTTATTGTCTATATTTTTTCATACAGTACTTATTTTTGGAGTTACATTTACCACTTTTTATAAAATACCACTTATAGATGAATCGCCAATTATTAATGTTAAATTTGCAAATTCTTCTCAGGATTCTATTGGTGAGTTAAATGATTCTGTAAACAATACTTTTGAATCAAATAGTTCCAAAGAGGGCACCTTTACAAAAAAAGTAGAAAGAAAAATATATCAAGCTCAAAAGATAAAAAAACTACAAGCAAACTCTACTGTTACTAATGAAGAAGCAATGTATTTAAATTTATGGCAAAGGGAAATCGAATCTATTGGCGATGAACTAATAGCTGCAAATGATATTGAATATACAAACAGCAAGGTTCAGGTAATGGCAACAATAGATTCTTTTGGAAATCTTATAAAATCAGAAATTTTAATCTCTTCGGGAAATACTTATGTCGATAAAATGGCAATAGACATTCTTGAAAAGGCAGCTCCCTTTGCTCCATTTGATCCAAAGATGATAAATGAGTACGGCATTCTAGAAATAATTAGAGATTGGAATTTCACCCCAAGATAATGCAAATCGTATCCTTTGATTTTGGTGTGAAAAAGATTGGTGTTGCAGTGGGTCAGACAAAAACTAGAACCTCATCACCTCTTGAGATTATTTTTAATAAAAATAACAAAATAAACTGGAATAGTATTCAGTCTATAGTCGAAGAGTGGAGGCCTGAACTTATTCTTGTTGGGAAACCTTTAAATATGGATGGAACAGATAGTGATATGATGAAGAGGTTGATATTTTTTTTAAAAAATTAAAAAAAATTACCAATATCCCGTGTGAATACGTAGATGAAAGATTAACAAGTTTTGAAGCAAGGCAAAATCTTATAGAATTAAAAACCGATCTAGTAGATGCACAGGCTGCAAAAATACTAATTGATAATTGGCTGAGTGAAAATTAAATAAATATGTCTATACCATCAAGCTTTATTGACCGACTGCTTTCTACGGTAAGTATTGTTGATATTATAAATAGAAGAGTCCAGCTTGAACGATCTGGGGGTCGATATAAAGCTAAATGTCCTTTTCATGGAGATGGTAATGAGAAAACACCATCATTTGTAGTATATGAAGAAACGGGTTCTTACCATTGTTTTGCCTGCAAAGCTTCAGGGAATGCTATCAACTTTTTAAGAGAATATGATGGTATTGATTTTATGGAATCAGTTGAATTGTTAGCTGCTTCTGTCGGAATGGAGGTGCCGAAACAAGAAAAGCCAGTAGATATATCAGATGCTATTGGCATAAATGCCAAGGCAACTGAAATTTTTAAAGACCAACTAAAAGGACCAAAAGGAAAAAATGCAGTTGATTATTTAAAAGCCAGAGGAATAAGTGGCGAAACTGCAAAATTTTTTGAGTTAGGTTTTTCAATGGAAAAAAATCCATCACTCCACAGCATCTTGTCTCCACAATATGATCAAAATGATTTAGAAGATTCTGGTCTTTTTGGTACTAATGATAACGGGGAGATGTACGATCGTTTCAGGGATAGATTAATGTTTCCGATAAGAAATATTAAAGGAGAGCATATAGCTTTTGGAGGTAGGTTGATTGCTGATAAAGACAATCAAGCAAAATATTTAAATTCACCTGAAACAAAAACATATAAGAAAAAATATGAGCTATATGGTCTATATGAGGCAAGACTTATAGAAAAAAGGCCCAAATCTCTTTTTTTAGTTGAAGGCTATATGGATGTTATTGGATTGCATCAATACGGAATTAAAAATGCTATTGCTTCCTCTGGCACTGCTTTTACTCCGGAACAACTTCGAAAAATTTTAAGTTATACCAATGATATTTTTGTTGTGTTTGATGGAGATGAGGCCGGTCAAAAGGCATCGTGGAGAGCAGTCGAGAATGCCTTACCTTTGCTTAGAGAGGATGTGCGGATGAGCTTTATATTTTTAAAGCCAGGCGATGATCCAGATAGTTTTATAAAAAATAAAGGCAAAGATGCTTTTTTAAAGCTAGCAGATGAAGCTATCACTTTTTCAGAATACTTCTTGGATACCATCAAGAAACAAGACGATCTTTCATCAATTGAAGGAAGGTCGAGAGTTGCTCAGTTCGCAGTTCCTTTAGTTGATAGAATCGTAAATCCAACATTAAGACAGGCTTATATCAGCGAGATTGGGCATATTTGTGATTTAGATTTTGGAAAATTACTTAACGGTGTTGTTAATATAGTTCCAGAAAATGTAAAACAAGAAGAGCCGGTCAAAAAAGTTTCAGCTTCTGTCATTAGAAAGTCGGTTTTAGGAGTTTTCACAGCTTTAATTCAATATCCTAAGTTAGCAGGTGAAAGGTCTTTTAATCTAATTGCAAAAGATTCAAGATTTTTATTTTTACATGATGTTAGGAACTTTTATAAAGACAATCCAACAGCATCACCCTCAATACTTTTTGAACAAATAGAAAATGAAAAAATAAAAAATCTATTTGGAGAAGCATTAGTTTCTGAGATAAAACTATCAGAGGAAAATGCAAAAAAAATGCTTAATGATTGTATTGATATAATTTCAAAATCTGAAAAAGATAGGCAGGAAACATTAAAAGAAAAGTATAATATGCAGGAAATAACATCTGCTGAAAAAAGAGAACTACAACAGATAATCCTGAAAAAGGATGTAATGTCAGAAGAAGATCAGATTTTATTAAAAAATTTAAGCTCAAAATAGATTGAAATAATGAAATTAATCACCAAATAGAGCTAATACATTTGGAGTACAAGAATTCGTGGATAAATTAAGTAAAAAAGGTTCAAAGATAGCCGAACTTATTGAAAAGGGAAGAGAGCAAGGCTACTTAACTTATGCAGATGTTAATGATCATTTGCCTGATGATATATCCGATCCTGATCAGGTAGATGAAATTATTGGAATGATCAATGATTTAGGTCTTCAAGTTCATGAAACTGCTCCGGATGCAGATGATTTATTACTAGCAGAGTCAGAAGATTCGGATGATATAGCCTTAGAACAAGCTGCTGAGGCTCTTGCAGCTGTTGAAAATGAAACAGGCAGAACTACTGATCCAGTTCGTATGT